>NZ_BOVJ01000079.1 GCF_018403665.1 Paenibacillus cisolokensis
GGGCGACGATTTGACGGAAGGCGCGGACGGCCTCCGGGGCTTGCAAGCAAAAAAAGCGGCCGCCATAGCGGCAGCCGCCTGTCGCTCCGCGTCCGCAAGGACCGGGCGAAATTGCACTCGCTTATATTGAAAACTTGGACAGCGATTCCTTGAGCTGACGTGACGCGTTCTCCAGCTTGTCGGACAGCTTCACGAGCTCTTCGCTCACATGGAGCTGCTCGTTGCCGAGCGAAGCGACCTCTTCCGATGTGGCGGACGATTGCTGCGCGACGGCGCTCACGTTGCTCATTGCTTCGGACAGCACCGATTGCGACTGATCGAGCTCGCCGATCGATTCGGTCACCGAATGCAGGCTGTGCACGAACAGATTCATCTGACCTTGCACCGTATGGAAAATTTGGCTTGTCTCTTTAACCGACTCGATCTGCTGCTGGAAGATCGGGTAAGCGTCCGACAGCGCGGTAACCGTCTCGTCGATTTCGTGTTGAATCGTCTCCGTCATCTGCGCCACGACATCGATCGACTGCCGGGACTGGTCGGCCAGCTTGCGAATCTCGTCCGCTACGACCATGAACCCCTTGCCCGCCGCTCCTGCGCGGGCCGCTTCGATCGTGGCGTTCAGCGACAAAATGTTCGTTTGCTTCGTAATGTTGTTCAATACGTCCAATATTTTGCGGATCGAACGGGTGCTTTCTTTCAACCGGTCCACTTTCTCGACCATGTTGCGGGTCATTTCTTCCGCTGCTCCCGTCTTCTCGATCAGCATGCTCATATGCGTCGTTCCGCGTTCGCTCGCTTGCTCGACCTCGCCGGCCGCCGCGCTCATTTGCGTTTTGGCGTCCAGCACCCGTTTCATCTGGGTGTTGATGTTCAGCGTCAGGTCCGTGCCTCTTTCCGCTTCCATCGCCAGACTTGTCGCGCCTCCGGCAATTTCTTCCGTGGCCACCGCAATTTCTTTGGCGGCGAGCGCCGTTTTCTTCGACGCTTCCGAAAGCTCGCCGGCCGTATGAAGCACATCTTGGGCCGTCACGTTCGTTTGCTGCACGAGCTCCGTAATTTTCTCCATCATCTGATTGAAGCTTTGCGAAAGCTGGCCGATTTCGTCTTTTCGTTTCAATTTCGAACGGACGGACAAATTGCCTCTCTCGCCTTCGTTCATCAGGTTCCGGATATTCGAAAGGGGAACCGCCACCGTATAAAGCACGAAAATCCCGATGCCGGCCGCCAGCATCGCTGCCAATATGGAAACGACGGCCGTCACATTGCGGATATAGCCGGCGCTCTTCACCAGCTCGGCGACCGGAATCGTTCCGAGAAGCCGCCAGCCGGGCGATTCCAGCGTCTGATAGATAGCCAGCACCTTCCCGCCGGCGCTCGTCGCCTCCAGCGTACCGGAAGCCTTCGCATTCTCTCCGACAGGAAGCTGAACGTCGGATGGCTGGCCGATCAGCGTCTCGTCGGCATTCGTCAAATAGTTGTTGTTCTGGTCGAGCAACACGATGCGCGATCCGTTGCCGAGATGAACATTTTCAAATTGATTTTGGAATTCCTTCAGGCTGATTTCGAGAACAAACACATACTGGGCGTCGTTATTCAGCGTATTTTTCAGCAGACGCGCCACGCCGAATGTCGCCGATCCGCTGCCGCCGAGCGATTTCGGCTGCGTCGGAATCCATACCGTACGCCCGTTCTGCTCCAGCGCGGCCTTGTACCAGTCCGTGCTTGTGACCGATTCCCACGAAAGCGACGAGCTTCCCAGTATGCCCTGATCGCCCGCTTGCTTGATCGGTATCAAATAGCTCCCTTGCACGCCCCGGTTGCTCATCGTAAAGCTTTGCAGCCGTTCGTTCAGGGAGCGGCTGGCCTCGAACCGCTCGTACTGCGATATCCCGGTTTTGCTATACTGCGCAATCCGCTCTTGAATGACGCTGTCGACGATAACCTGCATGGTCAGCTCTTCGTAGTTTTTGATCATCAGGTCAAGCTTCTCGGCCGTCTGCTGAATCGTCTGATAACCCGATTGCTTCGCCTGCGATTCGATCGTCGACTTCGAAATAGAATAAGACAGCAACCCGACAATAAGAACGCATGCCAGAATGCTGGTGAAAATGACAAGAAACAGCCGGGTCCCTACCGATTTGGCCGGATTGAAGGACAGCGCTCCCTTCAAATCGGCAATTCGGAACATTCCGATCCGCTTCTTTGCCTTCTCCCCGTTCTGCTGCGAAGTATTGCCCTTGTCGACCGGCTTGTCGTTTTTGGGCGACTTGCTTCTTTTCATGTACAGACACCACCCGTTTCTTATGCATAATAACCGGTCGGAGGGATAGTTCCTCCTCCCATTGTAGCCTCAACATTTTATATATCGGTATTAGGGCGGCAAAACATAAGACCAACGGGCAAAAATGAAGCGAAAACTCGTCTTAAAGACCTATGTATGTTTTGAGAGACCTGTAAATAAGATAAAAGACCCGGGGTCCAAGTACCCAGGTCTTGTCGTTATTATGATCCGATGCGCTTGCGCATCATGTCCATCGGCTTCACCGGTCTGTCCGTACGAATGCGGAGCCGCTGCAGCGGATGGCGGGCGGCGTCCAGCCGCTCCCCTTCCTCGCTGAAAATTTCGCCGATCGTCTGCTTGAAGAACGTCCCGCCCGGACCGAAAAATTCGACTTCCTGTCCCGGACGGAAATGATTGCGCTGCTGAACGATTGCAGTGCCGGTCGCGCTGTCGTAATCGAGCACGACGCCGGCAAAATCGTACGGCGCCTTTTTCTCTTCCGGCTCGTAAATATGGGCTTCCGCGCCGGGCTCGTCCAGGAAGAAGCCCGTATTGAGCGGCCGGTTGGCGGCCTTGTCGATCTCTTCCCGCCATTCCGGCTTCAGCTTATAGCCTTCCGGATCGGCGAAATAGGCGTCAATGGCTTGCCGGTATGCGTTCACGACCGAAGCGACATAATGGACGCTCTTCATCCGCCCTTCGATCTTGAAGCTGTCGACGCCGAGCTCGATCAATTGCGGCAAATGCTCGATCATGCACAGATCTTTCGATCCCATCGTGAAGGCATCCCCCGCTTCTTCGAGTGCCGGCGCTCCCTCCCGTTGCAGCTCGTACTTCCAGCGGCAAGACTGGCAGCATCCGCCCCGGTTCGAATCCCGGTCCGTAAAATGGTTCGACAATACGCATCTGCCGGAATAGGACGAGCACATCGCGCCGTGAACGAACACTTCGAGTTCGATATCGACATGGGCCTTGATTTCCGCAATATCTTCGAAGCTCGTTTCCCGGGCCAGCACGACCCGCGGCAGCCCCTGCTCTTTCCAAAATTGCACGGCCCGCCAGTTCATCGTCGATTGCTGGGTGGACAGATGCACTTCCAGTTCCGGCGTCAGCCGCTGCGCCGTCTCGATGACGACCGGATCGGCGGCGATAATGGCGGCGACTCCGACATCGCGCAGCCCGCACAAATATTCGCCCAGCCCCTCGATATCCTCGTTATGCGCATAAATATTGGTAGCCACGAACAATTTTGCGCCGTAGCGGCGGGCAAATTCGACGCCCTCCCTCATCTCCTCGAGGCTGAAGTTGTCGGCATTGGAACGCAAGCCGTATTTTTGCCCGCCGATATAGACGGCGTCCGCGCCGTAGTGGACAGCAAACTTCAGTTTCTCCAGACTGCCCGCGGGTGCGAGCAGTTCGGGTTTGTCGAGCCGATGCCGCTTGCCCTTCGGCAGCGGCTTCGTCATCGTTGTCACTCGTCAGGCACTTCCTTTCGCTTGCTTCAATACACTTGTTCCTTGTAAAAAAGCCGAAGCTCAATTCCCGTCCGGGCGGCTGGACCGCCCGAATCGCATCCAGCCATTCTTCCCGGAACACGTATTCGTCCGGATTCGCGGCGTATGCGTCGATGGCGGCCCGGTAGCTCCGGACGACCGTCTCATTATAGGCGACGGATTTCATCAAACCTTCGATCCGCAAGCTGTCTATGCCGGCGGCCAGCAGTTCGTGCAAATCCTCGATCATGCAAATGTCGTCGGCGCTCATCATATGCGTGCCGTTGGCGTCCTCGTAGATCGGATACATCTCGCCGGCCCGCTCTTCTTCGGTCAGGTATAGGCCGGCGTCGGCCGAGACCGGCACCGCCCGGTGCGCGCCGCGATGATCCAGATAGCTGCCGACGAGTTCGCGCCGGGAATGATAAATATTGGTCATGCCGTGCACCTGGACCTGAACTTCAAGCGAGGTCCGGGCCTTCAATTCCTTCACCTGCTCCAGATTGAGCTCCCGGGCCAGGACGACACGGGTCGCCCCGAACCGGCCCCAATAGTTCGCCGACGCGTAATTGGTCGACGTCATCTCCGCATTCCAATGAAGCTTCAGATGCGGAGCTTCGGAACGGACCGCCATCAGTACCGCCGGATCGCCGAACACGACGGCGTCCGCGCCCGTCTCGGCTACGCCCCGGATATAAGCGGGCAGCTCCTCCGCTCGGTGATTGTCCATAATATTGTTGACGACGGCATAAATTTTGGCCCCGTGCGCATGGGCGAGCCGCACCGCTTCCGCCATGGCCGGCAGCCCGAATTCGCCCGGAAGTCTGAGCCCGTACCGGGATTCCCCGATGGCGAACGCGTCCGCTCCTGCCGCCAGCAGCACCTTCATCTCTTCAAGCGACGAAGCCGTCGCGAGCAATTCCGGTTTATTGCGCACCTTCTCCCCCTCCATTCCGCTTCGCCGTCCGGTTGCTTTCCTCGATGTTGCGCTCATGCTCCTCGAACGTGCGGGCGAACAGATGCTCCCCGCTTCCGTCCTTCTTGGTCACATAGAACAAGTAATCGGATTTCGCCGGGTACAGCGCGGCTTCGATCGAAGCGAGGCTCGGACTGGCGATCGGGCCCGGCGGCAGTCCTTCGTACTTGTACGTGTTGTACGGATCGTCAATTTCCAGATCTTTGTACAGCAGCCGCTCCTTCTGTTCCCCGAGCGCGTATTGAACCGTCGCATCGATCTGCAGCAGCATCCCTTTTGCCAGCCGGTTGTAAATGACGCCGGCGACGAGCGCCCGCTCCTCGTCGACGACGACTTCCCGTTCGACAAGCGATGCGACCGTCATCAGCTGATGAAAATTCAGCCCCCGTGCGGCCATTTTCTCTTTCCATCCTTCGGGAAGCTCGTTCAGCTTGCGCTCCAGTTCGCTCACCATCCGAACGATCATATCGTTCAGCGTACTGTCCTTCGGAAACTCGTACGTTTCCGGGAACAGATAGCCCTCGAGCCGATAACGCAGCTTCCCGTCTTTGGGAATGGACTGCAGCACGGACGAATCCGCCGGCAGTTTAGGATCATCGACCAGACGGAGAAACTCTTCTTTATCGGCCAATTTCTCCTTGTCCAGCTTCTCGGCCATTTGCAAGATCGAATAGCCTTCCGGCACCGTGAACCGTATCGTCTCCGGCTTCACTGTCTCTCCCGCATTCAGCTTCGCGACTATCTCATCGTTCGTCATGCCGGGATGCAATTCGTATATGCCGGCCTGGAACTTGTTTCCTTCATCCTTGTAGCGCAAATAATATTTAAACAGGAATGAATTTCGAATGATTCCTTGTTGCTCCAGCATGTCGGCCACCTGGAAGGCGGTCATTCCGCGTTCAATCTCCACCCGCTTCGCTTCGCCTTCCGGCGCCGGCCGCAAGCCGTTCCAGACATACAGGGCCACCGCTCCGCAGCCGGCCAGCAGAAGCAAAATGATGACAACGATTACCCAGAATGTGATTCGTCCCTTCTTCGGTCCGAGAGACGTATCGGACGAGTATCCGTCCGTCCCTTTCATCGGCCTGTCCAACGCACTTTCCTCCGTTTCCGCAAGCGAAGGGCGGTATCAACCGCCCTTCGCGCCTCGATGGATATATAGCTGCGACAGCTTCGACATGCTGATCAGGAACGTTCGGTTTCCTGGAACAACAGATCGTCGTACGCCTCGGCAGCGGCCTCCCATTCCTCGTCGTCCTCGATGCTTTCAAGCTCCGGCTCCTCGCCGTCGACCACGACGCGGAACATCTCAACCTCGTTCTCCTTGCGCATGGCGGGAGACTGCAGGGCGGCATAGACTTGCCCGCCGAGTTCGAATTCCGCCATAATCCGGTACGATTCGGGCTGACCGCCCTCCGACAGCAGTTCTACTTCTTCGCCGTATTTGCTTGCAAGCAGACGGACCCGGACCGGCTGTATTCCGTTCATCCGTTATCATCTTCCAGTTCGCTAAGGAGCGTATTGAACGTTTCTTCGACCATATTCCATTCTTCTTCGTCTTCGATCGTATAGAGCTTCAGGTCGTCGCCGTCCTCTTCGTAGCGGAACGCGTAAACCTCGTCCTCTTCGGCGTCCTCGTCGCCGTCTCCGATCGGCACGACCATCATATATTTCTTGTCGGAACCGTCGACTTCGAACTTCATGATGACCTCGAATTCTTCCTCGTTGCCGTCTTCATCCGGAATATAAATAATTTCCGGCTCATCAAACTGCATGTCGTCCTTTGTCATCGTTACCCTCACCTTTTCGTTTTAGAATCGAGAAAATTTTGCAAAATGAGCGCCGCGGCCATTTTGTCCACGACCCGCTTTCTTTTCTTTCGGCTGATGTCCGCTTCGAGCAGCGTTCGTTCGGCCGCCACGGTGGTCAGCCTTTCATCCCACAGGTGAACAGGTAATTTCAGTTTTTGCCGGAGCTGTTCCGCAAATGCGATGCAAATTTCGCCACGAGGACCGACGGTGCCATTCATATTCTTCGGCAAACCGACGACAACTTCCCCAATTTCGTGCTCTCTGACCAGCTCGGCGATCCGCTCGAATTCGCTTCCGTCCCGACGCCGTTCCACAACCGTGACACCTTGCGCGGTCCAGCCGAACGCGTCGCTGACGGCAACGCCGATATTCCGGTCACCGTAGTCCAGTCCCATCCATTTCATGCCTGACTCCGTTTCCCGCCGCCTACCGATGCCGGCTTAAATAGGAACGGACCAACTCCTCGATCAGTTCGTCCCGTTCTTTTTTGCGAATCAAGCTTCTGGCGTTGTTGTGCCGTGGAATATACGCCGGATCACCGGAGAGCAGATAACCGACGATCTGGTTGATCGGGTTGTATTCCTTCTCCAGGAGCGCATCATATACTTTCAGCAAAATTTCCTGCGAAGAAATTTCGATTCCTTCCGCTTTCACGTCAAACTTCATCGTTTTATCCATGGAACTCATCGCCAGCACCTCGCTTTCCTCAATCGGCAGGTTTCAAAAGGTTCTTATTTTCTACTATATCACATTTGCCTGCTTTAGAACCAGTTCTTCGGCAAGTTTCAGCGCTTCTTCCAGTTTGGACGCATCCTTGCCTCCGGCCTGCGCCATATCCGGCCGTCCGCCTCCTCCGCCGCCGCAGCGCGCGGCCGCTTCCTTGATCAGCTTGCCGGCATGAAAGCCTTTCTGCACGAGATCGGGCGAGACGGCGGCGACGAGTTGAACCTTGTCGTCCTGAACCGCGCCAAGGACAATGACCGCCGAACCGAGCTTCGCCTTGAGCTCGTCGGCGATGCTCCGGAGCGCGTCCATGCTCGGCGCCGAGACGCGGGCGGCCAGCACCGTAACATCGCCGGCCCGCTTCGCTTTCGACTCGAGCGAGCCGGCCTCGATATGGCTCAGCTTCGCCTGAAGCGATTCGTTCTCGCGCGCCAGCTCTTTCGTCTGGGCGAACAGCGCCTCGATCCGCTTCGGCACGTCCGCCGGATTCGATTTCAGCAGCGCCGCAGACTGCTTCAGCAGGTCAAGCTGGCTTTCCACATAAGCATAGGCGTGACGTCCGGTTACCGCTTCGATGCGGCGCACGCCGGAACCGATGCCGCTCTC
Source organism: Paenibacillus cisolokensis (assembly GCF_018403665.1). Lineage (GTDB taxonomy): Bacteria > Bacillota > Bacilli > Paenibacillales > Paenibacillaceae > Paenibacillus_AH > Paenibacillus_AH cisolokensis. Next base: position 7,891 of record NZ_BOVJ01000079.1, read on the forward strand.
CGCCACCAGCTTGAACAGGCCGATCTGGGACGTGTTCGTCACGTGGCAGCCGCCGCACAGCTCCAGACTGTAATCGCCGACCCGGACGACGCGGACGATATCGCCGTATTTTTCGCCGAACAGCGCCATCGCGCCCATCGCCTTCGCTTCCGCGAGCGGTTTGCTCGAAATCTCCACTTCGGTTCCGAGCCAGATCTGGCGGTTGACGCGGCGCTCGATCTCCGCCATTTCTTCCGCGGTGACCGCGCCGAAGTGGGAGAAGTCAAACCGCAGACGTTCCGGCTCGACGAGCGAACCCGCCTGGTTGACGTGCTCTCCGAGCACTTCTTTGAGCGCCTTGTGCAGCAGATGGGTCGCCGTATGATTTTTACAATATCCGCGCGCAGCTCTTCCGCGACGGCCGCCCGTACGACATCGCCCTTGCGGATCGTGCCGGATACGACGACCGCCCGGTGAACGGGCTGGCCGTGGGGCGCCTTCGTGACGTCCTCGACGTTCAGTTCGAAGCCTTCGCCCGCAATCGTTCCCTTGTCTCCGACCTGTCCGCCGCTTTCCGCATAAAACGGCGTCCGGTCCAGCAGCACCAGCACCCGGCTGCCGGGTCCCGCGATGTCGACCATGCTGTCGTCCTTGACGATGGCCGTCACTCTGGCTTCAGTTACCAACTCATTATAACCAACGAACTCGCTTTTAACCGTGAAATCGGCGAGCGGACCGCCCTGCGTATTCATGCCGCCGGTCTCCGTCCGGGCATCGCGCGCGCGCTTGCGCTGCTCTTCCATCGCCGCCTCGAACCCTTCGCGGTCGACCGTCAGCCCGTGCTCGCCCGCATAGTCTTCGGTCAAGTCGAGCGGGAAGCCGTACGTGTCGTACAGCCGGAACGCGTCTTCGCCGCCGATAACCTTCCGGCCTTCGGCTTTCGCGTCCGCGACGAGACCTGCGAGCAGGCCGAGCCCGTCCGACAGCGTGCGATGGAACTGCTCTTCTTCCATCCGGATGACGCGCTCGATGAACGCCCGCTTCTCGACCACTTCCGGATAGTAAACGCCCATAATGCCGCCGACCGTCTCCACCAGCTCGTACAGGAACGGGCGGTCGATGCCGAGCTTCTTGCCGTAGCGGACGGCGCGCCGCAGCAGCCGCCGGATTACGTAACCGCGACCTTCGTTGCTCGGCAGGACGCCGTCGCCGACGGCGAACGTGACTGTCCGGATATGGTCGGCGATCACCTTCAGCGCCACATCGGCATCCGCGTCTTCCTTGTAGGTTACGCCCGCTATTTTGCACGTCCGCTCGATGATCGGCAGGAACAGGTCGGTGTCGAAGTTGGAATCCACCCCCTGCAATATCGAGGCAAACCGCTCCAGGCCGGCGCCGGTGTCGATGTTTTTGTTCGGAAGCGGCGTGTAGCTGCCGTCCTTGTTATGGTTGAACTGCGAAAATACGAGGTTCCACACTTCCAGGAAACGCTCGTTCTCCCCGCCCGGATAGCATTCCGGGTCGGACAGGTCGCCGTATTGGTCGCCGCGGTCGTAAAAAATTTCCGTACAAGGTCCGCAAGGACCTTCGCCGATATCCCAGAAGTTGTCTTCCAGCTTGATAATGCGTTCGTCCGGCAGACCGATCATGTTGCGCCAATAGTCGTAAGCTTCCTCGTCTTCCGGATAGACCGTTACCGAGAGGCGTTCCGGATCGAAACCGATCCAGCGGGGCGACGTCAGAAACTCCCAGGCCCATTCGATCGCTTCTTTCTTGAAATAATCGCCGATCGAGAAGTTGCCGAGCATCTCGAAAAACGTATGGTGGCGGCGCGTTTTGCCTACATTTTCGATATCGTTCGTGCGAATGCATTTTGCGAGTTGGCAATGCGCGGATTGGCGGGAATTTCCCGGCCGTCAAAATATACTTTAAGCGGCGCCATGCCGGCATTGATCCACAGCAGCGACGGATCGTTGTTCGGCACGAGCGATGCGCTCGGTTCGATCGCATGACCTTTGCTTGCAAAAAATTCGAGCCATTTGGAACGGATTTCGCTAGCTTTCATGGAATTACGCCTCCAATCGGAATGTTATCGTTCGTGTGCTGCGCCCGATCTGACGTTCGGACACAAAAAAACGCCCACTGAATACTCAGGGACGAATGATCGCGGTACCACCCTGGTTATCGCCCCGCGGCCGGACGCTTCTTGGCTCCTGACCGGCGGCGATCGCCTCTAACGGACGGTAACGGGTCCAACCGGTGAAGTTCGTTCACGCTCCGAAATGAGCTTTCCGCCATTCTTCGTCACAGGCGTTATCGCAGCCGCGCAAGCCGGACTCCCGAACATGCGCGTAACGCCCTCTCTGGCTGACGGGCTATGGCGTACTTCCAATTCGTCATCGCTCTCATCGTATGGAACATACATAGATATTCAAGATTATAGGGGATACTGCGGCCTGCTGTCAAACCATGTTCCGTCTGACATAATAGGCGAAAATGTGCTGGAAGATCACCTTCAGGGCGGCGAAGATCGGAACGGCCAGAATCATGCCGACGATGCCGGCGATTTCCCCGCCGACGAGCAGCGCGAATATAATCGTCAGCGGATGCATATGAAGCGTCCGCCCTACCACCTGCGGCGAGACGACGTTTCCTTCGAGGATTTGGCATACCGTATTGACGACGACGACGAGCAGCATCATTTTGACCGACAAGGTCGATGCCACGATCAGCGCCGGAGCGGCGCCGAAGAACGGTCCCAAATACGGAATGATATTGGTGATCGCGACGATGCCGGCAAGCAGCAGCGCATACGGCATGCCGATGAGCAGGTAGCCGATATAGGCCAGCGTCCCGACGATGACGCAGACGAAAAACTGGCCCCGAATATAACTGCCGAGCGCGCTGTCGATATCTTTCAGCAGCCGGACGGCGCCTTTCCGGTGGCTCTTCGGCACAAACGTGATGACCGTCCGTTCGAACACTTCGAAATCCTTCAAAATATAAAAAGCGAGAAACGGGATAATGAAGGCGATGAACAGCGCGTTCAGCATCGCGCCGATATTGTTGACGAAATCGAATATGGCCGCCGACAGCCGCTTCTCCATCTGGTAAAGCGAATTGTTGATGCCCGTCCGCACGCTTTCCGGCAGCAGCGAGTTGTTGTTCAGGTCGCTGACGATGTCCTGCGCGCGTACGGTCAACTCCGGCACATGGCGGTTCAATTCCTCCAGCTGCTCCAGAACCATCGGGATAAGGTTGACCAGCACTACCGCGATGGCAAATCCGAAAACAGCGTAGATGAGCAGCACCGCAATCGTGCGCGGCATTTTCCGAACGTTCAGCATACTGACGATCGGATTCAGAACGTAAGAGATGATCATCGCGATCAGAAAAGGGGCCAGCACCGCCTTCAGAAAGTTGTATACGTTCACGATAAGCGGCTTGAGCTGCAGCAGCAAATAAAGGGCGGCAAGGCCCAAAATAACGTATACCAGGCCGGCAAACAGCCGGCTGTTTGTAAAACGTTCCATACTACCGTACCCCCGCATTCCGGCAGCTGTCGAAGCGTCAGGCCGCTGACGGTCAGCCGCTTCGCGCCGGAGTCGTTGCTCCGTTCAGTATATGTACATGCAGGGCAATTCATCCTGTCACATAAAAAGACGGCCCTTAAGGCCGTCTTCGTCAGTTCGCATGAATTTGCGGCATATCCTCTTCAAAGAACAGATCGTCCAACGAGCTCAGCGTGCCGTCCTCTTCCACCTGGTAGACGGACATCTTGTCCCCGTTGACGGTCAGTTCGATGAAGCAGCCCCAGCAATAGAACTGATGGGAACCGATTTTCCCGATGTCTTTCGAATTGCAGTTGGGACATCTCATCATCTTTCATTTCTCCCTAATAACCGAATCGGAAGAAGCGACCGGTTCCAGCTCCGTTTCGCTAATGGCCGGCACGATGATCGCATCTTCCCCCAGAAGGATAACGTCGGAATCGGCGGGCGCACGAAACCATTTGCGCCCTTCCATCACGTCCGAAATAAATCCGTCTGTCAATTCATAACCTACTATCTGTGTACCCTGAAACGGATAAAAATAAACGTCCGACAATCTGCCCAGCTGTTGACCGTGAACCGTCATAACGGGCAAATCGCGCAGTTTAACGCATCCGCTTTGGAAGAAAGACCTTCCGATCTCCGCAGCCTTCAACTTGCGAACCGAATCTCCTTCGGCAATAAGAACGGCATCTTCGCCGCAGGTCAGCACGTGGTTCCATTCCACAACGCGTACGCCGCCGGACAACCGCCAGCCCGTCTCCAGAATGAGACCTCTGAGCCGCCAATGTTCGTCGAACCATGCGTCCTTCACTTTCCCGACTTTTTTGCCGGTGTGGATGACGAGAACAGGAAGACCGATAAGCTGTTGAAGTTTGATCACGGGCCTGAATGAGCCTCCTAGTCGGTAGTACGAGCCCGGCGCAAAATCGTTTCAATTTTTGCGCGGCCAGCTCGATCTCCTCCATAGTATTGCCCAATCCGAAGCTGAATCTTACAGCGGATTCCAGCCGCCAGCGGGGGAGGTTCATCGCTTTCAGCACATGCGACCGCTCAAGCGATCCCGATGTGCAGGCCGAGCCGCTCGATGCCGCGACGCCCGCCAAATCCAAATTCATGAGCAGCGTCTCGGTATCGAGTCCGGCGAAGCTGATATTTGCGATATGAGGCAGACGATGGAGCGGATTGCCATTGACGGCGATGCGGTCTTCTCCCGCAATCGCTGCCAGTCTCTCTATCCATGTAGAACGAAGCTTGTCCAAAAATAGTTTCTTCGTTTCCCGTTCGTTCACACAACGTTCAAATGCACGGGCAAAACCGGCGATCGCGGCGACGTTCTCCGTGCCCGGTCTCCGTTTTCGCTCCTGATTGCCGCCGTGCAGCAGCGGCTCGAACGGCGTGCCGCGGGCGATATAGAGCGCGCCGACGCCTTGCGGGCCGTTGATTTTATGGGCGGAGAAGCTCATCAGATCGACAGGCAGCCGGCCAAGATCGATCGGCTCGGTTCCGAGCGACTGCACCGCGTCGACATGGAACGGGACGCCGGCCGCCCGCGTCAGTTCGCCGATTTCCTCAATCGGCTGGATCGTGCCGACTTCATTGTTGCCGTGCATAATCGTCACGACGGCGGTATCCGGCGTGAGCGCCTCGCGCACGTCATCGACCGAAACCCGCCCCGTTTCGTCGACCGGCAGCCGCGTAACCCGAAATCCTTCCTGCTCAAGCGCGTCGCAAGTATGGAGCACCGCATGATGCTCGACCGCCGACGTAATAATGTGGGTCTTGCCCTGCTTGCGGCGGGCTCTTGCCGTTCCGGCGATGGCGGCATTGTCGCTTTCGGTGCCGCCGGACGTGAACATCAGCTCGCCCGGTTCGCATCCGAGGCCTTCGGCGATCAGATCGCGCGCCCGGTTGATCCGCTGCCGGGCCGCCCGGCCAAAGGCGTGCATGCTGGATGCGTTGCCGACCGTCTCCCGCATAACTTCCAGCATCGTCTCGGCAACATCGGGATGCAGCGGCGACGAAGCGGCGTGATCGAAATAATGTCTGTCGTTCATTGCATTCATCCTATCGGTTCGTTTCCTAGATGTAGAACATGTAGCTGTCCGGCTGTCCTTCGTCTTTATAGGAGACAAGGTCGGCCAGCGTCGTCGAGTCAAGCACGTTGGCAATGCTGTCGCGAATGCGCAGCCACAGATCGCGTTTGGCCGGATCGTCTTCTTCGGTAAAATCGACCGGCGAGATCGGCCCTTCCAGAATGCGGATCACATCGCCCGCCGTAATCGATTCGGGTTCTCTCGACAAAACGTAGCCTCCGTAGGCGCCCCGGATGCTTTTTACCAAACCCGCGTTGCGCAGCGGCGCGACGAGCTGCTCCAGATAGTGCTCGGACAACTGGTTACGTTCGGCAATACTTTTTAATGAAGTCGGCCCTTCGCCGAATTTGGCCGCCAACTCCATCATAATCGTCAGACCGTAGCGGCCTTTCGTCGAAATTTTCAATGTAATGGACACCTCTTTCCAAACTTACAGCAGTTTTTCGTCTATGTCTATATGAAAAACAACGCCATCTAATCCATGGTATTCCCAGTTCGAATATATGTTAACATATCTTAGAGGTTAGAGCCACCGGAATCGTCACTTGCAGGTTGTAAACTTGTGAAAAATCGCAGCCGACTGTGTTACAATAGGATTAGCGTTTCTGCGCGGGCCGCCTGCCTGAAACGCCTGCAAATCGGCAGTTACAGAAAGTGGTGATCAAGATGACGAAACCGAAATCGTCGACACGCGTAGTTGTCGGCATGTCGGGCGGGGTCGACTCGTCCGTGGCGGCATTGCTGCTGAAGCGCGAAGGCTACGACGTAATCGGCATTTTCATGAAAATTGGGACGATACGGACGAGAACGGTTTCTGCTCCGCAGAGGAGGATGCGGAGGACGTTCGCCGCGTATGCGACCAACTCGGCATTCCCTATTATACGATCAATTTCGAGAAAGCCTATTATGATAAAGTTTTCGCCTATTTTCTCGATGAATATAAGCGGGGACGCACGCCGAATCCCGATGTGATGTGCAACCGGGAAATCAAATTCGGCGAATTTTGCAAAAGGCGCTCGAACTCGGCGCCGATTATTTGGCGATGGGACATTATGCGCGCATCGAGCGTACCGCCTCGGGGGAGGCGAAATTGCTGCGCGGCGCAGACAGCAACAAGGACCAGACTTATTTTCTGCATGCGCTGAATCAGGAGCAGCTGGCCAAAGCGATGTTCCCGATCGGGCACTTGACGAAGCCCGAGGTGCGCCGCATCGCGGAAGAAGCGGGACTTGCCACCGCGAAGAAGAAAGACAGCACCGGCATCTGCTTTATCGGCGAGCGGAATTTCAAGCAATTCCTGAGCGGTTACCTGCCCGCGCAGCCGGGACCGATGGTCGATCTGCGCACCGGGGAGACGAAAGGACGGCATGACGGGTTGATGTACTACACGCTCGGACAGCGGCAAGGGCTCGGCATCGGCGGCTCGGGAACCGGCGAGCCATGGTTCGTCGCCGACAAAGATCTGGAGCGCAACATTCTGTACGTGGTGCAAGGCGACCGTCATCCCCGCCTTTATTCGGACGGGTTGACCGCTTCCGGCGTCAACTGGATTTCGCCGGCGCGGCCGGACAAGCCGCTGACATGCACGGCCAAGTTCCGCTACCGCCAGCCCGACCAGAAGGTCACCGTCACGCTGCGCGAGGACGGCACGGCCGATGTCGAATTTGCCGAGCCGCAAAAAGCCGTCACGCCCGGCCAGGCTGTCGTCTTCTACGACGGCGACGTCTGTCTCGGCGGCGGCACGATCGAGCGCGTACGGCATACCGATCCCGCCGCTTTCGAAGCGGCCCTGGCCGGCCGCTGATTGCCGGCGCCGATCGGCAAGCGAAAGGGCGGGGGCCCGGTGCATGTGCGCCGGGTCCCCGCCCTTTTCAAGCCTTGAGACAAGGGCTAGCCGAGCCCCGTCTGTGCGACGCCGTCCTCCTCCTGCCGCTCCGTCAAACGGCGGACCATAATGCGCGAGATGCGCAGATGATCCGTTTCTTCGATCGTGAATTCGAAGCCGCCGTCGATCGAAATTTTCTGATCTTTCCTTGGCGGAATTTCGATCTGCGAATAGATCCATCCGCCGATCGTATCGTAATCGTCGGTATCGATATCGAGTCCGAAAAGCTGTTGACCTCCTCGATCAACATGAGGCCGCTGATCGAATAGGTATGTTCGTCCTTGCGTTCGATATCCGGACGTTCCTCATCGAATTCGTCCTGAATCTCCCCGACGATCTCCTCCATAATATCTTCCAGCGTCACAAGGCCGGAGGTGCCGCCGTATTCGTCGATCAGAATGGCAATCTGCGTCTTCTTCTTCTGCATCAGCTTGAGCAGCGTGCTGATCTGCATCGATTCCGGCACCGTCGTAATGGGCCGGATAATCTGTCGGATATCGGTAATCGATTCCGCACCCTCCTGAAGCAAATCTTTAATATGGACGAACCCGATCATATTGTCCTTGTCGCCTTCGCAGACAGGATAGCGGGTCCGCATTTCCCGCAGCGCCGTCAATCTGTTTTCCGCATAAGGCAAATTCGCATCGAGGCAAATAATATCGGTCCGGGGAATCATAATTTCCCTGGCGCTCGTTTCCGTAAACTCGAAAATGTTGTCGACCAGTGTCAATTCGGTGTTGTCGATCAAGCCGCTTTTGTGGCTCTCCTTCATCATTGTGCGAATTTCTTCTTCCGTATGCGCCGAACCGGCTCTCGATGCGGAATCGAAGCCGAGCAGCTTCACGATTCGTCCGGCGCACAGGTGAAGCAGCCAGACGAACGGATAGACGATGCAGCGGAATGCCATGACCGGCACTGCCGCCAGCAGGGCGACAGACTCCGGCTTGCGGCTCGCCAATGTTTTGGGCGCCACATTCCCGATAATGATATGAAGCAGCGCAACGAGCGCGAAGGCGATGACCAAAGCGATCGCCGCGACGGCCTCGCCGCTGAGCTGCAGCCGCTCGAGCCAAGGAGACAACATGCTGGATATGGCTGGCGCGCCGAACAGCCCGAGCCCGAGCGAAGCGAGCGTAATGCCGAGCTGGCAAGCCAGCAAATATGCATCCAGATTGTTCGTCAGATGAGTCGCAAAGCGGGCTTTCATCTTTCCTTCGGACGTCAGCGAGCCTATTCGGCTGCCTCTGATCTTCCCCATCGCAAGCTCAGCCGCAACGAAGAAGCCGTTAATGAATACCAGCGCGAGTATGATCGCCAGGTTCGTCATGATCGCGGGTAGCGGTAAAGGGTCGCTCAATCTTTTTTCCCTGCAGCCGCAGCCGTTCGTAACGGGCGAATGCGGCGGCAGGCGCACCTCCTTTATGGCCGATATTTTATATTATTAAGGGTAGATGATTCCAAGCCTGCCCGTCAAACCTGCAAATCGCCGCATTCGGCGTTATGGAGACGATAGTAATTTTTATTCGCTACAGGTTGGAAGATATACACCTTTTACTTCCGTAATCTTCCGTTTTAGCCTGCGGGAGCCTCTGCGCGGGGTAAGGAAACGATCGGCGGCTACGAGTCGGCCTTTCGTCTCCGCTGCTGATTTTGCCTGATCCGCTCTTCCGTCCCCTGTTCCGTCGCCTCGTAGAACGTCCGCTCTCCGCTCGCGTCGGGCAAATATTGCTGCTTGACATAATGTCCCGGATAATCGTGCGGATATTTGTATCCGACATGTCCGAGCTGTTCCGCACCGCGGTAATGCGTATCGCGCAGATGAAGCGGCACTTCGGCGGCGCCCAGCCTTTCGATCTCGTCCGCGACGCGCCCGATGGCCGTCGCAACGGCATTCGACTTGGGACTTTCCACCGCAAACAGTATCGCCTGCGCGATGTTGTATTTCGCTTCCGGCCACCCGATCTTGTGGTAAGCGTCCATCGCCGTCACCGCCTGCACCATTGCCTGCGGGTTGGCCAGCCCGATATCTTCGCTGCAGGCGACGATCAGGCGGCGGATAAAGACCATCGGGTCCATGCCGAGCTTCTCCACCGCGTACAGAAACCAGAACAGCGCCGCATCGCTGGAACCGCGCACGCTCTTGTGAAACGCCGACAGCACGTCGTACTGGGTCGATTCGTCGGCCTTGACCGTCGGCATGCGGATCGATTCCTGGGCCACCTCCAGCGTAATATGAACCGAGCCGTCGGGCCGGGACGGCGTCGTCACGGCGGCGAGCTCCAGCGCGTTGAGCGCGCGGCGGATGTCTCCGCCGGCCATCGAGGCGATATGGTCAAGCGCTTCCTCGTCCACCTGAAGATTCATAAAGCCGAGCCCTCTATCCTTGTCCGCCAGCGCCCGGCGCATCGCTTCCAGCGCATGACGCTTCGTCAGCTTGTGCAGTTGAAACAGCGTAGATCGCGACAGCAGCGCGCCGTTCACATAGTGGAAAGGGTTCTCCGTCGTAGCGCCGATAAAACGATCAAGCCCTGCTCCACCGCAGGCAAAAGCGCGTCCTGGCGGGACGAGTTGAAGCGGTGCACCTCGTCGAGAAAGAGCGTCGTCTTGCGGCCGTACATCGACTTGTTCATGCGGGCCTGCTCGATCACTTCCCGAACGTCCTTGACCGACGCGTCCACCGCATTCAGCTTGACGAACTCCCCTGCCGTCCGCTTCGATATAATATGTGCCAGCGTCGTCTTGCCGCAGCCCGGCGGCCCGTACAGCACGATCGACGACACCTGGTCGCCTTCGATCGCCCGCCGCAGCAGTTTGCCCGGACCGACGATATGCTCCTGTCCGATATATTCGTCCAGCGTCTCGGGACGCATCCGGTCGGCCAGCAGCGTTCGCTGCGGCGTCTCGAATTCCCGGTACGTAAACAGGTCCATGGCCAGTTTCAACCCCATCTTCATGCTATGTTGCTTCTATTTTAACACATACGCACAGACGTTCTCCAGCGGGACAGCCGGGCGGAAGCATTCAAGCCCAAAAAGCTGCAAATGTGCAGCTTTTTGGGCTTGAATGCGGTGGTTTTGATAAAATTCCTGCAATTGTGCAGGAATGAATCCCCTTACCTAGCCTGTACGCCCTTTTCCGCCCGAAAATGTTGTATTTTTGCAGGAATTTGGCTTGCAAAGCTGGATTGGGGTCGGAAAAGATGCATTTTTGCAGAATTTTAATTTTCAGCATGACCGCGCGGTGCTCCCCGGGCGATTTTCGCCCAAGCCACACGCTCGCGGCAGCCTGTTGGCGCGCTGCGCGAATGGATATGCGCAGCACACGCCGGACGGACATTTAGAGACGAAATTGGCACATCGTGTCGAACGGACATTTAGAGACGAAATTGACATCGCGCCGAACGGACGTAAAGGACGGCCGCATCGCCCCGTTCCGCATGAAGCGGCCGGCGATCGGCCAATCCGACGAGGCCAGCCCGTCCGACGAGGCCGGCCTTCCGCCGCCAGCCCGGCCGCGACGCTTCGATTATGCGTCGATGCCGGCTTTTTTCAGCAGGTCGCGCACGACGACGCTGACCATAATGAGCCCCGCCACCGGAGGCACGAAGGCGTTGCTGGCCGGCGGCTGCTGCGCCTTGCGGATTTCCGGCGCGTTCTCCGGCACGATCCGCTGCGTGACGTCTTCACGCGGCTTGATCGGCTCCTCAGGGGAGAACACTACCTTCACGCCTTTGTGAATCCCGTCCTTGCGCAGCTTCTGGCGGATGACGCGGGCGATCGGATCGGTGTGCGTCTTGGAAATATCGGTCACCCGGAACTGCGTCGGGTCCATCTTGTTGGCCGCGCCCATACTGGAAATGATCGGAATGTTCCGCTTCAGGCATTGCTTGATCAGATGGATTTTATACGAAATCGTATCCGAAGCGTCAATGACGTAGTCGAGCGGATATTCGAACAACTTCTCGTACGTTTCCTCGGTATAGAACATCCGCAACGCCACCGCGTCGCATTCCGGAAATATAAGCTTGATCCGGTCCCGCATCAGATCCGCCTTCGGCTGGCCGACCGTCGTCGTAAGCGCGTGAATCTGGCGGTTCACATTGGTAATGTCCACGACATCCTTGTCGATCATCACAATACGTCCGACGCCGGTACGAGCCAGCGCTTCCGCCGCAATCGAGCCGACGCCGCCGATGCCGAGCACCGCGACGGTGCTTTTCTTCATTACGTCCAGCCCTTCGGGGCCGATTGCAAGTTCGGTTCGGGAAAATTGGTGAAGCATACTACGCCGACCTCTCCTTACTGTACAAATATCTTGTCAAGCGCCGTTCGCCGAGCCGGCCGCCGCGGCCGCCTGTCCGCCGGCATTCGGTCCCGGTTTGGCCCCCGGCTTCGGCAGCGTACGGATGTGCAGTTGCTGCAGCTGCGCAGGATCGACGGCCGACGGGGCGTCCATCAGCAGATCCGTTGCGCTCGCCGTCTTCGGGAAGGCGATCGTCTCGCGCAGGTTGGAACGGCCGGCAAGCAGCATGACGAGCCGGTCGAAACCGAAGGCGATTCCGCCGTGCGGCGGCGTGCCGTACTCGAACGCTTCAAGCAGGAAGCCGAATTTCTCGTACGCTTCCTCCATCGTAAAGCCGAGCGCCTTGAACATTTTCTCCTGTACGTCACGTCTGTAAATCCGCATCGAACCGCCGCCGACTTCGTAGCCGTTCAGCACGAGATCGTACGCTTGCGCGAGAATCCGGCCGGGTTCGGTGTCGAACAGATGCAAATCCTCGTCGCGCGGACGGGTGAACGGATGGTGCAGCGCCACGTACCGCTTCGCTTCCTCGTCCCACTCGAGCAACGGGAAGTCGACGACCCAGGCGAATTTGAACTTGGAATCATCGATCAGCCCGAGCTCCCGTCCGACTTTCAGCCGCAGGTTGCCGAGCACGTCGGCGACGACTTGCGGTTTGTCGGCGGAGAAAGTCAGCAGGTCGCCGTCCTCCACGCCGAGACGCTCGGTCAACGCCGCGATTTCTTCCGGCTTCAGGAACTTGACGATCGGACCGCGCCATTCGCCGTCCTTGACCGTAATCCAGGCCAACCCTTTGCCGCCGTAACGAGCGGCGAACGGCTGCAGGTCGTCCAGCTCCTTGCGGCTCCAGTTGGCGCAGCCTTTGGCATTGAGCGCCCTGACGACGCCTCCGCTCGCCGCGACGCTGGCGAATACTTTCACATCGCTGCCAGCGGCGATGTCCGTAATATCTTCGATCTCCAGACCGAACCGCAGATCCGGCTTGTCGGAGCCGTACTTGCTCATCGCGTCGGCATAAGTGATGCGCTGGAACGGCAGTTCCACCTCGACGCCGACCGTTTCGCGGAGCAGCTTCGCGACGAGACGCTCCATCATCTCCAGCAGTTGGTCGCGGGAGAGGAACGACGTCTCGATGTCCACCTGCGTAAACTCCGGCTGGCGGTCCGCACGCAGATCCTCGTCGCGGAAGCAGCGGGCGATCTGATAGTAGCGCTCGAGACCGGACACCATCAGCAGCTGCTTGTAAATTTGCGGCGATTGCGGGAGCGCGAAAAATTCTCCCGGGTGGACGCGGCTCGGCACGAGATAATCGCGCGCCCCTTCCGGCGTGCTTTTCGTCAAAATCGGCGTTTCCACCTCGATAAACCCTTCGCTGTCGAGAAAATCGCGGAACACCTTGGCCGCCTTCGAACGGAGCAGCAGCGTATTATACATCTCCGGACGACGCAGGTCGAGATAACGGTACTTCAGCCGGATGGCCTCGTCGACCTCCACGCCGTCCTCGATCGGAAACGGCGGCGTTTTCGCACCGTTCATCACTTCAATTTCGGTAATGCGGACCTCGATTTCGCCGGTCGCGATATTCGGGTTGAACGTCTCCGGATCACGCTCGACGACCGTGCCGCGCACGGCCAGCACATATTCGTTGCGGACGCGGTCGGCGATCGCATGGGCTTCGCCCGAGAAGGCCGGGTTAAAGACGATCTGGACGATGCCTGTCCGGTCGCGCAAATCGATGAACAGCACCCCGCCGAGATCGCGTCTGCGCTGCACCCAGCCGTTGAGCGTAACCGTTTGTCCGACTTCGGCCTTGCTTAAGGTGCCGCACGAATGAGTTTTCAACAACATTATGGTTCCATCTCCTTCAGTTATGATTCGATTCCTTTAATTTCCGCAGCAAGCCGCTCCAGCTTGACGAAGCGCTGCTCGCCGGTCGCCATCGTTTTGAGCGCAATCTCGCCCCGCGCCAGCTCGTCGTCGCCGAGAATCGCCGTATACGACGCCCGAAGACGGTCGGCCGATTTCATCTGCGCCTTCAGCTTTCGTCCCTGATAGTCGCGGTCGGCAGACAGCCCGGCTTCGCGCAGCGCATGCAGCAGCTTCACCGTCTCCCGCTCGGCCGCTTCGCCGAGACCGACGAGGTAGACGTCAAGGCCGGGGCCGTCTCCTTCCGCCCTTTGCTGCTCGAGCAGCAGCACGGTCCGCTCCAGTCCGATCGCGAGACCGACGCCCGGACGGTCCTCGGCGCTGATGGAGGACACGAGGCCGTTGTACCGTCCTCCGCCGCCAATCGTATCGATCGCGCCGATGCCTTCGGCCTTATATTCAAACGCGGTGTTCGTATAATAATCGAGCCCGCGGACGAGCCGGTGATTGATTTCGAACGGGATGCCCATGTCGGCGAGATGGCCCTTCACCCGTTCGAAATGCCCGGCGCACGCCTCGTCCAGACTGTCCAAAATCGACGGCGCGTCGGCAAAATGCCGCTGATCGACTTTGCAGTCGAGCACCCGGAGCGGGTTCCGCTTCATTCGCGATTGACAATCTTTGCACAGCAGTTCGCGCTTCGGCTCCAGATAGGCGAGCAGCTTGCCGCGGAACGCCTCGCGAATCGCCGGCGTGCCGACGGAATTCAGCTCGACGCGCACTCCCTTCAGCCCGACCTCCTGGTAAAAGGCGTAGCCAAGCGCGATTACCTCCGCGTCCAGCGCCGGATCGTCCGAGCCGATCGCTTCGACGCCGAACTGGTGAAACTGGCGGTACCGGCCGGCCTGCTGGCGCTCGTAGCGGAACATCGGACCGATATAATAAAGCTTCGACAGATCGGGGTCCCCGTACAGCTTGTTCTCCACATACGCCCGCACGACTCCGGCCGTCCCTTCCGGCCGGAGCGTAATGCTTCTGCCGCCGCGGTCGGTGAAGGTGTACATCTCTTTCTCAACAATGTCGGTCGTTTCGCCGACGCCGCGCTGGAACAGCTCGGTCATCTCAAACATCGGCGTACGAATTTCTTTGAAATTAAAGCGGCGGCAAATATCGCGGGCGACCTGTTCGACATACTGCCACCGCTCGACGGAACCGGGCAATATATCCTGCACGCCCGGCGGCTTCTGGATTGCCATTGCCATAACCTCCTATTTAAAATAAAAAAGCTCCCGCCCCCGGCATTACAAGCCAGGGACGAGAGCTGTTCGCGCTCCCGTGGTGCCACCCATCTTCCGGACCGATAACATTAACGGTCCGCTCTCATGCGGTTAACGCCCGCCTGCGCATGACGACTACTGATCCGCGCCCGGCCATTCCGGCATATGCCGCAATCAGCCGCTGCGTCGTTCGCCGCCCGTTCTCCGGGATGTCGTTCATCCGTCCACCATAAGGACGCTTGCAGCCGTGGCGCCCCTCTCTGGATACGTGCGAAGGATTACTTCTTCCCCTCATCGAATTTTAAATATGACATCGTATTTTAGATTTTACCCGCGCCCGCAGGCAAAGTCAAGCGTCACATCACATCCGGAGGCCCATTGACGCACATTCTTGCCGTGATTGACGCCCGGCAGTCTCCCTTTCGGTAGCGCTTGTTCCGTCTCTGCCCCACTCGTTCTCAGCCTCGCGGCCCATAGCACACCTGCGGGGGGCCTATTCGCTCGTGCCGTCCCCGGGTCCCGCTGCCCATAGCGTACCTGCAGGGCCTTATTTGCTCGCGCAAACTAAGTTCGACTATCAGACCCTTTTCGAGGCGTTGTCAATCTCGTACAGGCTGATGCACCTCACGCGACCGGGTGCACAAAAACAGAAAAAAACCTGCTATCGCCAGCAGGTTTAAAAATATTATTTAAAAAAGGGGGTCATAACGTATTATAGGCAAGCCATATTAAAGAAACATGTTATTCATGTTACAATTTGATTACAGAAAATAAAACGTTTCCTGTGCGACAGCCTTCTAGTTTCCCGCGAACAACGTTTCAAGCGCCTTGATTTTCGCCTCCGTCGATGTCTGGAAGGCATCGATATACGCCTTCGGCTCCTTCGGGTTGGCCAGCCGCGTAATGTCTCCCGTTTCCGGATGGACGAACTTGCTGGTCGCGCCGCAGCCGAGACCGACGATGGTCTGCATCTCTTCAATGATGAGGATGTTGTACAAGCTTTCGGCGCCCGGCTTCGCATAACCGACATTTTCCAGATTGCCGAGTATATTTTTTGGCGGTACAAATAGTAAGGCAGATAACCGAACTCGTTCGTCCATTCGACAGCCCGTTCCATCATCCGGTTGATTTCGTCGCGATCCGCCACCTTGTATTTTGCTTCGCCCCTGTGTCGCGTCATCTCCGACGCCCGCTTGAACGACAGCGTATGCACCGTGAGCGATTCCGGCAGCAGCTTGGCCGTCTCGGCCAGCGTATGCTCGAATTCGGGCAGCCCTTCGCCGGGGAGGCCGATAATCAGATCCATATTGATATTGTCCATGCCGGCGTGGCGGGCCATCTCGAATTTGTCGATCGTTTCGCGCACCGTATGATGCCGTCCGATCAGATCGAGCGTCTCCTGAATATACGATTGCGGGTTGATGCTGATTCGGTCGATGCCCCATTTTGCAGAACGGCCAGCTTTTCCGGCGTAATCGTGTCGGGTCTTCCGGCTTCGACCGTCACCTCGCGGACGCGGTCCATACCCGGAAAATATTCGTACATCGCAGCGTACATCGCGTCCATCTCTTCCGCCGTGATGCTGGTAGGCGTACCGCCGCCGTAATAGACCGTCGTGATGCCGACATTGTGGCGCCGGAGCCACTGCCCGATTTCTCGCATTTCATAATGAAGGCCATCCAAAAAACCGTTGACCGACCCTTGGCGGCCGTTGATGTCATAGGCGGGAAACGTGCAGTAGGCGCATTTCGTCGGACAGAACGGCACCCCGATATAAATGCTCACCTCGCGGCGCAAATGGTACAGATCCGGCAACGCCGTCAGCTGACGTTCGACGATCTGTTCCATCAGCCCGATTTTTCGTTCGCTGATCAAGTAATCCTCGGCCAGCTCGCGGCGGGCCTGCTCCATCGGCACTCCTCTGCGCACCCGTTCGTGCAGCAGCTTCGTCGGCCGCACGCCGGTCAATATTCCCCACGGCTGAATGATGCCGGTATGGCGCTGCAGCACGTCAAGCAGCGCGTGGCTCATCGCCTGCTTCAGCTGGCGGCGGCGAAATTCTTCGCTTGCGCCGGCCGGTACGGGACGCTCATTGCGCGAAGAAAGCCGGCTTCCGTCCCGCCGGTCCGTAAGCTCAGCCGCGGCGGCGGCGCCGGATTCCCGCTCCTCTGCAGACAGCAGTACGAGAAGATCGGCGCCGTCGTCCGGCCCGGCCGAAAACGTCGTCTTCGCATCTTCGAAAAACAGCGCCACGATATGGCTGAGCGACCGTTCGAACGACGTTTCCGACGCCTGTATATGAACTTGCATTCCTCATTTCCCCTCATGAATGGTCAGGCTGTTCCCGCCGGTGGGCCGGTCCCGGGGACGCCCATTCGGCGGCAGCCTCCATATCGTCTTCCGTATCCGCAAGCGCGAACGCTTCGCGCCGGTCGGCGTGAAGAAGCTGACCGGCCGCTTTGCGGATTCTCGTTTCCTTCTTCGATTGCCGCATCTGCAAGTGACCTCCGGTTTCGGGCGTTCGCCGCGGCGAACGCCCTTTTACCTTCTAGTGTATCCTTGCGGATGCGCTTTAACCGTCGCCGCAGCCGGCAGACGGCCGTCATGCCTTGCTGTCCAGGAGCAGCGTGACCGGTCCGCTATTGACGAGCGAGACGTTCATCATCGCCCCGAACCGCCCGGTTTCAACGGTCAGTCCCAGCCCGCGCAGCCGCTCGTTGAACGCCTCGTACAACCGTTCGGCCTGCTCGGGTCTGGCCGCCGCCATAAAATTCGGCCTGCGCCCTTTGCGGCAGTCGCCGTAAAGCGTAAACTGGGAAACCGACAAAATGCTGCCGCCGACGTCCGATACGGACAAATTCATCTTCCCTTCGGCATCCTCGAAAACGCGCAGGCCCGCCACTTTATCGGCCATCCACCTGACGTCTTCCTCCGTATCGTCATGCGTAAACCCGACAAGCAGCGTCAGGCCGCTCTCAATGCTTCCCACCATATCTCCGTTAATTTCGACCGATGCCGCGCCGCTGCGCTGCACGACCACTCTCATCTGCCGACACCGCCATTCCTGCCTTTATTGCATAATCCGCTGTACGGAATAAACGTCCTTGACCCGCTTGATCTTCTCGACGACCGCCTGCAGATGGTCGACGTTGCGGATCAGAATCGTCATATGAATCATCGCCATCTTGTTTTTGACGGAGCGGCCGGTGACCGCCGAAATGTTCGTTTTGCTCTCGGATACGGCCTGCAGCACCTCGTTCAGCAGTCCGCGCCGGTCATGGCCGGTAATTTCGATATCGACGCTGTAGTTCGCTTCGACCGATTCTTCCCATTCCACTTCGATGACCCGTTCCGCTTCCTCCCCTTCCGCGCCGAGCGGAAGATTCGGGCAGTTGGCACGATGAATGGAAACGCCCCGGCCGCGCGTAATATATCCGATAATGTCGTCGCCGGGCACCGGATTGCAGCAGCGGGAAAATCGGACGAGCAAATTGTCGACGCCTTTCACCTTTACGCCGTGGGTCGGCCGGTTTTTGCGGGAGGAGGCAGGCGCTTTCACTTCCTTCACTTCGCCCGTCAGCTCGATCTGGCTCGCTTCCTCGGCTTCCTTGCGCAGCTTCTCCGTCAGCCGGGTGCAAACCTGGGCGGCGGTAATGCCGCCGAAGCCGATAGCCGACATCATATCTTCGATGTCGTTGAAAGTGAACTTCGCCGCCACTTCCTGCAGCTTGTCTTCCGTCATCCAGGCGGACGGCTCCAGACCGAGCCGCTTCAACTCGCGTTCCAGCAGCTCGCGGCCTTTCGCCACGTTCTCCTCCCGCTTTTCCTTCTTGAACCACTGCTTGATTTTGCTGCGGGCATGCGACGACTGCGCGATTTTGATCCAGTCCTGGCTCGGTCCGTACGAATGCTTCGACGTCAATATTTCGACAATGTCGCCGGTTTTCAACTTATGGTCGAGCGGCACGATGCGGCCGTTCACCTTGGCCCCGATCGTGCGGTTGCCGACCTCGGTATGAATGCGATAAGCGAAGTCGAGCGGCACCGCTCCCGCAGGCAGGTCAAATACTTCCCCTTTCGGCGTAAAGACGAATACGCGGTCGGAGAAAAAGTCCATTTTGAGCGATTCCATAAATTCGGACGCATCCCGCGCTTCGTGCTGGAGCTCCAGAATTTCACGGAACCAGGTCATTTTATCCTCGAAACTGCCGCCGGGCACGAACGCCCCTTCTTTATAAGCCCAATGAGCCGCGACGCCGTACTCGCTCGTCCGGTGCATGTCCCACGTCCGGATCTGCACTTCCGTCGGCTCTCCGTTCGGTCCGATCACCGTCGTGTGCAGCGACTGGTACATATTCGCCTTCGGCATCGCGATATAGTCCTTGAACCGGCCGGGCATCGGCTTCCACAACGTATGAATAATGCCGAGCGTCGCATAGCAGTCTTTAATGTTGTCAACGATAATGCGAATCGCCAGCAGATCGTATATTTCGTTAAACTGCTTGTTTTTCTCGGTCATTTTCTTGTAGATGCTGTAAATATGCTTCGGCCGGCCCGAAATGTCGCCGTTGATGCCCATCTCCGCCAGCTTCTCGCCGATCCGTTCGATAACACTGGCGATATATTGCTCCCGCTCGGCCCTCTTCTTCTTCATCAGATTGGCGATCCGGTAATACTGCTGGGGATTCAAATAACGGAGGGCGATATCTTCCATTTCCCATTTGATCGCCGATATCCCGAGCCGGTGGGCGATCGGACAGTAGATTTCCAGCGTCTCGTAGGCGATGCGGCGCTGCGCCTCTTCGGACTGGAATTTGAGGGTCCGCATATTGTGCAGCCGGTCGGCCAGCTTGATCAATATTACGCGCAAATCTTGCGCCATCGCGACGAACATTTTGCGGTAATTTTCGTTCTGCTGCTCCTCTTTGGAACGAAAGCGAATCTTCTCCAGCTTGGTCAATCCGTCCACAAGCATGGCGCATGATTCGCCGAAACGGGCGCGTACGTCCTTGAGGTCGACCGTCGTGTCTTCCACCACATCGTGCAGCAGAGCGGCAATGATCGACAGCACGTCCATCTGCATGTCAACCAGAATGCCCGCAACCGCGACAGGATGAAGGATGTACGGCTCGCCCGATTTGCGCACCTGTCCCGCGTGCGCCTTCTCGGCGAAATCATAAGCTTCCTTGATGCGTGTCAAATCCTGTTCTTTCAGATAGGTCGCTGCCTTTTCAAGCAATTGCTCTATGCCCATGAAACGATCCTTTCCAAGAAGAGTCGCCAATAGAAAAAGCGGTTCGCTACCGGGTGCGCCAGCCGGTGCGAAGCTTCTCCATGTGGTCATAAAACCCCCGATTATATGGATATGTTATTAAGATGTATTATGCCTCTTGCGCCTTCCTGCGTCAACCGTTCCGGATTGGCGCCCGGCAATTCGGCAAAAACAAACTGCGCCGGCTGCGGATGGCAGCCGGGCGGCAGGGATCGGAATGGCCGGTAGGAGCGAGCGGCTAATAGGTTACAAGCGAGAACACGTCGATGTCTGTCAGCTTGTCCCGTCCGTTCAGGTAGCCGAGCTCGATCAGAAAAGCGGCGCCAACGACTTCGCCTCCGAGCTGACGAACGAGCTTGATCGTCGTGGAGATCGTTCCTCCCGTCGCCAGCAGGTCGTCGGCAATCAGCACTCGCTGACCGGGCCGGATCGCGTCTTTATGCATCGCGAGCATATCTTTGCCGTATTCGAGGTCATAGCTCGCCTCGACCGTTTCGCCGGGAAGCTTGCCGCTTTTCCGAATCGGCACGAAACCGACGCCGAGCGCCAGCGCGAGCGGCGCGCCGACGACGAAGCCGCGCGCTTCCGGCCCCGCCACCAGATCGATCCGCTTGTCCTCCACCGCCTGTTTCATCGCTTCGATGGCGGCCCGGTACGCTTCGCCGTTCTTCAGCAGCGTCGTAATATCTTTAAACCGGATGCCCGGCTTCGGAAAATCGGGAATGACGCGTATAAATTGTTTGAAATCCATCGTTCAGGTCATCCTTTCAGGACTTGAAATCGTTGCTCCGCCATTTAACGTTCCGGTACGGTGCGCCGAACGTTCGGCGATCCAGCCGGACAGCTCCTTGTACGGCGCATGCAGAATGGAGGCGGATTCCGCCTCGCGAACCGCTGCCCGGTAACGGGCCGACTCGGAGAGCTCCCGTTTTTGCGGCGACGGGTTCACATATATGCTTCCTTCGCGCCGTTCGATAAATGCCAGTTCGGCAAAACGTCCAGCATCATTTCGACGGTGTCGGCGGGCAGTCCCGCCATCGCGGCAAGACGCTCGGACAAGCCTCGCTCGGGCAGCCGCTCCGCTCGTCGGAGCAGCTGATACACTTTGGCAAACTGCTCGCGTCCGGGGAATCGCCGGGTCCGCCCGGGTGAAGCGCGTTCCTGCCGGTATATGGCGTGCACGGCTTCCAGTCCGTTGCATCGCTCCAGCACTGCCGCCAGCCGTTCGCCGGAGGCCGGCTCGCCCAGCAGCACCAGCTCCTCGCAGCATATGCCCTCGGCGGGCATGCTTTCGAAGGTGTAAAACGAGAGCGTCCCGTTCTCCGCGCCTTGCTCCGGCTGCGCGGCGCCGGCCGCCGCCTCGGCCCACGCCTGCGTCGCCGCCAATACGGCCGCCGAACGTTCCCGCGCGGCCGTTCGTTCCAGAACGGCGCGCAGCGCGGCAAGCGGCTCGCGCTCCCCGCGCAGATCGAACAGCTGCACCTGCTCTACCCGCAAATCTTTCATCAGCAGCTGCGGACGGCGGTTGCCGTTCCATTCGTTCATCGCAAGTTCGCCGATTACGCTGACATAGGCGCCCTGGGCCAGCTGTTCGGCATACCCGCCCATACCGAAGCCAACCGCGTCAAGCAGCCGGCCGCCGCCCGCGAGCGACAGCTTCAGATGCTTGCCGTCCTTGCCCATCGTTCTCCTGTCCGCAACATTGACGTTCGCGATCAGGACGCGCGGAGACGGATTGTCCGCGCCGAACGGCTGAAGCCTGTCCAACTGCTCGATCGTCTCGACCGAAGCTTCCTCCAAAGCGCATACGAGATCGACGCGCGTTTTCGGAATCCAGTCTTCATCCGTCAACGTCCGCAGCGCCCACTCGCCAAGCCGGCGTTCGAGCTCCGCCAGCCGGTCGCGATGAAGAGTCATGCCGGCCGCAGCCTGATGGCCGCCGAAGTGTTCGAACAGCTCGGCGCATGAAGTAAGCGCAGCATGAAGGTCATAGCCGTCGATGGAACGGGCGGAGCCTTTGCATAAGCCGGTCTCGCCATCGACAGAGAGGATGACCGTCGGCTTGTAGTGCTTCTCCAGCAGCTTGGACGCCACAATGCCGATGACGCCGACGTTCCAGCCTTCCCCGGCGAGAACGATGACCGGCGGTGCCGTCTCTCCTTCGCGCCGCGCGCGGTCGCAGCGCGCTTCCCACATCTCCTCCGCTTCGCGAACGATGGCGTCGACGATTTTCTGCCTTTCCCGATTGAGCCCGTCGAGCAGCGCCGCTTTCTCTTCGGCTTCCTCGGGCCGCTCCGTCGTGAGCAGCGTGACGGCATGATCGGCATGGGACAACCGGCCGCTCGCATTAACCCGCGGCGCCATGCCGAATGCGACATCGGCGGCCGTTACGGCGGCCAGGTTCACATTCGCCTTCTCGGCCAGCGCCCGCAAGCCCGGAACGCTTCCGCCCCGCATCTGGGCGAGGCCGCAGCGGACGAGGATACGGTTTTCGCCGGTGAGCGGCATCAGATCGGCGATCGTGCCGAGCGCCGCGACATCGGCGAGTTCAAGCGGCGGCTCGCCCGTCAGCGCATGGGCGAGCTTGAAGGCGACGCCGGCGCCGGCCAGTCCTTTGAACGGATACGGGCATCCCGGCTGCTTCGGATTAATGAGCGCATGCGCTTCCGGAAGCACTTCCGGCGGTTCGTGATGGTCCGTGACGACGACTTCCATGCCGAGCTCGCGGGCATAAGCCACTTCATCGACCGCGCTCATCCCGGTATCGACCGTCAGCAGCAGGCGAACGCCGGCGGCCGCGGCCTGATCGATGGCCGGCCGGTTCAGACCGTATCCTTCTTTCAAGCGGTCCGGTATGTAATAATCGAAGTCATAACCGAGTCGCCGGAACAGCCGGATCAGCAGCGAGGTCGCCGATACGCCGTCGGCGTCGTAATCGCCGTAAATGCGGATTTTCCCGCCCTCCGCCGTCGACCTGCGAATCCGCTCGACCGCTTCTTCCATCCCCTTCAGCCGATACGGGTCGTGCATATGCTCCGGCCCCGCCTCGAGAAACAACCTTGCCGCCTCCGGCTCGTCCACGCCTCGCGCCACCAGCAGTCTGGCGACGAGCGGCGGCAGCTTCAGCGCGGCGGCGAGCTTCGCGGCCCGCTCATCCTGAACGGGCGTCCACTGGCCGACATCCCACCTTGTTTTCGGTTTGATCATTGGATTAAACCCTTCCTATGCAGCATGAATAACGCTGCTGCTACTGCAGCAGCGTCGGCATATGCTCCTGATTGGGATCATGATTCGATCTGTAAGGATAGCCGGGATCGTACGGCTCGACATGTACCGTCACATCCGCCACATGAATGAATCGGTCGAGCAGCAGCAGTCTGACCCGCTTGGCGATCTCGCTTCCTTCCATCACGCTGATGCGCGGATTGACGCTGATGACGACTTCGACCACCACGTAATGTCCGCGTTCGCGGGCCCGCACCATTTCCACCGTGATGACGCCTTCAACCCGCTGGATCACCTGCATCAGCTCATCGGCGCGTTCGGCTCCGCGCTCGGCGAACGCCCCGCTCCGGGCCGTGCCGATAATGAGCCGGCAGCCTTCCGCCAGCACGAGCGCGGAAATGATGAGCCCGGCGGCAGGATCGAGATAAGACAAATGCGGTACGGACATCAGACCGCCGATCCAGGCGCCGCCGGCGCCGGCCGCGGCGGCAGCCGACACATACAGGGCGGCTCTTCTGTCCCCGGCTCCGCCCGGCGGCAGTACCCACTGCCGGACGAGCAGACCGAACAGCGCGGCAGCGGCAGCCGGCCAATGAGGCGCTTCCATATCTCCGGCTATTATAACGCGAATCGACGAGATGCCGATTTCCATCCCGGCAAGCAACATGATCGCCGACAGCACGACGTTTTGGCGGTCTCCGCCTTCATATCTCCGCCGCGGACTGCTCGTCCCGCCCGCGCGCGGCGGCTTAATCGAAGATCCGCATACGATTCCGCCGCTTCGGCGGTCGAGCGGAATGCATCGGCCAGCAGCGCCGTGCTCCCGCTCAGCCAGCCGACAATTCCTTTGAACAGCGCCAACGCCGTATTTCCCCACAAGCCGTACCTGATAGCGGCTTCCGATCGAGCGTATCGCTGCTTCATTTTGCACATGCGCCTCCTAATGCCATTGCGATCCGCCGGCAAGCAAGACAACTACGACGCGGACTGCGCCTTGACCGCCTGCTTGTTCGGCTTCTGCTTGTTCTTCATGACAAGCCAGAGCTGGCTGGCTATGCAAATCGTCGAATAAGCCCCGCTAAGCAGACCGATAATTTTCGCCAGCGAGAACAGCTTGATCGATTCGCTGCCGAACAGGAACAGACAGACGGCGACAATGACGACCGTCAGAACGGTGTAGATGTTTCGCGCCATCGTCTGCCATATGCTCGCGTTGACCAGTTCGGCGAGCTGATCGAAATTTTTCACTTTATTGAACCGCATATTTTCCCGAATTCGGTCGAATATGACGATCTTGTCGTTGATCGAGTAACCGATCGTCGTCAGAACGGCGGCGATAAACGGCAAGTCGACCTGCAGCCGGAAGATGGAGAAGATCGCGACCACGACGAACGCATCGTACAATATCGCAATGTTCATCGCGAGCGCCATCCGCCATTCAAAGCGGAGCATGACATACAGCATGATCGCCACAGAGGCGATAATGATCGCAAATATCGTTTTGATGCCGAGCTCCCGGGCCATATCCGGAGAGACGATGTTAATTTCCGACGAGACGTCTTCTCCGTATTTGTCCTTGAACAGCTTCATAATATGATTCGTTTCCGACTGTTCCAGCACCGTTTCGAACCGGACCGTCACCCGCTCGCCGCGATTGCCCCCGACGGTCGGCGTAACGTCCTCGTAGCCGGCTTCCGCCAGCAGCTGCTTCGCTTCATCTTGCGTAATCGACGAGCCGCTGAGCGATATATCCATATTCGTGCCGGCCTTGAAGTCGACGCCGTAATTCAAATTAAAAATAAGAAGCGACAGGATGCCCGCTATCGTCAGCGCGATCGAGAAGGCAAAAAACTTGTTCCGGTTGCGAACAAAGTCAAACCGGATTTTCGTCTGGTATTTCGTATTATAGTTCACGGATTTCCGCCTCCTTCACGCCGTAATAGAACGGCTTGGTGAATACATTGCTTTTGGCAAGCAAATGAATCAGGAAGCGGGAGAAAAAGACGTTCGTCAATACGCTGAGCAGGATGCTCAAAATCATCGTCAGCGCGAAGCCGCGGATCGCCCCGTTGCCGATATAATAGAGCACCAGGCTGGAAATGATGCTCGTAACGTTGGCGTCCATAATGGTGCGGAACGAGCTCTTCGATCCGGCTTTCAGCGAAGACAGCAAACTTTTGCCGCTGCGGATCTCTTCCTTGATCCGCTCCGCGGTAATAATGTTGGCGTCGACCGCCATCCCGATGCCGAGCACGAACGCGGCGATGCCGGGAAGCGTTAACGTGGCATGCATCAGATTGTATACGATAATGAGCAGCCACGTATACGTGATCAGCGAAATGCAGGCGACGACGCCGGGCAGCCGGTACAGAATGACGAGAAACACGAGAATAATCAACGTGCCGATGATGCCGGCCTGCACCGTTTGCTCCAGCGACTGCTGGCCGAGCGTCGCGCCGACGCTCTGCGTATATTTCTCCGTCAGCTTCAGCGGAAGCGCGCCGAGGTTGATCGTATCCCGCAGCTTCCGCGCTTCCTCCAGCGTATAGTCGCCGCTGATCTGGGCGCTGCCGCCGGTGATCGGGTAGTTGACGACCGGGCTGGACAGCAGTTCGTCGTCCAGATAGATGGACAGCGTCTGCCCGGTCAGGCGAGTCGTCACATCCTCAAACTTCTTCGCATCCTTCAGCTTGATCGTCACAAGCGGATTGCCGACCTGATCGTATTCGACTCTCGCCCCGTTTTCCACAAAATCGCTGCCTTTAAGCTCGATCGTTCCGTCGGGTGCGCGAAACGTCAAATTGACCGGTTTTTTGATGATTTCCCGGACTTCCTCTTCATTCGTAACGCCCGCCAGCTTCACCCGAATCCGGTTGCTGCCCTCCGTCGTAATTTCCGGCTCGGCAATGCCCAGGGCATCGACGCGCGATTCCAGGCTTTTCGCCGTCTCGCGCAGCGATTCGGGCGTCACCTGCTGGCCGCCTTCGATCGGCGAAGCCTCGTACAAAATTTCGAAGCCGCCCTTCAGGTCCAGCCCGAGCCGGACTCCCCGGACAAAATCGGGGCTTGTCCATACGATCGCGCCGAACAAGACGGCGACAACCCCGAGGAAGGCGATAATTCTCTTCCCGCTCATAACGTCCATGCTCCTCCTTCAGTTCTCAATAGTCCTATTATAGCGATGGATAAAATGGCAGTCAAAAAAAGAACCCCTTTCCTCAGAAACGGGTTCTTCGCAAGGCGCTCAACGTCAAGTAGTTCATAAATTGCGTCGCCTTGAGCGACAAAATATCGTTGACGATCCGGTGAAGCGCCGGCATGCCGCTCTTGGCGTAATTGGCGCTCACGCATTCCCAGATTTCATCCGCGCTGACATGCTCGTAGCCGATCAACCGAAACTCTTCCGCCTTGCTCTCGCAAAGCGCCCTGATCGAATCGTCCCATTCCAGTTCCTCCATCATCCGCTTCCCCCTTCAAGTCCGGCTTTGTCGTCCGACAGGCCATGTTCACTAGGACCCTGGATTTTTCATGTGTAGCGGCGAATCTCCCGCCAGTTTCGCTTAACAGTTCGCTGCCGCCGATCCGAATTCCTGCATAAGGCTGAAAATGGCTGACATGGAAACGGACGGGCCTTGCATAAAAATGTTATACGGGCCTGTCTGCGTGCCCCGGACACCGGCCCGTTCAAAACCGTGACGAGAAGAGGGAGCAAATGTGACGAAGCAAACGTTTATCAAAGGAGCCATGATTCTCCTCGCCGCCGGGGTCATCAACCGGATTCTCGGCTTCGTGCCGCGAATCGCTCTGCCTCGCATTATCGGCGCGGAAGGAGTCGGCTTGTACCAGCTCAGCTATCCATTCTTGTCCGTCATGCTGACTCTGATCGTAGGAGGAATCCCGCTCGCGATCGCCAAATGGGTGGCCGAAGCCGAATCGTCCGGCGATACGGAGCGGGCCAAACATATTTTCCGCACCGCGATGGGGCTCGTCGTAACGCTTTCTCTCCTGTTTACAGCGGCGCTGCTGCTGCTTGCGCCGTGGGTGACAACACATGTCCTGCCCGACAGCCGGGTGTACCGGACGTTTCTATGTATGACGCCGCTGCTCTTGATTATCGGTATTTCGTCGGTATACCGCGGTTACTTTCAGGGCAAGCAAAACATGGTGCCGACAGCGGTATCGCAAGTCGTGGAAACGGTCATCCGCATTATCGCCAGCTTGTCTCTCGCCGCCGTGCTGCTGCCGTACGGCGTGGAGTGGGGAGCGGCCGGCGCCATGATCGGCGTCGTCGCCGGCGAAATCGGCGGCTTGTCCGTCCTGCTCTGGAAATTTTACCGCGGACGCCCCCGTCCGGCGCCGGCCGCCGGCTCCGGCACGACCGCGGCGGAACGGGAACCGGCGCTGAAGCGGTTGCTCGGCTTGTCCGCACCGGTCACCGCAAGCCAGATGGTCGGCTCTCTGTCGGGATTGCTGGAATCGATCTTCATCACCCGCTCCCTGGCGGCGGCCGGCATCGTTACCAGCGTCGCAACCGCCCAGTACGGCGCGCTGAAAGGAATGATCATGCCGCTCGTCCTGCTTCCGACCGCACTGACCTATTCGCTCGCCGTTTCGCTGGTGCCGTCGCTTTCGGAAGCGGCTGCGCGCGGCGATCGTGCGACGATCCACAAGCGGTTGCATCAGTCTATGCGGCTGGCGCTCGTAACGGGGGCGCCGTTCGTCATCGTCATGTGGCTGTTCGCCGAACCGATATGCCGGCTGCTGTACAATCATGCGGAAATTGCTCCGATGCTTCGCCTGATCGCGCTGGTCGGCCTGTTCATTTATTTGCAGGCTCCGCTTCAGGCTTCCCTTCAGGCGCTGAACAAAGCGGGCACCGCCTTGACGAACACCTTCATCGGAGCGGCCATCAAGCTGACGCTTATTATCCAGCTCGCGTCCAATCCCGATTTCGGCATATACGGAGCGCTTATCGCCATCAGCGTCAATATTATACTCGTCACACTGCTTCATGCCGTCAGCGTGCTTCGTTATATCGGATTCCGGATGAAAGGAACGGATTTCCTTAAAGTCGGAGCCGCCATGACCATTATGGGCGCGGCGGCGCAGTGGCTGATGAACCGGCAGCTCCTGCCGGCGGAATGGCTGAATTTGGCCGGCGCCTGCGCGGCCGGTGCCGCCATCTACCTGGTGCTGATGGTCGCCATGGGCATTATCGACCGGCACGATGCCGCGAGAGTCCCGTTCATCGGACGCTGGTTTCGGCCCTAGCGGTTCGGATTGTGCTTGCGGTACGTGTTGATGTACAGCTTCCCGTCGTGGTCGATCGAGCAGAAGAAGACGTCCCGGAAATTGGAAACGCCGTTACGGCGCAGTTCGTTTTTGAGCCAGAAGCGGCTTTTGCCAAGCTGCTGCAGATGTTCGTCCTGCACCTGACCATCCATGATCAGGCTGACCGGCAACGACTCGAAACGGAACATGTCGGACGGCGCCATCGGCTGAGCCGCCTGCCCGCTGCCGCCCGATTCTTGACGATGCGGAACCGATGCGTCTTGTTGCGCATTTTCATTCTCGTTTTTTTCACGATGGACAGCTTGCCGTTCGTCTCCAATATGGCGAATTCGACATCGTCCGGCGACGACAACTGATTTTCCCGCAGCTGCGATGTCAGATCGTCGATGTTGTACCGTTCTTTGCGCATCGCTTCGCGGTTCAATTGTCCCTTCGCAATAATGACGGACGGCTTGCCGTCCAGCAGCCGGCGAACGGTCCGGCTCTTCAAGGCCAGAAAAGCCGTTGCGATCTGGATCGCCACCAGCAGCGCCATCGGCAGCACCCCGTCCCAAATAGGGCGTTTGACATCTTCGATGACGATGACCGCGATTTCGGCAATCATGAACGAAATAATCAGGTCGAATACCGACAGTTTTCCAATCTCCCGTTTGCCCATCAGCCGAACCGTTAAAAACACGACGAAGTAAATGACAAGCGTCCGGAACAATAACAGCAAATATTCCATCGTCAACGGCCTCCCGATTTATCATCGTACGCGATCCGACTGCGGCAGCAGTCTTGCAACTCCTAGTGTCACCCCTCGCCGATGGCGGCATACGGCGACAGCCTTACGAATTTATGGCAGGACGAGTCGGGCTTCGGCCGTACTATTTTGTCCGGCTTGACCATATGGTTGTAATAACGTCCGATGGCATGGCCGAATGAACAGATCGCCATCCATTTTTCAAAAGGAGGAAGGTTCAATGAGTTCGAAGCATGTTACCAAAGCTCCGCTCGGTTCCCCGTTTCTGGCCGGTGTCGTAACCGCCGCGCTATGGCTGGCGGCGGGCGCCTTGCTGTTGTCGTTGCTGCTGCGATACGGCGGGGTGCAGGAAAGCGATCTTCCGGTCTCCGCGATGATTGCCCACGGGGTTGCGGCACTGGCCGGCGGATTTGCCGCAGGCAAGCGTTCCGGGCATAAAGGCTGGTATTACGGCAGCATTCTCGGCTTTTTCTATGCGATCATCATTCTGCTTATCGGTTTTCTGGCGGCCGACGGCGGTCTGTCCGCACGCAGCGCGCTGCTTGTCGGCGTCACCATTCTGTCCGGCGCGTTCGGCGGCATGGTCGGCGTCAATCTGCACAAGTAACGGCACCGTACTTGGCGGCATAGCTGCCGGCCGAACCTATCCCCTCTGCCCGACGATTATGCTATACTAGACGTTATATGCGGAACCGGAGACGATATAGGGGGATACAATACCATGGTGCTATTTCATTCCATGAACGACGTCATATGGTATACGACGCTGACCGTTATCATTTTGCTTGCTTACGGAACCGGCGCCAATCCGTTGCGGGTCGGCGGACGGTTCGTGCGGGAGCTGGCCGTTTCGCGCAGCCATCTGCTCCTGTTTGCCGCTCTGCTCGGCATTTTGCTGCTCAACAAGCTGGAGTTGTCGTACGAAGGGAAAATGCAGTACAGCGCCGATTTCACGCCGCTGTTTTATGCGATCGAAGGGGATCTGGTCGCGAATATCCAGCAGCTGCTCGTGCGCGATTGGCTGACGCCCGTCATGTCCTTTATGTATATTGTCGTTTTTCAGTCGCTGCTTATCGCATCGCTCGTCATGTACGTCTATCTCGATCCGACGAAACGGCTGTACAGGGCGACCTGCTATGCGATCATGATCAATTACGTCATCGCGATCCCGTTTTTTCTTTATTTTCCGGTTAACGAAGCGTGGTTTTACCACTCGAACGTATCGTTTCGGATACTTGAGACGTTTCCCGCCTTCGAGTCGGAATACCGCCATTTGTCCGGGCTGGACAATTGCTTTCCGAGTCTCCACACTTCGATCTCGGTCACGCTTGCGATCCTTGCGTTCCGCTCGAAGATTCGGCGCTGGGCCTGGCTCGTCGGAATAAGCGCAGCCGTCATTATTACGAGCATTTTCTATCTGGGGATTCACTGGATGACCGATATGCTGGGAGGGACGGTACTCGGCATCCTTTCCGCAGCGCTCGGGCTCTATTTCAGCCGGTACGACCTGCCTGCAGGCCGCACCGTTCCCGTGCCGGGATCGATGCGCGAGCTGACGAACAGACGGCGCTAAAGGGCGGAAAGCTGCCCCAGCGCCTCCGATGCTGCCCGGCGCTGTGTTAACGGCTGCGGACCTGCCGAGCGGGGCGCGAGGGTTCGGGCGGCTTGGCTACCGGGGGCTTCTGTTCTCCAAATATCTTTTAGGCGAACGGCAAAAAACCGGCTAGGCTTACGGCCCGGCCGGTTTTATACGTTTCGTTTGCCTTTCCGTTACGAATCCGAGGAAGCTGCCGCACTCGAAATAACGGAATTGACAGCGCTCCGCTCGAACGTAATTTTCGTTGCGTCGTTGACGCGCAGCACGACCGTATCGTCGGTCAGCTCGACTATCGTTCCGTGCATGCCTCCGATCGTCGTAATTTTGTCGCCCTTCTTCAGCTGGCTCAGCATCAAATTGCGCTGCTTCTGCTTCTTCTGCTGCGGACGAATCAACAGGAAATAAAATACGGCGAACATCAGCACAAACGGAAGAATAAGGCCGAGAAATCCGCCTGAGCCGGCGCCTGCATCTGCCGCTATAAACATGGTACCCCCCCTTTCAAAACCCCTTCTCATTGTCGAACAGTCCGTACCGGGCGAAAAATTCGTCCCGGAAGTCCAGCAGCCGGTCGTCCCGAATCGCCTGGCGCACATCTTCCATAAGCCGCAGCAAAAAGTGCAGGTTATGGTAAGTCGTCAGCCGGATGCCGAACGTTTCATCGGCTTTGATCAGATGACGAATATACGCTCGCGAATAGTTGGCGCAAGTGTAGCACGTGCAGGCGGGATCCAGCGGACCGAAATCCTCCGCATATTTCGCATTGCGGACGACGAGTCTGCCTTCGCTGGTCATCAGGGTGCCGTTGCGGGCAATCCGCGTCGGCAGGACGCAATCGAACATGTCGATTCCGCGGATCGAGCCTTCGATCAGCGCATCCGGCGATCCTACTCCCATCAGATAGCGCGGCTTGTCCGCCGGCAGGAGAGGCGTCGTGTAGTCGAGCACCTCAAACATGGTATGTTTTGGTTCGCCGACGCTTAGTCCACCAATAGCATACCCCGGGAAATCCATGGAAGTCAACTCGGCCGCGCTTTGTTTGCGCAAATCTTCGTACATGCCGCCCTGAACGATGGCAAACAGCGCCTGCTCGTCTTTGCGGGCATGCGATTTCAGGCACCGTTCCGCCCATCGGGTCGTCCGTTCGAGCGATTGCTTGACATAATCGTACGTTGCCGGATACGGCGGGCATTCGTCGAACGCCATCATGATGTCGGAGCCGAGCGCGTTCTGAATTTCCATCGCTTTCTCGGGTGAAATAAACAGCTTGTCCCCGTTCAGATGCGATCGGAACTCCACGCCTTCTTCGGTGATTTTCCGCATATTGCTCAGGCTGAACACCTGAAAACCGCCGCTGTCGGTCAAGATCGGCCGGTCCCAGTTCATAAACCGGTGCAGTCCGCCCGCCCGGCGAATCAGGTCGTGGCCCGGCCGGATGAACAGATGATACGTGTTGCTCAAGATGATGCGGGCATCCATCGCCTTCAGTTCTTCCGGGCTCATCGTCTTTACGGTTGCCTGGGTGCCGACAGGCATGAACGTCGGCGTCTCGATGACGCCGTGCGGCGTATAAATCCGGCCGAGGCGGCGCCCGACTGCTTGCAAGTTTTGATCAGTTCATATTTAATGGCCACTTTTTCCCTCTTCCGTTCCGTATTTCCGTATTAATAGATAAACATCGCATCGCCGAAGCTGAAGAAGCGGTACTCCCGTTCAATTGCTTCCGCGTACGCTCTCATCACCGCATCCCGTCCCGCCAGCGCGCTGACCAGCATCACGAGTGTCGATTGCGGCAGATGAAAATTCGTCAGCAGCGCGTCGACCATCCGGAATTTGTAGCCGGGATAGATGAAAATGTCCGTCCAGCCGCTGCACGCCTCGATGTTGCCGTCGGGATACCGGCCGCCAAGCGTCTCCAGCGTCCTGGCGGACGTCGTGCCGATCGCAACAATGCGCCGCCCCGCTTGCTTCGCCTCGCGGATCATGCGCGCGTTCGCTTCATCGAGACGATAATATTCCGCATGCATCTCGTGGTCTTCCACATTTTCCGCCGATATCGGCCGGAACGTTCCGAGTCCGACATGCAGCGTTACGTAAGCGATTTGAACGCCCTTGTCCTGCAGCTCCCGCATAAACGGCTCGGTAAAATGAAGTCCTGCCGTCGGCGCCGCGGCCGACCCGGTATGACGGGCATATACGGTCTGGTACCGCTCGCGGTCTTCCAGTCTTGTCTTGATATACGGCGGCAGCGGCATCTCGCCGAGCCGATCGAGAAGTTCGTGGAAAATGCCCTCGTACCTGAAGCGTACGATCCGGCTTCCCATTTCTCCTTCTTCTTCCACGACGGCGCGCAGCAGCGGAGTACCGGCTTGATCGCCAAACGCAATCTCCGTCCCCCGCTTCAAACGCTTCGCCGGCTTGGCCAACGTCTCCCACCGGTCGCCCTCCAGCTGCTTGAGCAGCAGCAGTTCCACCTTCGCGCCGGTATCTGCCTTGACGCCGATCAGCCTCGCCGGCATGACGCGCGTATCGTTAAACACAAACGTATCGCCTTCCCGTACGTATGCCGCCAAGTCACGAAACGTATGGTGGGCGATCCGGCCGGTTGCCTTCTCGAGCGTCAGCAGCCTGGAAGCGGTGCGCTCCGGCAGCGGCGTCTGGGCAATGAGCCGCTCCGGCAGCTCGAAATCGAACCATTCCGCTTTCATATTTTTATTATGGTCAACCTTTCGCAATCGTAGTTTCCGGGTAGTAGTATTTCAATATTCGCTGGTAATCATACCCTTGCTGGGCCAGGCCGAGCGCGCCGTACTGGGACAGGCCGAGCCCGTGTCCGTTGCCCGTGCCGACGAACCGAAAGCCCGGCTCCTTCGTCGTCGCGCGCAGCTTGCCGTTCCCGTCAAGAACGAACACGCCCGGGTCGGGCGCTTGCCGGACGCTCCCCGATGCCCCGAGCACATAGAGGGGATTGCTGTCGGCCGGCAGTTCCCTTCTCGCGCCGGCGCCCGACTCGATCGACAGCCGGGCCGTCTCGTCGACGGTGAACCGGGTGCTCGGCAGCGAACCGAGAGCCGAACGGAATATGTCCGGGTAACGAACGTCAAGCTTCTGTCCGTTCGCGGTCATTTGGGTTACGCGGCCGGAAGGCCCTCTCCCGGTCACCTCCAGCGTACGGATCGGCCCGGTGACAGCGGTCGCCGTTTTCCCTTTGAGCGTCGCGAGCAATTGCTCTGACGTAAACGGCCCGCGCACCCACGACATCGGATTGGATTGGAACGTCGAGCCGAGCGATACGACGCGCGTCCCTCTGTTCAGCGTGCCGACTGGCGCGACGCTATCCTGGACGAGCGGAATCGGCCGGACGTTGACGCCGTCCCCGGTCGCTTCCAGAATCGGCGCTCCCGCCGCGTTGGTCAGGCCGGTATCACGGAGAAAATCTTCCCGGACATAGCCGGTCTCGCCGTTCGGCATGACGATCCGGTACCAGCGGAGCAGCCCTTTCTCAGACACTTCGTCCGGACTCGATACGCTCTTCAAATAAGGTACGGCGTTCCCCCACACTTCCGTTCCGTCCGCTGTGGCTCCGCCGGCGCTGGAAGAGAACAGCGCCTCGATCACTTTACCCCCGTGCATCAACACCTCGCCCGCGGTCGCGTTGACGGCGGCGATCGTCGCCGCCTTCTCGGCGCCGGTGCCGCCGTAAGCCTGGCTGGCCACCGTATCGACCACATGGGCGATCTGGAAGCCGACGCCCTGATACAACGCATAGCTGCGGGCGGCTACGGCTTGCGCCTTGAGCGCTTCCGCCGGCCAGGACGCCGGCATTTCGGCGCCAACGACCGAATACAAATATTGTTCGAACGGCAACTCGTTGACAACCGCCAGTTTGCCGTTAAAACCGCTTGCTTCGAACGCTCCCCTGTACGTACGCCCGTAGCGTTCGGTCAGCTTGATCGGCTCCGCGCCGGACGGCGCAATCCACGCTTTCGTCCCCGTCAGCGGCACGGCGTAATGGCGTATCGCCGCATTCGCTTGCCCGGAGACGGTATGATCGTTCTGCACCAGCAAATACGGAGCCGATGCGTCAGCCTGGCGGAGCGCTTCCCCGCCCGCGCCGGCGACAGCCGACTTGACGGCGTTCAATCCGGCGGCATCGGCAGCGGCCCCGAGCATGACGGTATACGCACCGGCGCCGCGCAGCGCGACGAACGCATCGACGCCGGAAGCGCCGAACGCATCGGCCGCCTGGCGGGCTTCCGCTTCGCTGGCGAAGCTCCCCGTCTCCAGGTGAAAAGGTCCTTGTAGCACCGGCTTGACGGCGCCGGACTGCAGCTTCAGCCCCGCGCCGTTCCAGCGGTCGACCGCCTTCCTCCCTTCGGCGGCGTTCGCGTACCCGCCCTCGATCACCTGATAGACGGTTTTTCCATTCTTGGAGAGCGAGATCAGCTTGCCGGCCCCTTTGGCATCCTGCACCTGCTTGAGCAGCGCCTTTGCGGCGTTGAAATCGGCCGTCTCCGCAAGCTTCACCTTATAGTCGTCCAGCGAGAACCGGATTTGCTCTCCTGCCGGAATGGCGTCCCATGTCTTCGCGCCTGCGGGCTCGCGAAATCCGACGCTCAGCCCTCCCGCGGACGAAAACGTAGCCCAGGACGTATTCTGGGTATATTTGTTCGGCAAGTTCAAAAAGATGGCGACCCGGATCGTATCCAGACCCGGCGCCGCCCCTTGAGACGGGCGCACCGCCCCGACCGACACGGCCAGCAGCAGCGCCAGGCAGACGGCGGCGAGACGTTTCCAAGACGTTATCCCAACCATATGAAAAACTTCCCTCGCTCCCTACTCCATTTACGGATTCGTTCCGGACAACGCCGGGGCGAAGCCGTTGCTCGCATGCCGCTTCTATTGCGGCGCTTCCCGCTTCTCGTCGCCGCCGTCCGGCAGCGGGATTCCGAGGTGCCGGTATGCGAGCGGCGTCACGACCCGTCCGCGCGGCGTCCGCTGCAGAAAGCCGATCTGCATCAAATATGGCTCGTACACGTCCTCGATCGTCTGGCTTTCCTCCCCGATCGTGGCGGCAATCGTATCGAGCCCGACCGGACCACCGCGGAAAGCCGTAACCATCGACCGCAGCATTTTATGGTCGATGCTGTCCAGGCCGAGCGGATCGACCTGCAGCAGCTCCATCGCCGAACGGGCGATCTCATATGTGATGATGCCATCGCCCCGCACCTGCGCGAAGTCGCGCACCCGTTTCAGCAACCGGTTGGCGATCCGCGGCGTGCCGCGGGAACGCATGGCAATTTCGTTCGCGGCTTCCCCAACGACGGTGACGCCCAAAATTTCCGCCGCCCGGGTAACGATAAAGGCCAGCTCGTCCACCGTATAATATTCCAGCCGGCTGACTACGCCGAACCGGTCGCGCAACGGCGCCGACAGCAAGCCGGCGCGAGTAGTGGCGCCGACAAGGGTGAACGGCGGCAGATCGAGCCGGACGGAGCGGGCGCTCGGTCCTTTGCCGATCATAATATCGAGGGCGAAATCTTCCATCGCCGGATACAGCACTTCCTCCACCGAACGGTGGAGCCGATGGATTTCGTCGATAAAGAGGACATCGCCCTCCTGCAAATTCGTCAGCAGCGCGGCCAGATCACCCGGCCGCTCGATTGCCGGGCCCGACGTCGTCCGCAGCTGCACGCCGAGCTCGTTGGCGATAATGTTCGAGAGCGTCGTCTTGCCGAGACCCGGCGGCCCGTACAGCAGCACATGGTCGAGCGCTTCCTTGCGCATTTTGGCAGCTTCGATATAAACCTTCAAATTTTCCTTCGCATTCGTCTGCCCGATGTATTCATCCAGATAGCGGGGACGCAAGCTCAATTCGACAGCATGGTCGTCCATCATCAGATTGGCGGAAACTATTCGCTCTTCCATATGTATCGTCCTCCTTCCGTCAACCCTTGAACAGCTGCTGCAGCGCCCGCTTCATAAGCGAATCGACCGGCTCGTCGGCCGTTACGCTGTCGCGCAGCCGATGCCACGCCCGGTCCAGCTCCGCCGCCGTATAGCCGAGCGCAAGCAGCCCTTCACGCGCTTCGCGCCATGCCGTGCCGGCAGCAGCATCGGCCGGTTCGGCTTCCGGAGCCTCCAGTCCGGCCGCCGAATGCAGATCCGCGCCTTCGGCGCCGAGCTTGTCCTTCAGATCCAGAATCATCCGCTGCGCCGTCTTCTTGCCGATGCCCGGCAGCTTCGTCAGAAAAGCGACATTCTCCTGGCGGATGGCGGCCGCGATCGCATCGGGCCTCCCGCCGGCCAAAATGCCGAGCGCCACGCGCGGCCCGATGCCGGAGACGTCGAGTAGCGTCCGAAACAGCTTCTGTTCCTCCCGCGTCGCGAACCCGAACAGAAGCTCTGCGTCCTCGCGCACATAATGATGGGTGTAGACGACGACCGGCTCTTCCGAACGCGCGAAGCTGTAAGGGTTCGGCGTAAAATCCGATAGCCGACGTCTCTGACGTCGACGACGATATATTCCGCATCCAGATGAACGACGCGTCCTTTCACATAATCGATCATCGGCGCAGCACCTCGTTTATTTTGTGCGCCATGACGGCAGTATGGGCGTGGCAGATTGCCACTGCCAGCGCGTCGGCCACATCGTCCGGCTTCGGCACCGCAGCCAGCATCAGAAACATGCGCACCATCTCCTGCACTTGCCGCTTTTCGGCTTTGCCGTAGCCGACAACCGCCTGTTTCACCTGCAGCGGCGTATATTCGGCGACCGGCACTCCCCGCTCCGCAGCGGCGAGGATGATGACGCCGCGCGCTTGACCAACGGCAAAAGCCGTCGTCACGTTGCGGTTAAAAAACAGTTTCTCAACCGCCACGGCGTCCGGCTTGTACCGATCCATCAGCGTTCCCGCCGATTCGTATATCTGCAGCAGCCGCTTCTCCTGCGGCGTGCCCGCTTCCGTCTCGATCGAACCGTACTGTACCGGCACGAGCTTGTGCCCGCTCTTGTCAATAAATCCGAATCCGGCAATCGCAATGCCGGGATCAATTCCCATAACCCGCAAACCCGTTCTCCCCTCACGATCTGCAGCGCGTTGAAACTCTGCCCTCTTAGTATAACAAAAGATAACGGCCATGAGAACAAGCGTTTGAGATCCCCCTTTTCATAAAAAACAGGGCTGTTCCCGAAGCAGTGTCCTTCTGCTTGGAATCAGCCCTGTGTGACCCGGCTTGGCCGGCTTATCCGGCAACGCATCAATCGGCCGGCTTCATAACCTTCTCGCTATGCTCCAGCGCATAGTCGCTGTAAGTGGACAGTACGCTGTTGTATTCGTCGATATCGTTGATCCGGATTCCTTCGATCAGCCGGTCCACCCTGTCTTTCGGCAGACTGCTCTCCATATACTGAATATCGATCTGGAAAAACGTCCGGATCACCTTCTCCCGCTTGGGGGGACCTGCGAACAGCGCCACGTTGCCCTGCTTGTCCAGGCCGATATAAACTTGGCCCCTGCATGTATCGGCCAAATCTTCAATCCGTTCGACTATCCGTACCGCCCCGTCTTGATCGATCTCGGCCGACCATTCGGGATGGCTGCGCAGAAGACCGATCACCTTCCGGGACGTCATCGTTCCGAGCCGCTCCGTCTCCTCGCCGCAAATGTAAATGCGCCGCACGTAAACTTCGTGCGGCACGTTACTGTCGGCAATCGACTCGATGACGGCGGCCGTTCCGCTCGCATCCCGGCCTGCCGGATGCTGCGGCGCCCCCTCGGCAACAGCGGGCACGTTCCATATTGCGGCAGCGAGAGCCGCCCAGCAGCCCAGGGACAAAATCGGCCGCTTAGCTCTGCGAAGCCGCTTTTTGATTTGTTTCCAGAGGCTGAATTGCATAGGTTGGGAACCCCCTTAACTCCGCTTTTGGTATATTGTCTCTCGAATAAGCGGAATATGCATGATCAGGAAACGAAAAAGAAAGCCCCCTTCTCCCGCTAGGCGAATGAGACGGGGACCTTCCCGCAACCGATCGAATTCGGGTCAACGATTAATCCACGGCGTGCTGCGGCGCCGCACCGGCGGGGACGGCTGCGAAGAGACGCGGACGGTCTTTCTGGCCGATTTGCGCGGCGCGGCCGTCTTCTTCGGCAAGGTCACCGCGTTCGCCGAAAACCCGATCTCGTCATTCGAGCTTCGCGTTTCGCTATCGCTTTCTTCCCGCTTGTCTTTGGAACCGCATTTGCAAGGCTTTTCTTTTCCGCCGCCGTGCACGCCGGCGGCATGCGGCCAGTAGCTGCCATAGACGGGCTGATGCCAGCCGTAGGCTGCCGCGTTATAGCCGTACGCCGGGTTGGCGCCATGCAGATAGGCGGGGGGATTCCCGGGCGTATCGCTGCCGTACGGATACGGAGAATAATCGCCTTCATGCCCATAAGCGTAAGGCATGATGTTCGGCGCTGCGCCCCACGGTGCGGCTCCCCAATACGGGAAGTACGGATCGTTGACCGCGGACGGCATTACGCCCTGCGTATAGGGCCAGCTTTCCCCTTTAGCGAATTCCGGGGCCACATTTTCGTCGCCCTTCGCCGGCATGTGGCTGGACAGCGGACCGTAGCCGTAGTCCTTCGCTTCGCCTTTCGCCTGAATGTTCACGGAAAGCGGACCGTAGCCGTAGTCCTTCCCTTCGCCCTTCGCCGGCATGTTGCCGGACAGCGGACCGTAACCGTAGTCCTTCCCTTCGCCCTTCGCCGGCATGTTGCCGGACAGCGGACCGTAACCGTAGTCCTTCGCTTCGCCCTTCGCCGGCATGTGGCCGGACAGCGGGCCGTAGCCGTAGTCCTTCGCTTCACCTTTCGCCTGAATGTTCTCGGACAGCGGGCCGTAGCCGTGGCCCGTCATTCCCGGAACGTTGCCATGCACCGGACCATAATCAAATCCCGTCGTCCCCGGGATGTTGCCGTGCACCGGGCCGTAGCCGAATCCTGTCGT
>NZ_BOVJ01000080.1 GCF_018403665.1 Paenibacillus cisolokensis
ATGCCTTGTACGGGATAAAAAAAAAAAACGTTGATCGCCGGTTGTCCGGCAAAAGCCGAAAACAGAAGCTTGGCAAGCGCATGAACGGCGAAACGCCGAAATCGGAGCATTCCGCCTGAGGTTCAATCAAAATAAAGATCGCGCATCGGCGCCTTTCGACAAGGCGGGCGATGCGCGATTTTTACGTTGACGCCGGTGTGCGGGCGGCGCTTCAAGTCAAATTGAACAGGCCGAGCGTGGAACACTTGTCCCGTTCGGAGGCAACGACTTCTTCGAGCTGAATGTCGAGCAGATTGCACAAGGCGGACATATAAAACAGGTTTCGACCGAGCTCTGCCTTCAACACGTCGCGGCACGTTTCGCATAATTGACCGGACATATGATTCTCCAGCGTTTCCTTCGCTTTCTCCAGATCGATTTCTTCCGGAAACCGCTGCTTGCGCGCATTCAATTCGATGCAGCCGCATTCCGTTACCGCCTTGGCGACGGCCCGATTGACGGACGCGCCGGATTGACTCAATTTGGACATGATGTCAAGCAAGCTGCGATGCCGAAGGACCAATTCCGAGACTTGCTGTTGAAACATTTCTAGCGTCGGGGCGTTCATTCGGTTCCACCTCTTTCTCATTTACTTTTATATCCAACATTATAATCCTCTGCCGGCCGCATTTCAAAAGCTGTTTGAAAATCGATGCCGCCATCCGCGATTAACCTATCCGGAATTGGAACATACTAGTAACGGAGGTGGATGGCATTGGTTAAAAAATAATTCAGTTTCTTGGCATCCTGGCCGGCGGTATGGCTGGTGCGGAAGTATACGACAACTTGAATCCCGGACAAATCTGGACCGAGCAGGCGTTTGGCATCCTGCAGCGTTCCTTGGGGTATTACGGCCATGTCGCGGCCGGCGCCGTTCTGGGCCTGCTTCTGGCTGCGGCCATGGCAGGGCGGATTGTGCTGTGGCTGGAACGCAGCGCCGAACGGACGGCCGGTATGCCGGCCGAAGAGCTTGCGGCGGGGACGGCCGGCGCGGCGGCGGGATTGCTGCTGGCGGCTCTTCTGTATCCCGCGATGGCCAAATTCGACGGCGTGTGGACTCTTGCGCCGGCTGCGGCGGCGCTGATGTTCGGCTACGTCGGCATGAGGCTCGGCCTTAGCAAGCGCGCCGAACTTGCGGCAGGCTGGCAAGCGCTTGTCGAGTCGCGAAAACCCGTAGTGCCCCAGGAAGAGGTTGATGGCTTCGAAGAGCATAAAATATTGGACACAAGCGTCATTATCGACGGACGTATTGCGGACATTTGCAAGACCGGATTTATTGAAGGAACCCTTGTTATTCCCGAATTCGTGCTTGAGGAGCTTCAACATATCGCCGATTCGTCCGATTTGCTCAAGCGCAACCGCGGACGGCGCGGCCTTGATATTTTGAACAAAATCCAGAAAGAACTCGACGTCAAGGTGTTAATCTACGAGGGCGACTTCGAGGAGATCGGCGAAGTGGACAGCAAGCTGGTCAAGCTGGCCAAGGCGCTGCGGGGAAAAGTCGTCACGAACGACTTCAACCTGAACAAAGTGTGCGAGCTGCAGGGCGTGTCGGTGCTGAATATCAACGATCTGGCGAATGCCGTCAAGCCGGTCGTGCTGCCAGGGGAAGAAATTGTCGTGCAGGTTATCAAGGATGGCAAGGAGCACGGTCAAGGCGTCGCCTATCTGGATGACGGCACGATGATCGTCGTGGAAGGCGGACGCGATTATATCGGCACGACGATGGAGGTGCTGGTCACCAGCGTGCTGCAGACATCGGCAGGCCGAATGATATTCGCCAAACCGAAGCTGTTGGAAAAAGCGCTGTAACAGGTTATCATTAAACTGTTGCACACTACTGACAGCAAGGCAGGTTGAGCGATGGGAAACGAATGGGGCGCCGTCGTCGTGGCGGCCGGCAGGGGAACCCGGATGGGCACGGCGGAAAGCAAGCAATATTTGTTGCTGCGGGACAAGCCGATTCTCGTCCATACGCTGGAGACGTTCCAGTCGATGGCGGAAATTGCCGAAATCGCGCTTGTCGTCGGCAAGGACGACATCGGGCGGTGCTCGGAATGGACGAGCCGATACGGTTTGACGAAGGTTCGCGCGATTGTCGAAGGCGGCCGCGAGCGGCAGCATTCGGTCATGCGGGGCCTGGCAGCCCTCGGAACGGATTGGGCGATGGTGCATGACGGGGTGCGCCCGTTCGTCCGCGCGTCGTCGATCCGCGCTTGCTGCGCGGCGGCGGAGCGTGTCGGGGCGGCGGTGCTGGCCGTGCCGGTCAAGGATACGATCAAGCAGGTTGGCCCGGACGGGCTGATTGCCTCGACGCCGGATCGACGAAGCTTGTGGGCGATACAGACGCCGCAAGCTTTTCGCCGTTCGTTGCTGCAGGAGGCGCTGGAGCGGGCCGCTGCGGAAGGCTTCCTCGGCACCGACGACGCGATGGCGGTGGAGCGGACGGGCGCGCCGGTCGCGGTTGTCGAAGGCGATTATACCAATATAAAAATTACGACGCCCGACGATCTGGCATGGGCGGAGTTTCTGCTGAACAGACGGGATGGAGAGGGGAACGGAGCATGATCAGAGTGGGACAAGGCTTCGACGTGCATCAATTGGCCGAAGGCCGCGATTGCATCATTGGCGG
Source organism: Paenibacillus cisolokensis (assembly GCF_018403665.1). Lineage (GTDB taxonomy): Bacteria > Bacillota > Bacilli > Paenibacillales > Paenibacillaceae > Paenibacillus_AH > Paenibacillus_AH cisolokensis. Next base: position 2,672 of record NZ_BOVJ01000080.1, read on the forward strand.
GGTGAAAATTCCGTACGAGAAAGGACTGCTCGGCCATTCGGACGCCGACGTGCTGCTGCACGCGGTTGCCGATGCCGTACTGGGCGCGCTGGGACTTGGCGACATCGGGCGGCATTTTCCCGATACCGATCCGGCGTACAAGGACGCCGACAGCCTGCAGCTGCTCAAGCGGGTGTGGGAGATGGCCAGGGAGCGGGGATATCGGCTCGGCAACGCCGACGCCACCATCATCGCGCAGCGACCGAAGATGGCGCCTTATATCCCGCAGATGGCGGAGACGATCGCGAAGGCGCTGGATGCGGACACGTCGCAGGTGAACGTGAAGGCGACGACGACCGAACAGCTCGGTTTTACGGGCAGAGGGGAAGGAATTGCGGCCCAATCTGTTGTCTGTCTGGTCAAGGATATGCTATGATTACGAAATAAATTTCGGGAGTGCGAGAGAAGGGGTTGTCAGGGATGACGCAGGAAATCCGGGTCCGGTATGCGCCGTCGCCGACGGGACATCTGCATATCGGCAACGCAAGAACGGCCTTGTTCAATTATTTGTTTGCCCGCAAGCAGGGCGGAAAATTGATCGTTCGCATCGAAGATACCGACGTCAAGCGCAATGTCGCCGGCGGCGAAGAGAATCAGCTGAAATATTTGAAATGGCTCGGCATCGATTGGGACGAAAGCGTCGATATCGGCGGCGGATACGGTCCTTATCGCCAGACGGAACGGCTCGATATTTATCGCCGGTATTGGCAGGAGCTGATCGACAAGGGGCTTGCTTATCCGTGCTACTGCACGGAAGAGGAGCTGGAGCGGGAACGCGAGGAGCAGATTTCGCGCGGCGAAACGCCGCGGTATTCCGGCAAGCACCGCAATTTGACGGAGGAGCAGCGCCGCGCTTACGAGGCCGAAGGGCGCCGTCCCAGCATCCGGTTCCGCGTGCCGGAAGGCCGGACTTACAAGTTCCATGACATGGTGAAGGGCGAGATCGCCTTCGAATCCGACGGCATCGGCGATTTCGTCATTGTGAAGAAGGACGGCATCCCCACCTATAATTTCGCCGTCGTCGTCGATGACCATGAAATGCGGATCAGCCATGTGTTGCGGGGGGAAGACCATATCTCCAACACGCCCCGCCAACTGATGATCTACGAGGCGTTCGGCTGGGAGCCGCCTCAGTTCGGCCATATGACGCTGATCGTGAACGAAGCGAGGAAGAAGCTTAGCAAGCGCGACGAATCGATCATCCAGTTCATCGAGCAATATGACGAGCTTGGCTACGTGCCGGAAGCGTTGTTCAATTTCATCGCGCTGCTCGGCTGGTCCCCGGCCGGGGAACAGGAAATCTTCAGCCGCCAGGAACTGATCGAACAGTTCGACGCCGCGCGGCTGAGCAAAAGTCCGGCCGTATTCGACACGAGCAAGCTGCGCTGGATGAACAACGAATATTTGAAACGGCTCGAACCGGAGCGGCTTGTCGACATGTGTCTGCCTCATCTGCAGCGGGCAGGGCGGGTTCCTGCCGAGCTTGACTCAGCGGCGCGGGAGTGGGTCCGGAATCTGGTCGAGCTGTACCGGGATAAGCTGGATTTCGCTGCCGAAATTGTGCCTAAGACCGAACTGTTCTTCCGCGAATCGACAGAAGACGAGCCGGAAGCGGCGGAAGTGCTGGCAGAGGAGCATGTTCCCGCCGTGCTGGAGGCGCTGCTGGAGCGAATGGAAGCGGGAGCCGGGGAGCCGTTCGATGCGGACAGCGTAAAAGCGATCGTGAAAGCCGTTCAGCAGGCGACCGGATTCAAGGGCAAGCAACTGTTCATGCCGATTCGCGCGGCGCTGACCGGGCAAACGCACGGACCCGATCTGAATCAGACGATCGCGCTGCTTGGACGGGAGCGCGTCGTCGCCAGGCTGCGGGCGAGGCTGGGGCGCTGACCGATCGGCGCGGCCCGGGCGGCCGGCCGCAAGCGAGGCAATTTGCGGCACGACCGGAAGATATCGCTTGCAGAGCGGGTATTGTCACATAAACGTCGATGACGTATACTGAACTATGAATTGTATATGGATACGTTTGAAAGGCATTGAACAGGAGAAGTACGCCGAAGACGGGTTCGCAGAGAGGACGATCAAGGGCCGTTCGGGCTATTAAGCTCCGAAGGTCCGGGGCTGGAAGTCGTCTGTTCCCGGTCGGCGGAAGATGCGCCTGGGAGCCTTGCTCCGAGCCGCGCCAATGCGCTTCGGGATCCGGCCGAACGGCCGATCGTCCCGGCGTTGAGCGCGGGGTAGGCGGCAACGCGTGCCCGCGTTATCGGGCGACAGAGATGGGGAATTTCTCCCCAAGCAGAGTGGAACCGCGAATTGAACGCCTCTGCAGCTTCGGGCTGCGGAGGCGTTCGCTTTTGGCATGCGGCTCCGATTTTACCGCGAAAGAAAGCTTCGCCGGGCAAATGGCGAAGTCGTAGAAGAAGGGGATCGGTTATGTTCGACAATATACGTTCGGACATCCAGGCCGTTTTCGACAACGACCCGGCTGCCCGCAGCAAATTTGAAGTCATATTTACGTATTCGGGTCTTCATGCCATATGGATGCATCGGATTGCGCATGCTTTATACAAACGGGGCTGGTTCACGGTTGCCCGGATCATCTCCCAGTTCAGCCGGTTCATGACGGGCATCGAAATTCATCCGGGCGCCAAAATCGGCCGCCGGCTGTTTATCGACCACGGCATGGGCGTCGTAATCGGCGAGACATGCGAAATCGGCGACGATGTCGTCATTTACCAGGGCGTTACGCTGGGCGGAACGGGCAAAGAGAAAGGCAAGCGGCACCCGACGATCGGCAACAACGTCGTCATCGCTTCGGGAGCCAAAGTGCTCGGATCGTTCCGGGTCGGCGACAACAGCAATATCGGCGCCAACTCGGTCGTGCTGCGGGAGGTGCCGCCGAACAGCACGGTCGTCGGCATCCCCGGACGCATCGTCAAGCGCAACGGCGAGCGGGTTGGCGACCGGCTCGACCATACGCGTCTGCCCGACCCCGTTATCGATCTGTGCCGCAATATGCAGAACGAGATCGACAGCCTGAAAGCCGAGTTGCAGCGGCTTCGGGAGGAGAGAGCGAAGGAGAAGGTCTAACATGAGTTTGAAAGTTTACAATACGCTAACCCGCGAGAAGGAAACGTTCGAACCGCTCGTACCGGGCAAGGTCAAGATGTATGTTTGCGGCCCGACCGTATACGATTATATTCATATCGGCAACGCGCGGCCGGCTATTCTGTTCGACGTTGTCCGCCGTTATCTGGAAGCGTCGGGCTACGAAGTCACTTATATCGTCAACTTTACCGATGTGGACGACAAGCTGATTCGCAAAGCCGAACAGCTCGGGTCGACGGTGCCGGAGGTGGCGGACCGGTTCATCGCGGCATTCGAAGAGGATATTGCCGCGCTCGGCGTCCGCCGGGCAACCCGAAACCCGCGGGTGACGAGACATATCGACGATATCGTGGCTTTTATTAAAGGGCTCGAGGACAAAGGCTTCGCATACGCCAGCGGCGGCGACGTCTATTTCCGCACCGGCAAGTTCGGGGAGTACGGCAAGCTGTCGCACCAGAATCTGGAGGAGCTGCAGTTCGGCATCCGCATCGAAGTCGACGAGCGCAAGGAAAATCCGGAAGATTTCGTGCTGTGGAAAGGGGCCAAACCTGGGGAAATATCGTGGGATAGCCCTTGGGGGCCGGGCCGCCCGGGTTGGCATATCGAATGCTCGGCCATGGCGCGCCATTATCTCGGCGACACGCTGGACATTCACGGCGGCGGCCATGACCTGCAGTTTCCGCATCACGAATGCGAGGTGGCGCAATCGGAGGCGCTGACCGGCAAGCCGCTGGCGCGCTACTGGATGCATAACGGGTACATCCACATTAATAATGAAAAAATGTCGAAATCGCTCGGCAACGGCATAACGGTCCGCGAGCTGCTGAAGCGGACGAAGCCGGAAGCGGTGCGGTACTTCATGCTTGCCACCCATTACAGAAGCCCGCTCAATTTCAGCGACAGCACGATTCGTCAGGCGGAGAACAGCGTTTTGCGGATCGCCAACTGCAACAGCAATTTGCACCACCGGATGGCGGCGATCGGAGCGGAGCCGGTTACGGAGGTTCGCAAGCTGAACGAGCCGCCGCTTCCTTCCGGAGATGAAGCGCTGGACGAACGGCTGCGGGAAATTCTGGACCGGTTCCGGGCCAAGATGGACGACGATTTCAATACGCCGGATGCGATAACGGCCGTGTTCGATCTCGTGGCGGAGGCGAACCAGTACATGCAGCGCGACGTTGCCACGGCGTCCGGCCTTCGGGCGCTCGCCGATCTGCTGCTGCGCATGGACGACGTGCTCGGCCTGTTGCCTTCGCCGGCGGAGGCGAACGGGCTGCTTGACGAAGAAGTCGAGCGCTTGATTGCGGAGCGGGCCGAAGCGCGGAAAGCCAAAAATTGGGCGCGCGCAGACGAAATTCGCGATTTGCTCGCCGCGCAGGGCATCGTGCTGGAAGATACCCCGCAAGGGCTTCGATGGCGGCGCAAATGAGCGGGCCTTCGGAAGGCGGCCCGGGCTTTGCCGAGGCTGGCGGCGCGGAAGGCGCGGAACTTCGTGCCGCGACCGCGGCTGGGGAATCCCGGGCGGCGGACGAGCCGGATTGGCTGTATTTCGAACCGGATAAGCCGGCGCATTTGTTGAATCCTGTCGTCCTCGCCTATATCGGGGATGCCGTGTTCGAGCTTATGATCCGGCAGCGGCTTGTCGCCATGACGAACCATAAGCCGCATCACTTGCACCGGGAAGCGACCGGATGGGTATCGGCCAAGGCGCAGCGCCGCATTCTGGAGCGGTGGGAGCCGCTCTTGACGGAAGAAGAGGCGGATATCGTCCGGCGCGGTCGCAATGCGAAGTCCGGCGCGCCGCCGAAAATGCGGATGTGGCCGATTACCGCCAGGCGACGGCGCTCGAGTGTCTGGTCGGTTATTTATATTATGAACGGCGGGGAGAACGGCTGCGCGAGCTGTTCGATTATGTCATCCGCTTGGGAGGACCTGGTCACGATGGAACGAAATAAGCAACAAGACCCGAATGAGTGGATTGCCGGCAAGCACCCCGTGCTCGAAGCGCTGCGCGCCGGCAGAGAAATCAACAAAATCTGGGTGGCCGAAGGCTCGCAGAAAGGATTGTCGCACATTGTCGGCGAAGCGCGAAAGGCCGGCATCGTCGTTCAAGCCGTCGACCGGCGCAAGCTTGACCAGATGGTGCCGGGAGCGGCGCATCAAGGCGTAATTGCGCAAGCGGCACCATACCGGTACGCCGAGGTCGAAGAACTGCTCGATCTGGCGCGCGCCCGGGGAGAGGCGCCCTTCTTGCTCATACTGGATGAAATCGAGGACCCGCATAACCTCGGATCGATTCTGCGGACGGCGGAATGCACGGGGGTGCACGGGGTCATCATTCCGAAGCGGCGGTCGGTCGGTCTGACGGCCACCGTCTCCAAAACGTCCGCGGGCGCGGCCGAATATGTTCCGGTCGCCCGGGTGACCAATTTGGCGCAGACGATGGAGCGCCTGAAAGAAGCCGGCATCTGGATTGCGGGTACGGATGTCGCCGCCGGGCAGGATGTGTACCGGGCCGATTTCAATGTGCCGCTCGCCGTCGTCATCGGCAACGAAAATAAAGGCATCGGCCGGCTGGTCAAACAGAAATGCGACTTTCTCGTACGGCTGCCGATGTTCGGACGGCTCAATTCCCTGAACGCATCGGTGGCGGCCGGTGTGCTGATGTACGAGGTTGTCCGCCAGCGGCGGGGCGGCTGAACGTGCAAAAGCGTGAGGATGTGCTTCTGGTCGACGGCTACAATATGATCGGCGCCTGGCCGGAGCTGGAGAAGCTGAAGGATACGGACATGGAAGGCGCCCGCGACCGGCTGCTCGATTTGCTGGCGGACTATCAGGGGTTCACGGGCATGCGCATTTACGTCGTCTTCGACGCCCATCAGGTTCCGGGGCTCGGGGCGAAATATCGGCAGCACAAGCTGACGGTGCTCTTTACCAAAGAAAAGGAGACGGCGGACGAGTGCATTGAGCGGCTGGTCATCGACCTGCAGCGCAGAGGACGCAATATTTATGTGGCCACTTCCGATCTGGTGGAACAACATGTCGCTTTCGGCAAGGGAGCCTTGCGCGTATCGGCGCGCGAACTGCGGCTCGATATCGAGCATTGCCGCAACCGGATCGAGCAGACGCTGCGGGAGGAACGTCCCGAGATGCGCATGACGCTGGACGGGAAGCTGAGCCTGGATGTCCGCATGCAGTTGGAGCGTATGAGGCGCGGAACCGTATCGGACAGCGAAGGGGGACGTGGCAAAAAGGGCCGCGGTTGACGGTGTCAGACGCGATCATGTATACTGTGTCTATATTTGCTAGTGCGGAGTCTGGCATAATACTGCACGCCATGCAGGCCGGAGGGATAGTTCGTGAGCATCGACCTCAAAGAATGGAGTACGAAGGATTACGACTGCAGAACGGACGAGGATGTCGTGGATGCGGTCCGCGATGGCGACAGCGAGGCGCTGGAGTATCTGATCAACAAATATAAAAATTTTGTCCGGGCCAAGGCTCGCTCCTATTTTCTGATCGGCGCCGACCGGGAAGATATCGTTCAGGAAGGCATGATTGGCTTGTACAAGTCGATCCGCGATTTCAAGGGTGACAAGCTGTCCTCCTTCAAAGCTTTTGCCGAATTGTGCATTACCCGCCAGATTATCACCGCGATCAAAACGGCCACCCGCCAGAAACACATTCCACTCAATTCCTACGTTTCGCTGGACAAGCCGATCTACGATGAAGATTCCGACCGCACCCTGCTGGACGTCATCTGCGGCACCCGGGTTTCAGATCCCGAAGAGCTGATTATCAATCAGGAAGAATTTGTCGGGCTGGAGGATAAAATGTCCGAGATTTTGAGCGACCTGGAACGGAAGGTGCTGATGCTGTACCTGGACGGCCGCTCTTATCAGGAGATCGCGGTTGATCTCGACCGGCACGTCAAGTCGATCGACAACGCATTGCAGCGGGTAAAGCGAAAGCTGGAACGGTATTTGGAAGTTCGCAACGTAGGGGGCTAAAGCCGGCGAAGCGTTCGGACGGCATAGCCTTCGGCGAGAGAGCGCACGGGGACACCGTGCGTTTTTGCATGTTTGCCGATGGAAAATTCGGGACATACTGGTACGGGATTCCGAAATCGAAGCCTGAACGCGCCGTCCTTGCCGACCGCTTTCCGCCCCGGGCGCAGTACGAAGCCAATCTTTTCGTTGACACTCCCTGACCCATATGATAAATTGTTTTAGGTAGCCTTAAATGCGAGGTTTTTTCTATTGGCTCCGTATTGCTCAGATGCAGATGTTATCGTTTAACATAACGCGACATCGTGTTCTTGATTTTACAGTAAGCAGCTCGGGAGGTGTACTTTCAACATGCGGGTTATTATTACGCTTGCTTGCACGAATTGCAAACAGAGAAACTACACGACGACCAAAAACAAGCGCAACCACCCCGACCGCATCGAGATGAAGAAGTTTTGCAAGTTTTGCAACGAGCATACTCCTCATCGCGAGACGAGATAATAGGAGGTGTCGACGTGGCATTTTTGGGCAAGCTGAAGCAGGGCTTCGGGACGACGTTCGGTTTCTTTGCCGACAGCTGGGCGGAGCTTAAGAAAGTCCGCTGGCCAAATCGTAAAGAGTTGACAAGCTATACGATTGTCGTCCTTGTGACGATCGTCCTTGTGACCATTTACTTTTGGCTTCTTGACATCGGGATCTCTGAATTGGTCGGACTGATTGTTTAAGAAGATTCCAAAGGTGGATTATGATGGAGAAAAGATGGTATGTCGTCCATACTTACTCGGGGTATGAGAACAAAGTGAAAGCCAACCTGGAACGCCGGGTAAGCTCGATGGGCATGGAAGATAAAATTTTCCGTGTTCTCGTGCCGATGGAAGAGGAACTTGTGAACAAAGACGGGAAGAAAAAAACCGTCATGCGCAAAGTTTATCCCGGCTACGTCCTTGTGGAGATGATCCAGACGGACGATTCCTGGTATGTTGTTCGCAATACGCCCGGCGTGACGGGATTTGTCGGTTCGACCGGCTCCGGCTCGAAGCCGATTCCGCTAATGCCCGACGAAGTGGAGCAAATTTTGCGCCATATGGGTATCGAGGAACCGAAGCCGAAGATTGAATTCGAGCTGAAAGAGACCGTTCGCGTAAAAGTAGGTCCTTTCGCCGATTTTGTCGGTACGGTGGAAGAAATCATCCCCGACAAAAGCAAGCTGAAGGTGCATGTCAACATGTTTGGCAGGGAAACCCCGCTTGAGCTGGACTACACTCAAGTGGAAAAGATATAAAATAAATATCCGGTTTCCGGATTCGTCGGTTCCCTCCGGCGAAGGCGGGATGAATGGCCCGCTTCATGCAGAATGAGGCAAGGAGGTGTGCAACATGGCAAAGAAGGTCATCAAAGTGGTCAAACTGCAGGTTCCCGCAGGCAAAGCCAACCCGGCTCCGCCAATCGGTCCCGCACTCGGTCAGGCCGGCGTCAACATTATGGCGTTTTGTAAAGAGTTCAACGCCCGTACCGCCGATCAGTCCGGATTGATCATTCCGGTCGTCATTACCGTTTTCGAAGACCGCTCGTTCACGTTTGAAACGAAGACGCCTCCGGCAGCTGTTCTGCTTCGCGTCGCGGCGGGAATCGAAAAAGGTTCCGGCGAGCCGAACAAGAAGAAGGTCGCTACCGTGAAACGCGCTAAAATCCGCGAAATCGCGGAGCAGAAGATGCCCGATCTCAACGCGGCTTCGGTCGAAGCGGCAATGCGTATGGTGGAAGGCACCGCGCGCAGTATGGGCGTCGTGATCGAGGACTGATATCGCCGCGTCCGACCAGGATCCGGCGGCCCGCGCAAGCGGGATCGCATGCGGAGCGCCAGGCGCTTCGCGGCGTGGGAGGAACGTCCGGCAAGGACGTCCGCTATAACCACAGGAGGAGGAAATTCAAATGGCCAAACACGGCAAGAAGTATCTTGAAGCCGCCAAGCTGATTGACAGCGAAGCGACTTATGAGCCGCTCGAAGCAATCGAGCTCGTAAAGAAAGGCGCATCGGCCAAATTCGACGAGTCTGTCGAGGTTGCCGTCCGTCTGGGCGTAGACCCGCGGAAGCAAGACCAGGCGGTGCGCGGCGTTGTCGTTCTGCCGCACGGTACGGGCAAAACGAAGCGCGTGCTTGTATTCGCCAAAGGCGAAAAAGCGAAGGAAGCCGAAGCTGCCGGCGCCGATTATGTCGGCGATTCGGATATGATCAACAAAATCCAACAAGGCTGGTTCGAGTTCGACGTCTGCGTTGCAACGCCGGACATGATGGCCGAAGTTGGTAAGCTTGGACGGATTCTGGGCGGCAAAGGCCTTATGCCGAACCCGAAAGCCGGTACGGTTACGTTCGACGTGGCGAAAGCCGTACAGGAAATCAAGGCGGGTAAAATCGAATACCGTCTCGACCGAGCAGGTCAAATCCATGCCCCGATCGGTAAAGTGTCGTTCGACGCCGAGAAGCTGGCCGAGAATCTGCAAACGCTGATCGAAGCGCTGAACCGCGCGAAACCGGCTGCGGCCAAAGGGGTTTACCTGAAAAACATTTCCGTTTCTTCGACGATGGGCCCTGGCGTCCGCGTGAACACGGCGGCATTCCGCTGAGAATAAAACGGAACCGACATTCGAATATGCATACCGTAGACAGTAGGTGCCCAAGGGCTTAATTTCCTACCGAGGTGTTATGATAAATCGTTTTGGCGATAGCGGGTTTCCGAGCACGGAAGCCGTATCGCGGAACGGACCGTCATGGCCTTCGCCGTCTGCGGAGGCCATTTATTATGGCCTCCGCCAAAAGACGGGTGCCGGGCGCAATGAATGTCTACCATGAACCAACGGGAGGTGTACAGTTTGGCAAACGCAAGAATCATTCAGGAGAAGCAGCAGGCGGTCGAGGAAATTTCCACGAAGCTGCGCGAGAGTTCTTGCACGGTAGTCGCAGATTACCGGGGCTTGAACGTCGCTCAAGTGACGGAGCTGCGCAAACAGCTGCGTGAAGCCGGCGTTGAATTTTCGGTGCTGAAAAATTCGCTTGTTCGCCGTGCGACGGAATCGGCGGAGTTGTCGGAACTGAACGAGGTGCTGACGGGACCGACGGCGATCGCTTTCAGCAAGGACGACGTTGTGGCGCCGGCGAAGATTTTGAACGAATTCGCGAAAAAGAACGAAGCGCTGAAGCTGAAAGGCGGCGTGCTCGAAGGGCAAGTCGTCGGAGTCGAGCAGCTCAAAGCGCTCGCGGACCTGCCTTCCCGCGAAGGTCTGTTGTCCATGCTGCTTAGCGTACTGCAAGCGCCGATCCGCAACTTCGCGCTCGCGGTCAAGGCTGTCGCGGAGAAGCAAGAGGCTTGATTTCTTTAATGGCGGGCATGTCCCGGCCAAACTTGCAACGATATAAAATCAAAATTATGGAGGTTTAACCATGAGTAAAGAGCAAATTCTGGAAGCCATTAAAGGCATGAACGTTCTCGAACTGAACGAGCTGGTTAAAGCGATCGAAGAAGAATTCGGCGTAACGGCTGCTGCACCGGTAGCGGTTGTTGCAGGCGGCGGCGCTGCTGCAGAAGCTGCGGAGCAAACGGAATTCGAAGTCGTTCTCGCAAACGCTGGCGCATCCAAAATCAACGTTATCAAAGTCGTTCGCGAAATTACGGGTCTCGGCCTGAAAGAAGCGAAAGACCTTGTCGACAGCGCGCCGAAGACGCTCAAAGAGAACGTCAGCAAAGAAGAAGCGGAAGCCATCAAGGCGAAACTGGAAGAAGCCGGCGCTTCCGTAGAATTGAAATAAGCTTGATCTGCTTAAGGCGAACCCCTTGCAGCACTCTCGCTGCAGGGGGTTCGCTCGCTAAGCCGTAGTCTTACTTCGCATCGGTTAAGCGGAAGCCTGCGAAACAGCCTTTTCTCCCAGAAGGATAAGCGGATGCTTCCAAAGTCGTCTTTGCTGCGCAAAGGTATCAGGAGGTTATCGACATGTCCGACCATTACTATTCGAGAACGCCCGGAGTCGCGCACGACCGCCATATTCGGCAAGCGACGCTGCGAGGGTTTGCGTTTCGGTTTGTAACGGACGCCGGGGTCTTCTCCAAATCGAATGTCGATTTCGGCAGCCGTCTGCTGATCGAAACGATGGACGTGCCGCTCGACGCCGAGGTGCTTGACGTCGGATGCGGGTACGGGCCGATCGGGCTTGCCGCGGCCAGGCTCGCCCCGAAGGGTCGGGTGACGATGATCGATATTAATGAGCGGGCTGTCGAATTGGCGAAGGAAAATGCGGCGCTGAACGGCATTTCCAATGTGGATATCCGTCAGAGCGATCTGTTCGAAGCGGTGCGCGGCCGATCGTTCGATGTCGTGCTGACGAATCCTCCGATCCGGGCAGGGAAATCGATCGTTCACCGCATTTTGAGGAAGGCTGGACGCTGCTCGTTCCGGGCGGGGCGATGTGGGTCGTTATCCAGAAGAAGCAAGGCGCGCCATCCGCGCAAGCGAAGCTGACAGAGGTATTTGGCAATGCGGACCTGATCGCGAGAGACAAAGGGTACTGGATATTGAAAGCAGTCAAGAGATAGACGAATAGACGCAGACGGCGACGAAGCAGCATCCTGTTAAGGAAGTTCTTTGTTGACTTGACTTTTTCAATATGGTATCATTATTAAATGTCAGCATGAGAATGGGGTCAATATCTTTAGTGTACTAAAATGTCAAGAGTTTTTTGCCGCGAAGCTGGCCCGTATAATTGCGGTGCGGTATGAGCCGGCATCGTTATCGAATAAAATAATCCGCGCGGCATGCATAAAAAATTGACATTTGACGTATAATGTTTACATTTTGGGCTAAATTACTAGATATGGAACCGTACGCGCCCGCGCCGCGAATCGGTTTGGTTGCTGGAAAGATGCTCTTTTTCGAACCTATTTCGATAAGGGCTTTTCTTTATTTATGATTCTGAAAGAAAAGGGTTTCCTTTTCCCGTTTCTTAAAAATCCAGGGAAGTATAAGATCCGCTTCTGTACTTTGCTTGGATTTTATCGCGAAACGGAAGCTTCGTCGGCTGCATGCCGGGCGAGGCCGTTTACGCTTGCATGAGGGGTGAGGTTAAGTTGGCAGGACATCTTGTTCAGTATGGTCGACGCACGCGGAGAAGTTACGCCCGTATCAAAGAAGTGCTCGAAGTTCCGAACCTGATTGAAATCCAACAGAAATCGTACGAGAAGTTTCTCGAGCAGGACCTGCTGGAACTGTTTCAGGACATCTCTCCGATTCAGGATTTTACGGGTAACCTGTCGCTGGAATTTATCGATTACAGCCTGGGCGAACCGAAATATTCAGTAGATGAATCGAAGGAACGCGACGTCACGTATGCCGCTCCGCTGCGCGTAAAAGTGCGGCTGATCAACAAGGAAACGGGCGAAGTGAAAGAGCAGGAAGTGTTTATGGGCGATTTCCCGCTGATGACGGACACCGGTACGTTCATCATTAACGGGGCCGAACGGGTTATTGTCAGTCAATTGGTACGCTCCCCCAGCGTCTATTTTAGCACGAAAATAGACAAGAACGGGAAAAAGACGTACACGGCGACCGTCATTCCGAATCGGGGCGCATGGCTGGAGCTGGAGACCGACACGAAGGATATTATTTATGTTCGCATCGACCGCACCCGGAAAATCCCGGTTACGGTGCTCCTTCGCGCGCTCGGCTTCGGCACGGATGCCGAAATTTTGGATTTGCTCGGTCATGACGAATATATACGCAACACGCTGGACAAGGACAATACGGACTCGACGGAGAAAGCGCTGATCGAAATTTACGAACGCCTTCGTCCCGGCGAGCCGCCGACGCTGGAAAACGCGAAAAGCCTGCTTATTGCGCGCTTTTTCGATCCGAAACGGTACGACCTCGCCAACGTCGGACGTTACAAAATCAACAAAAAGCTTCACATCAAAAACCGTCTGTTCAACCAACGTCTAGCGGAAACGCTTGTCGATCCGACGACCGGCGAAATTATCGCCGAAGCGGGCCAAATGATCGACCGTCGTCTTTTGGACGAGATCATGCCTCATCTGGAGAACAACGTCGGTTTTAAAACTTATCATGTCTCGAATGGCATTCTTGATGCGGATAGTATTCCGCTTCAAGCTATCAGTGTATTCTCGCCTTTGGACGAAAACCAGGTTATCAAGGTCATCTCCAACGGCAATATCGACAAGTCCGTCAAACATATTACGCCGGCGGACATTATCGCGTCGATCAACTACTTCATTAACCTGCTGCACGGTGTGGGCAGCACGGACGATATCGACCACCTCGGCAACCGCCGGCTTCGTTCCGTCGGGGAACTGCTGCAGAACCAGTTCCGCATCGGTCTTTCGCGGATGGAGCGCGTCGTGCGCGAACGGATGTCCATTCAGGACGCCAATGCGATTACGCCGCAGGCGCTGATCAACATCCGTCCGGTTATCGCGTCGATCAAAGAATTTTTCGGTTCTTCGCAGCTGTCTCAATTTATGGACCAGACGAACCCGCTTGCCGAGTTGACGCATAAGCGGCGCCTGTCCGCGCTCGGACCGGGCGGCTTGACGCGGGAACGCGCAGGCATGGAAGTGCGCGACGTTCACCATTCCCATTACGGCCGGATGTGTCCGATCGAGACGCCGGAAGGACCGAACATCGGTCTGATCAACTCGTTGTCCACGTACGCCCGGATTAACGAATACGGATTTATCGAAACGCCGTATCGCTGGGTCGATCCGAAGACAAATCGCGTAACGGACCAGATCGCGTATTTGACGGCGGACGAAGAAGACAACTACGTCATCGCCCAGGCGAACGCGGAATTGACGGAAGACAACAGATTCAAAGACGACATGGTCATCGTCCGTTACAACAAGCAGGCGGACAATATTTTGACGATGCCGAGCGACCGCGTCGATTATATGGACGTTTCGCCGAAGCAGGTCGTCTCGGTTGCGACCGCGCTTATTCCGTTCCTCGAGAACGACGACTCCAACCGCGCGCTCATGGGCTCGAACATGCAGCGGCAAGCCGTTCCGCTTCTCGTTCCGAAAGCGCCGCTCGTCGGTACGGGCATGGAGCACAAGGCTGCCAAAGACTCGGGCGTATGCGTCGTGTCGCAGCATGACGGCATCGTGGAACGCGTAACGGCCAACGAAATTTGGGTTCGCCGCGTCGAGAACGTAGACGGCAAAATGGTGACGGGCGATCTGGTGAAGCACAAGCTGTACAAGTTTATGCGTTCGAACCAGGGAACGTGCATCAATCAGCGGCCGATCGTCCGCAAGGGCGACCAGGTGAAAAAAGGCGACATTTTGGCGGACGGTCCGTCCACAGAGCAAGGCGAATTGGCGCTTGGACGCAACGTCGTCGTCGCGTTTATGACATGGGAAGGCTACAACTACGAGGATGCCATCCTGCTCAGCGAGAAACTGGTGAAAGAGGATGTTTATACGTCCATTCACATTGAGGAATATGAATCCGAAGCCCGGGATACGAAGCTCGGTCCGGAAGAAATCACGCGCGATATCCCGAACGTCGGGGAAGAAGCGCTCAAAAATCTCGACGAGCGCGGCATTATTCGGGTCGGCGCCGAGATCAGCGCGAACGATATTCTCGTTGGCAAAGTGACGCCGAAAGGCGTGACGGAGCTGACGGCGGAAGAGCGTCTGCTGCATGCGATCTTTGGCGAGAAGGCCCGGGAAGTAAGGGACACGTCGCTGCGCGTGCCTCACGGCACCGACGGCATCGTCGTCGACGTCAAAGTATTCACCCGCGAGAACGGCGACGAGCTGCCGCCCGGCGTCAATCAGCTGGTGCGCGTCTACATCGCGCAGAAGCGGAAAATTTCCGAAGGCGACAAGATGGCGGGTCGCCACGGCAACAAAGGCGTCATCGCCAGAATTATGCCGGAGGAAGACATGCCTTTCCTTCCGGACGGCACACCTGTAGAGGTTGTTCTCAACCCGCTGGGCGTCCCTTCCCGGATGAATATCGGCCAGGTGCTCGAGGTTCACCTCGGCATGGCCTGCAAACGGCTCGGCATTTACGCCGCCACGCCCGTATTCGACGGCGCAACCGAGCATGACGTGTTCGACTCGATGGAAGAGGCCGGCATGCAGCGCAACGGCAAGACGCTGCTGTACGACGGACGAACGGGGGAACCGTTCGAACGCGAGGTTACGGTCGGCGTCATGTACATGATCAAGCTTGCGCACATGGTCGACGACAAGATTCACGCTCGTTCCACCGGTCCATACTCGCTCGTTACGCAGCAGCCGCTCGGCGGCAAGGCGCAGTTCGGCGGTCAGCGTTTCGGCGAGATGGAAGTCTGGGCGCTTGAAGCGTACGGAGCGGCGTATACGCTGCAGGAGATTTTGACCGTCAAGTCCGATGATGTCGTCGGCCGGGTCAAAACGTACGAATCGATCGTCAAAGGCGAGAACGTGCCGGAACCGGGCGTTCCGGAGTCGTTCAAAGTTTTGATCAAGGAGCTTCAGAGCCTCGGCATGGATGTGAAAATATTGACCGAGAACGAAGAAGAGATCGAAATGAAAGAGATCGACGACGAAGAAGAGACAGGCGGCGACAAGCTGAACCTGAATCTGGAAGGCGCCGAGGTTGGCGTAGAATAACGACATGTGGCGGATGACGTCCCCTGGCGGGCGTCATCCGGGGTTTCGGTAACCAAGACGAAGGAGGGTTGCTCCTTGTTGGACGTGAACAACTTCGAGTACATGAAGATCGGGCTGGCTTCGCCGGACAAAATCCGTTCGTGGTCTCGCGGAGAAGTCAAAAAGCCGGAAACGATCAACTACAGGACGCTCAAACCGGAAAAAGAAGGTTTGTTCTGCGAGAAGATTTTCGGACCGACGAAGGACTGGGAATGTCATTGCGGCAAATATAAACGGGTGCGTTATAAAGGCGTCGTTTGCGACCGCTGTGGCGTTGAAGTGACCCGGGCGAAAGTTCGGCGGGAACGGATGGGACATATCGAGTTGGCCGCTCCCGTTTCGCATATCTGGTATTTCAAAGGCATTCCGAGCCGGATGGGGCTTGCGCTCGACATGTCGCCCCGTTCGCTGGAAGAGATCATCTATTTTGCATCGTATGTCGTAACCGATCCGGGCGATACGCCGCTCGAGAAGAAACAGCTGCTTTCCGAGAAGGAGTACCGGAGCTACCGGGAAAATACGGTTACGGTTTTCAGGCGGGCATGGGCGCTGAAGCCGTCAAGAAGCTTCTGCAAGATATCGACATCGACAAAGAAGTGGAGACGCTGAAGGAAGAGCTGCGGACCGCTCAGGGCCAACGCCGCAACCGTGCGATCAAGCGGCTGGAAGTGATCGAAGCGTTCCGCAATTCGGGCAATCGTCCGGAATGGATGATTCTCGACGTGCTGCCCGTCATTCCGCCGGAGCTCCGGCCGATGGTGCAGCTTGACGGCGGACGTTTCGCCACTTCCGACCTGAACGATCTGTACCGCCGCGTCATTAACCGGAACAACCGTCTGAAGCGGCTTCTGGATCTCGGCGCGCCGGACATTATCGTGCAGAACGAAAAACGGATGCTGCAGGAAGCGGTCGACGCGCTGATCGACAATGGCCGCCGCGGACGTCCCGTTACCGGTCCGGGCAACCGGCCGCTGAAATCGCTCAGCCATATGCTGAAAGGGAAGCAAGGCCGCTTCCGTCAGAACCTGCTGGGCAAACGGGTCGACTATTCCGGCCGTTCCGTTATCGTTGTCGGGCCGAGCCTGAAAATGTATCAGTGCGGGCTTCCGAAAGAGATGGCGCTCGAGCTGTTCAAGCCGTTCGTCATGAAGGAGCTTGTAAACAAAGGACTTGCCCATAACATCAAGAGCGCCAAGCGGAAGGTCGAGCGCGTAAGCCCGGAAGTCTGGGACGTGCTCGAAGAAGTGATCAAGGAGCATCCGGTGCTGCTCAACCGCGCTCCCACGCTGCACCGTCTCGGCATTCAGGCGTTCGAGCCGATTCTGGTGGAAGGCCGGGCTATCCGTCTGCATCCGCTCGTATGTACCGCGTACAATGCGGACTTTGACGGCGACCAGATGGCCGTTCACGTTCCGTTGTCGGCCGAGGCGCAAGCCGAGGCGCGGCTCTTGATGCTCGCTTCGGGCAACATTCTGAACCCGAAGGACGGCAAGCCGGTCGTTACGCCTTCCCAGGACATGGTGCTCGGCAGCTACTATTTGACGATGGACAACGTAGAGGCCAAAGGTAGCGGATCGGTGTTCGCAAGCGTGAACGAAGCGGTTTCCGCTTATCAGCGGGGAGTCGTATCGTTGCATGCGCGCGTCTTTATTCCGGCCAAGGCGCTGAAGAAAAATCGTTTACCGAAGAGCAGCAGCGGGCGCTGCTGTCCACAACGGTCGGTAAAATTATTTTTAACGAAATTTTCCCGGATACGTTCCCTTACATCAACGAGCCTTCGAAGGCGAACTTGCTGCAAGGAACGCCGGACAAATATTTTGTGTTCGAGAAGGGCACGGATTTGCGGGAGTTTATGCACAACGTGCCGCAAATGGGCGCTATCGGCAAAGAATATTTGGGTCAGATCATCGCCCATTGCTTCCGCGCCTATGAGACGACGCAGACCGCGATTATTCTCGACCGGATCAAGCAGCTCGGCTTCACGTATTCCACGCGCGCGGGGATTACGATTGCCGTGGCCGACGTTGTCGTGCCGGAAGAAAAGCAGGATATCCTCCGCGAATCCGAGGAGAAGGTCCGCATCATCACGAATCAGTATCGCCGCGGTCTTATTACGAACGAAGAGCGGTACGACAAAATTATCGAAATCTGGAGCCGTGCGAAGGACCAGATTACCGATATTTTGATGAAATCGATGGACCGCTACAATTCGATCATGCTTATGGTCGACTCCAAAGCGCGGGGTAACAAATCGCAGATTACCCAGCTGGGCGGGATGCGCGGTCTCATGGCGAACCCGTCGGGCCGGATTATCGAGCTTCCGATCAAGTCGAACTTCCGCGAAGGGCTGACGGTACTGGAGTACTATATTTCCACGCACGGTGCGCGGAAAGGTCTCGCGGACACGGCGCTGCGTACGGCCGACTCGGGTTATTTGACCCGCCGTCTGGTCGACGTCGCGCAGGACGTCATCGTTCGGGAAGAGGATTGCGGTACGGACAAAGGCTTCACGGTCGGCAAAATCCAAGACGGCAAAGAAGTTATCGAGGATCTGTATGACCGCATCGAAGGGCGGTATTCGTTCGAGACGGTCCGCCATCCGGAAACGGGCGAAATTATCGTGGGCCGCAACGAGCTCATCGATGCGAGCAAGGCGGACGCCATCGTCAAGGCCGGCATCGAAAAGCTGCAGATCCGTTCCGTGCTCAGCTGCCGCGCCCGCCACGGCGTATGCAAAATTTGCTACGGCCGCAATCTGGCGACCGGGAAATTTGTCGAAATCGGCGAAGCGGTGGGCATTATCGCGGCCCAATCCATCGGCGAGCCGGGAACCCAGCTTACGATGCGGACGTTCCATACCGGGGGCGTCGCCGGAGACGATATTACGCAAGGTTTGCCGCGGATTCAGGAGCTGTTCGAGGCCCGCAATCCGAAAGGCCAGGCGATTATCTCCGAGCTGGACGGCACGATCAAGAGCATTCGCGAAGCGAAGGACCGCCGCGAAATCGAAGTCGAGGGCGAGGCCGAGTCCAAAGTTTATTCCGTCACGTACGGTTCGCGCATCCGGGTAACGGAAGGTCAGGTCGTCGAAGCCGGCGACGAGCTGACGGACGGCTCGATCGACCCGAAAGATATGCTGCGCATTAAAGGGATACGCGGCGTGCAGAACTACATTCTGCAGGAAGTGCAGCGCGTATACCGGAACCAGGGCGTTGAGATCAATGACAAGCATATCGAGGTCATGATCAAGCAAATGCTGCGGAAAATCCGGATTGTGGAAGCCGGCGACACGCCGCTCTTGCCGGGTTCGTTCGTCGATATTCACGAATACGAGGCAGCAAACCGCGAAGCGATTCTGGCCGGACGCGAGCCTGCGGTCGCCAAGCCGGTTCTGCTCGGGATTACGAAGGCGTCGCTTGAGACCGATTCGTTCCTTTCGGCCGCTTCGTTCCAGGAAACGACGCGCGTTCTGACCGATGCGGCAATCAAAGGCAAAGTCGACCAGTTGCTCGGCCTGAAGGAGAATGTCATTATCGGCAAGCTTATCCCTGCCGGTACGGGCATGAGCCGTTATCGCAACATTCGCTTTGCCGGCCTGGATGAGGAAGAGGCTCAACCGGAAGAACATCTCGAAAACGAGACGGTTTCGATAGAGTCTTGACGAGTTGCCAGGGCGATCGCCGCGTGCAACGCGCGGCGATCTTTTATTCTGAAGCTCGTGCACATCTTTCTTGACAATGCCGGAATCAAGATGATAATATATCGGAGTGTGCCTGTATGTTCTTCTGCTTTTTTAGAGGAGAAAGGTGATTTCATGCCTATCCGAATCGGCACGAAGCAAACGACGAAAGCGGTGGAGCAACGGCTCGCCACGCTCGTCTATGTTGCGCAAGACGCAGATCCCCGTATTGTGAACAAGGTCGTTGCGCTGTGTGAAACGACGGGGATACCGGTCCAGTGGGTCGACACGATGAAGAATCTCGGGGCAACATGCGGGATCGACGTCGGAGCCGCTATGGCCGCGGTTATCCCTGATGAGAAATAAGAAACGGACGTTTTTGCCGGAAGTGACTTTGTATAAAGGCCGGACGGCAAAACGTTTGTGCGTTTCATTATGAACCGCCTGGATCTGTGGACTTGAAAGACGGGAATGTTTTCAGGAGACAGCAGCCTTATGGGAAGGGGGTGGCAACATGCCAACAATTAACCAACTGGTTCGCAAAGGCCGCCAGGCTAAAGTCGTGAAATCGAAATCGCCTGCCCTGCAAAGAGGGTTCAACGCTCTGAAACGCGAGGAGACGAACCAAAGCTCCCCGCAAAAACGCGGTGTGTGCACTCGCGTAGGGACGATGACGCCGAAAAACCGAACTCCGCATTGCGGAAATACGCGCGGGTGCGCTTGACCAACCGCGTTGAGGTAACGGCTTATATCGGCGGTATCGGTCACAACCTGCAAGAGCACAGTGTCGTGCTCGTTCGCGGAGGCCGGGTCAAAGACCTGCCGGGTGTTCGTTACCATATCGTTCGCGGCGCTCTCGATACCGCGGGCGTCAACAACCGGAAGCAAGGCCGTTCCAAATACGGCACGAAGCGTCCGAAAGACAAGAAATAATATCGTAATCGGATAGAGCCGGGCAAGCGTTCATGCCGGCCTGGCGACGATATGGGGAAAGGGGGATTATCGCATGCCACGCAAAGGTCCAGTTGCCAAACGCGACGTGCTGCCGGATCCGGTGTACAACAGCAAGCTCGTGACGCGTCTGATCAACCGTATTATGATCGACGGCAAGCGCGGCGTTGCCCAAAAAATTCTGTACGATGCGTTCAACATCGTTCGGGAGCGTACGGGCAAGGATCCGATGGAAGTATTCGAAGCAGCTATCAAAAACATTATGCCGGTTCTCGAAGTCAAAGCCCGCCGTGTAGGCGGCGCGAACTATCAAGTGCCGGTTGAAGTGAAGCCGGAACGCCGGACATCGCTCGGTCTCCGCTGGCTGGTGAATTACTCGCGCAGCCGCGGCGAGAAGACGATGCAAGAGCGTCTGGCCGCTGAAATCATCGATGCATCGAACAACACGGGCGCATCGGTGAAGAAGCGCGAAGATACGCACAAAATGGCGGAAGCAAACAAAGCGTTTGCGCATTACCGCTGGTAGGATTCGCATAACGAAAGGAGACAATTGAATGGCAAGAGAGTTCTCCTTGAAAAATACGCGCAATATCGGGATCATGGCGCATATTGATGCGGGCAAAACGACGACTACGGAGCGGATTCTGTTCTATACGGGCCGTACCCATAAAATCGGGGAGGTGCATGAAGGCGCCGCTACGATGGACTGGATGGAACAGGAGCAGGAGCGCGGCATTACGATTACGTCCGCCGCGACGACCGCCCAGTGGAAAGGTCACCGCATCAACATTATCGACACCCCGGGACACGTTGACTTCACCGTTGAAGTCGAACGTTCCCTACGCGTATTGGACGGGGCTGTTGGGGTCTTCAGCGCAAAAGAAGGCGTGGAGCCGCAATCCGAAACCGTTTGGCGCCAAGCCGACAAATATCGGGTTCCTCGTATCGCCTACGTGAACAAAATGGACATCATCGGCGCGGACTTCCTGAATGTCGTTCAGGATATGCGCGATCGTCTGCAAGCGAACGCCGTAGCGATCCAGCTGCCGATCGGCGCCGAGAACGACTTTGTCGGCGTTATCGACCTGATCGAGCGCGTCGCTTACATTTACAAGGACGATCTGGGCAAAGAGCCGGAGAAAACCGACATTCCGGACGAACTGAAAGACAAGGCCGAAGAGCTTCGTGCGGAGCTTGTCGAGAAAGTTGCCGAGCTGGACGAAGATTTGACAATGAAGTATCTTGAGGGTGAGGAAATCACCGTTCAAGAACTGAAAGCCGCGCTGCGCAAAGGCGTGTGCGAAGTGAAAATCTTCCCGGTAGTCTGCGGTTCCTCTTATCGGAACAAAGGCGTTCAAGTGATGCTTGACGCTGTTGTCGATTATTTGCCTTCGCCGGTCGATGTGCCGGATATCAAAGGTGTTTTGCCGGACGGGACGGAAACGACCCGCAAATCCGACGACAACGAGCCGTTCGCGGCGCTGGCATTCAAAATTATGTCCGACCCGTTCGTCGGCAAGCTGACGTTCTTCCGTGTCTATTCGGGCATTCTGAACTCCGGTTCGTACGTGCTCAACGCCACGAAAGGCAAGCGCGAGAGAATCGGCCGGATACTGCAGATGCACGCGAACAGCCGTCAGGAAATTTCGGAAGTTTACGCAGGCGACATCGCTGCGGCCGTCGGTTTGAAAGACACGGGCACGGGCGACACGTTGTGTGACGAGAAACATCCGGTTATACTGGAATCGATGAATTTCCCTGAGCCGGTTATCGAAATCGCGATTGAGCCGAAGACGAAAGCCGACCAGGACAAAATGGGCGTAGCATTGTCCAAGCTGGCCGAAGAAGACCCGACGTTCCGCGCTTATACGGACGAAGAAACGGGCCAAACGATCATCTCCGGTATGGGTGAGCTTCACCTTGAGATTATCGTCGACCGCATGCTTCGCGAGTTCAAAGTCGAGACCAACGTCGGCAAACCGCAGGTTGCGTATCGCGAAACGTTCCGCACGCCTGCGAAGGTCGAGGGCAAATTCGTTCGTCAATCCGGCGGCCGCGGTCAATACGGCCACGTCTGGATCGAGTTCGAACCGCTCGAGCCCGGCAGCGGATTCCAGTTTGAAAACAAAATCGTCGGCGGTGTCGTACCGAAAGAGTACATTCCGGCTGTACAAGCGGGTATTGAAGAAGCCATGAAAAATGGCGTTCTTGCCGGTTACCCGGTCGTAGACATCAAAGCTACGATTTTCGACGGATCGTACCATGACGTCGACTCGTCCGAGATGGCGTTCAAAATTGCCGGTTCGATGGCGCTGAAAGCGGCGAAAGACAAATGTAACCCGGTTCTTCTCGAGCCGATCATGAAAGTCGAGGTTACTGTTCCTGAGGAATACATGGGCGACGTTATGGGAATGCTGAACTCCCGGCGCGGCCGCATCGAAGGGATGGATTCGCGCTCCGGCGCGCAAATCATCCGCGCGAAAGTGCCGCTTTCCGAGATGTTCGGATATTCCACTACGCTTCGTTCCGGTACCCAGGGCCGCGGCGTCTTCTCGATGGAACTCTCTCACTACGAAGAAGTTCCGAAATCGATCGCCGAACAGATTATCGCGAAACACAAAGGCGAATAACAGAACCACAATATGTATGACCCGGTGCCTCGATGCGCCGAGCAGGCGCAAGGGCAACCGGGATTATCACATAAAAATCACTACCTTATATTAAGGAGGCAAATGTTCAATGGCTAAGGCTAAATTTGAACGTACTAAACCGCACGTTAACATCGGTACCATCGGACACGTGGACCATGGTAAAACGACGCTGACTGCAGCAATCACCACCGTTCTGGCTAAAAAATACGGCGGTTCTGCCGTAGCTTTCGATCAAATCGACAAAGCTCCGGAAGAGCGCGAACGCGGTATTACGATCTCGACGGCTCACGTTGAGTACGAAACGCCGAACCGCCACTATGCGCACGTTGACTGCCCGGGCCACGCCGACTACGTTAAAAACATGATCACCGGTGCTGCCCAAATGGACGGCGCGATTCTCGTCGTTTCCGCCGCTGACGGCCCGATGCCGCAAACGCGCGAGCACATCCTGCTCTCCCGTCAGGTAGGCGTTCCTTACATCGTCGTCTTCCTGAACAAATGCGACATGGTCGAAGACGAAGAACTGCTCGAACTCGTTGAAATGGAAGTTCGCGACCTGCTGAACGAATACGAGTTCCCGGGCGACGACACGCCGATCATCCGCGGTTCCGCTCGCGAAGCGCTGCAAAATCCGGAAGGCGAATGGGCTCAAAAAATCATCGAACTGTTCGAGCAAATCGACAGCTACATCCCGACGCCTGAGCGCGATACGGAAAAACCGTTCCTGATGCCGGTCGAAGACGTGTTCACGATCACGGGCCGCGGTACGGTTGCTACGGGCCGCGTAGAGCGTGGTACGGTTAAAGTCGGCGACGAAGTTGAAATCGTCGGTCTGAACGAAGAAACGAAGAAAACCGTCGTAACGGGCGTTGAGATGTTCCGCAAACTGCTCGACTCCGCTCAAGCAGGCGACAACATCGGTGCGCTGCTCCGCGGTGTGGATCGTAAAGAAATCGAGCGTGGACAAGTTCTGTCCAAGCCGGGTTCGGTTAAACCGCACACCCAATTCACCGCTCAAGTTTACGTCCTGACCAAAGAAGAAGGCGGCCGTCACAAACCGTTCTTCACGGGCTACCGTCCGCAGTTCTACTTCCGTACGACCGACGTTACGGGCATCATCAACCTGCCGGAAGGCACGGAAATGGTTATGCCTGGCGACAACATCACCGTTACGGTTGAACTGATCGCTCCGATCGCGATCGAAGAAGGTACCCGCTTCGCGATTCGTGAAGGCGGCCGTACGGTAGGCGCTGGCGCGGTTGCTACGATCCAAAAATAAGACCGGGCGGCGATAGCCGCAACGATCCGAAAGCCTCCACTCCGGTGGGGGCTTTTGTATTATGGTACGCCCAGCATGG
>NZ_BOVJ01000081.1 GCF_018403665.1 Paenibacillus cisolokensis
CCGCATTGCGCCGCATGGCGGCCAGGGCGGGGTGGTCGGAGTCGTTCTACGGCACGCAGCAGCGGTTCCTTGTGGAGAACGGCATTCTGGAAGCGCTGCGCGACCATGACGGAACCGATCCGTTCGGCGTGACGGCCAGGCGGAATCGGGCCATTCGCCAGCTGCTGCTGAGCGATGCGATGAGCGAAGCGTTCAAGGTGCTCGTTCTTCGCCGCTAAAGCGGTTCGACAACAAAACAGCCGGGGCGTCCCGGCTGTTTCGGTTTCCTTATGTTTCTCCCGTCCAAGGCGCAGAAGCCGATTGCGCTTGGGTCCAAGTATACGTCGTAACGGTTTTCGCCCCCGCTCCTAGAAGGGAAGCCCCATCTCGAAAACGGTCCAGTACGTAAAGCCCAGAAACGACAGGACCATATAAGCCCAAAAATCGTCAGGTAAGTACGTTCGGAAAAATTCAAATATCCCAACAGGACGAACACGGCCGTTTGGACAAAGAACAGGATGGCCATCTCGATCATATGTCCTGCAAATGCCATAAGACCGATAACCAGCGTCCAGAAGCCGAGTACCCGAAACATGCGCGCCATGTATTCATCCCCCTCTCGTCAATCATCCACCCAAACACTATTGACATTATAACCGTTCGGGGCAAAGCCTGTAAACCTTTTGCTATGACGAATTTCGTCGACGCCGGACTTGCCGCTGCCGCAGATATCCGCAGCTTGCCTCCGTCCTCTCCAGTTTGCGCCGTTTGGAGCGAAAACATGTATGAGCCCTGTGAAATTTGGATATACATTTTAGTATCCGATAGATTCTATGAACTCTACCAAGGGCATAGAGATAAAGTAAGCGCCTTTTACGTGAGGAGGTTATTGTAGTATGACAGCAGTGAGACAGGATGCGTGGAGCCCGGACGACGATTTGATTCTCGCCGAGGTGACGCTGCGGCATATTCGCGAGGGAAGCACACAACTCGCGGCATTCGAGGAGGTGGGGGAACGGATCGGGCGAACCTCCGCCGCTTGCGGATTCCGGTGGAACAGCTGCGTCCGCAAACGGTACGAGGAAGCGATTCAGCTGGCCAAGCAGCAGCGGCAAAAACGCAACTATATGAAAAACAGTCCTATTCGCCGGTGTCTCAAGTATCTGCCCTGTCCCTGATGGAAGGGGAGGAGAAGGGGGGCAAAGGGGACGCCTTCTCTGAAGAGGGCTTGTCAATCGATGCGGTTATCCGTTTCTTGCGGCAATGGAAATCGACGTATGCGGAACTTACCCGCCAAATCCGGATGCTGGAGAAAGAGTTGAAAGAAAAAGAGGAACTGGTAAGCGAGCTTCGCGAAGAGAACGAGCGGTTGACCAACGAGATAAATAACGCCCAGACCGATTACCGTACCGTCAATGACGATTACAAAACGCTCATTCAGATTATGGACCGGGCGCGGCGGCTGGCTGTGCTGACGGATGAAGAAGATGCGAAGGCCCGCTTCAAGATGGACGCGAACGGTAATTTGGAGCGAATCGAGTAACGTGCGATCGTGTCGCCCGGACGGGAACGGGCCAGGCACAGCCAGCGCGCGCCGGCAACGGCGCGCGTTTTGCGTTTTTGTCCGCCGCTCGCAGCCTGCCTGCCGTTCTGCTACAATGGCAGCATAGCCGCTTTCGGGCAAGCGGAGCAGAGAGCCAAGGAGGAAAGCGCATGGAATTTCATATCGTGGGAGGCGGCTCGATCGGTCTGCTGTACGCGGCGAGACTGGCGCTCGCCGGTTACCCGGCAACGGTATGGACGCGAACGGAAGAGCAGGCGGCGGAATTGAACCGCTGCGGCATCCGGCTGGAGGCGGGGGATGCGGCGAGACAGGCCGCCGTCCGTGCGGCCCCCTTGTCGGAAGCGGCGGCGACCGGACCGGATCAATGCGCAAGCCGGACGGTGCTGCTCGCCGTCAAGCAGCCGCAGCTGACGCCGGAGCTGCTCGGGCTTGCGGGACGGTTGGCGCAACCCGGCGCGGCGGTTTTATGCCTGCAGAACGGCATCGGCCATCTTGAGCGGATCGCCGCGGCGATGCCGGATGCCGACGTATACGCCGCCGTCACGACGGAAGGCGCCCGCAAGCTCGCACCGGCGGTCGTCCGCCATACCGGAGCGGGCGAGCTGTGGTTCGGGCCGGCGGCGCGGAATGCCCGGCCAGGGGGCGCCTCGGGCGGCGCAGATGGCCGCCATGCGCAAGCGGATGGCGAAAATGGGCGCCATTCGCAAAATTTGTTGCTTTTCGCCTTGAAAAAGGCAGGAATTGATGCCTATCTGTCGAATGACATCCATAACCGGATCTATGCGAAATTGTTGCTGAATGCGGTGATCAATCCGCTGACTGCGATTTACGGGGTGCGCAACGGCGCTTTGCCGGAAGATCCCGCCAGACTCCGTCTCATGCTCGCGCTTCACAAGGAAACGGAGGAGGTTCTGCGCGCGGCGGGAATGGCGCCGTCGGAAGACGGTTGGAAGCGTCTTCTGGACGTATGCGCAAGTACGTCGGCAAACGTGTCGTCCATGCTGGCCGACATCCGGGCCGGAAGGCGCACGGAAATCGACTGGATCAACGGAGGCGTATCGGCGCTGGCCAGGAAAGCCGGGCTGTCGTCTCCGCTCAATGACGCGATGGTAACGCTGGTGAAAGCGTTGGAACAATAGACGGGAGGGACGGGCGAACTTGGACTGGATAGTGAAGAACGTCAATTATTTGTACGCGGTTCTGGCGGTGGCGCCGGTCATCCCGTTCGCTCTCGTTTATTATATCTACGGCGCGTTTGTGAAAGACCGCAAAAAAGCGTTCCGTATGGCCATGGATGTTACGACGGGGCTGCTTATCGGCTGCGTTGCGGTTCTGTTTGACAAAATTTTCAACAGCGGGTTCGGTCTGTACGGCATCATGCTCGTCATGCTGCTTGGCGGCGGACTGCTCGGCAATTTGCAGTTCCGGAAACGGGGCGCCGTCAACGTAAAGCATATCGTGAAAGTTGTCTGGCGGCTCGGTTTTTCGCCATGAGTCTGCTTTATGTCGTGCTGATGTGCATCGGCCTCGGCCAAACCTTGATCGCAACCGTATACTAATGAATAATGCAATGAACGTCAGATTCGGCGACTCTTTCGCGTCCAAAGGGTCGTCGATTCGTTTTGACGGTCAACACCGCATTGTGTACAATTTAAAGCAGGTTTTAGCGCCAATGGGTTTCATTGACTATACAGGATACAGAGCAGGAGGTTCTGGCTGTTGACCATAAAATGGGAAACCTACAATTGGCCGGGAGGACAGCCGCTGGCCGAAGCCTATCGGCTACGGACAGATCCCGCCGTGCTGGAGTTGTTCGGCGCCCATCCGCTGGACGCGGAAGGATGGACGCAAAGATTGGAGCGGCTGCGCTCGCATGCCGATAAGCGGGCCGACATCCGGAAAGTCGCGGAGGCACTGCGCGCCTATAATGCCCGTTTCGATGCGCCGGAAGCGGTGGCGAACAATATCGACGCGCTGGCCGAAGGCGCTCCGGCCATCGTCGGCGGGCAGCAGGCCGGATTGTGGACCGGACAGCTGCTTGTCATCCACAAGGCGGTGACGGTCATCCAAGCCGCCCGTGCGGCTGCCGGCCGCCTCGGCCGTCCGGTCGTGCCGGTGTTCTGGATCGCCGGCGAGGATCACGATTGGGACGAGGCGAATCACGCTTATGTGCCGGGCGGCGATCTGGAGCCGCGGAAGATCGCCATTCCCCGGCCCGCCGGGGCGCGCACGTCTGTGAGCCGGACGATCGTCGACGCCGGCGCGTGGGACCGGGCGCTGGCGGAATTGTCGGATACGCTGCCCGATTCCGAGTTCAAGCTCGAATTATTGGAGCGGCTTGGATATGCCTCCCGCCGGTCCGCTACGCTGTCCGAGCTGTTCGCCGACGTGCTGACCTGGCTGTTCGGCCGCGAAGGTCTCGTCCTGCTCGATGCCGACGATCCGGCGCTGCGCCGACTGGAAGCGCCGATGTTCCGGCGCCTCATCGAGCAGGGCGACAGCCTCGCCGCGGCCTACGCGTCGGCGGCCGAACGGGTGAAGCTTGCGGGATACGGCATTCAGGCGGACGTCGTGCGGGACAGCGCGAACTTGTTCCTGTTCAGAACCGATGAACCGGAACGCGGCGGACACGAAGCGTCCGCCGGCGAGCGTACGCTGCTGTTCCGGCGCAACGGCCGCTTCGAAGACCGGCGGGGCTTTCCGGTAGCCGGGTTCGACGAGTTGCTGCGCATGGCGGATGAGCGGCCGGAGCTGTTCAGCAACAACGTGCTGACGCGGCCGCTCATGCAGGATTATGTCCTTCCGGTTCTCGCCGCCGTGCTCGGACCGGCCGAGATTGCGTACTGGGCGCTGACCGGCGAAGCGTTCGCGCTGCTTGATATGGCGATGCCGATTATCGTGCCCCGGCAGTCGTATACGCTCGTGGAGGGAGCGATTGCGAAGCATATCGGCAAGTACGGGTTCACCTTCGACGAGATTGTGAACCGCTTCGAGGCGAAAAAGCGGAATGGCTCGCCCGCCATGACGAGCTTGACATTGAGGGGCGGTTCGCCGAAGCGCGGCGGCGGTTTGCGGAAATATACGGTCCCGTGCTGCAGCTTGCGTCCGCCGTCGATCCGGGGCTGACGCAGCTTGGCGAGACGAACCGGCGCAAAATTATGGAGCAGATCGATTATATGGAAGCGCGGACGATCGATGCCCGCAACAGGCGGTTCGAAACGGTTGTCCGCCGGCTGGACCGGATGGCGAGGGCGATTGTGCCGCTCGGGAAACCGCAGGAGCGGGTCATCAATATGACCGCCTACTGGAACCGTTACGGAAGAGATTGGCTGGACGCGCTGCTGCGGCTGCCGTTTGAGCCGTGCGCCAGCCATCGTATCGTATACTTATAGGCCGCATTGCTAATTTGCGAGGAAAGGTTGTGACAAAATGAGCGCAGCAGCGAAAAGCGAAAGCGTCATTCGCGATATCGGACTTGCGCCGGAAGGTCGCTTGAAAATCGAATGGGTGCAGGCGCATATGCCCGTACTGAACCGGATTCGGGAAAAATTCGAAAAGGAGCAGCCGTTTAAAGGACTGAAAGTGGCGATCTCGCTCCATCTGGAAGCGAAGACCGCTTATTTGGCCAAAGTGGTGAAGGCGGGCGGCGCCGAAGTGGCGATAACGGGCAGCAATCCGCTGTCTACCCAGGACGACGTATGCGCGGCTCTGGTGGAAGACGGCATTACGGTGTTCGCCAAGTACAATCCCGATCCGCAGGAATATAAAGAGCTGCTGATCAAAACATTGGAGACGAAGCCGGATTTGATCATCGACGACGGCGGCGACCTGGTAACGATTCTGCATTCGGAGCGGCGGGATCTGCTTCCGAATATCCGCGGCGGCGCCGAAGAGACGACGACCGGCATTCTCCGGCTAAAGGCGATGGAGAAAGAAGGCTCCCTGCAGTTTCCGATGGTGGCGGTCAACGACGCGTTCTGCAAATATTTGTTCGACAACCGCTACGGCACCGGGCAGTCGGTATGGGACGGCATTAACCGGACGACCAATCTGGTCGTCGCAGGCAAGACGGTCGTCGTCGTCGGATACGGCTGGTGCGGCAAAGGCGTGGCGATGCGGGCCAAAGGGCTTGGCGCCAACGTCATCGTCACCGAGGTCGACGCGATCAAGGCGGTTGAGGCGTACATGGACGGCTTCCGCGTCATGCCGATGATGGAAGCGGCCAAAATCGGCGATTATTTCGTGACCGTAACCGGCAACCGCGATGTCATTCGCGGCGAGCACTACAAGGTGATGAAGGACGGCGCGATCTTGTCGAACGCCGGCCATTTCGACGTCGAAGTGAACAAGCCGGAGCTGGCCGCGCTTTCGTCCGAAGTGCGCACCGTTCGCCGCAATATCGAAGAGTACCGGCTCAAGGACGGGCGCAGCATCTATGTGTTGGCGGAAGGCCGCCTCGTCAACCTGGCGGCGGGAGACGGACATCCGGCCGAAATTATGGATATGACGTTCGCGCTGCAGGCGATGTCGCTCCAATACGTGAACGAACGCTACAAGGAAATCGGCAGCAAAGTGGTCAACGTTCCCTACGAGCTCGACGAGCAGGTCGCACGCCTGAAGCTGGAATCGCTCGGCATCGGCATCGACACGTTGACCGACGAACAAAAGGCCTATCTGGACAGCTGGACCGAGCATTAGGACAAACGGCGGGGCTGCGCCCCGCCGTGCGAATCCGTTTCATGTAATAAAGCACCTTCAGTTCCACTTCAACGTGGTTCCGAAGGTGCTTTTTGTTTGGTTCTCCATTGTTTTCCTCCGCTTTAATGAACGGGCGTCCGCTTGCCCGCTTCGCTTCGCGCGGCAGACAGCCGGCAGGCATGCCGGATCGCGGCGGTGCGCGCCAATTTGCGCAAATCCTGCTCTCCGCAGCACAAGAGCTCCGGATCGCCCGACAACTCCAGGAGCGCGCCGATGCTGGCATGTTCGGCATCGGCATCGTTGCCGAGCAAGTAATGGGCGATTTGATAGCAGTAATGCTCCAGCGATCGCAGCCGCTCCACCTTGGCAGCAAGCGTTGGACTCATAGCAAAACAACCCCCTCTTTCTGCTGACGCCCCGCCCCCGGGAGGCGCCGATATCCCAACAATAGCCGATAATTGTATCCAAGTCGTTTCAAAATCGTAACAATTTACCCGATAAATTAAATTTCTTAAAAAGAGCCGAAAGAGAAGGAATTTTATTTTAGGTGGCGAATTATCTTTTCAGAGTGGTGGAAAGTGGGACGAAGTGGGGAATTTGGGGGAAGGAGTGGACCGGCCGATGTTCATGGGCGAATATCAGCACAGCATTGACGATAAAGGCCGGCTCATCATTCCTTCCAAGTTCCGCGAATCGCTTGGCGCGCGGTTCGTCGTCACCCGCGGTCTTGACAACTGTCTGTTTGTATATCCGATGGAAGAGTGGAGCCTTCTGGAACAAAAGCTCAAATCGCTGCCGCTTATGAAATCGGACGCTCGCGCCTTCACCCGTTTTTTCTTTTCCGGGGCGACGGAATGCGAGCTGGACAAGCAGGGCAGGATCAATGTGCCGAACCACCTGCGTGAATACGCGAAGCTGGACAAAGAGTGCATGGTGCTCGGCGTTTCAAACCGCGTTGAGATTTGGAGCAAAGAAACATGGGCACAATACTATCAACAATCGGAAGAGACGTTCAATGAAATTGCCGAGAAGTTGGTCGATTTCGATTTTAACTTCTAGTTCGCTTTCATCATCAGGGAGGGCTGCCGCGTGTTTCAGCACAAGACGGTACTCAGGGAAGAAGCGGTCGACGGCCTGGCCGTCAAGCCTGACGGTATCTACGTCGATTGTACGCTCGGGGGAGCGGGGCACAGCGAGCTGATCGCTTCGCGGCTGACATCCGAAGGACGATTGATCGCTCTCGATCAGGACGAATGGGCCCACGAGCATGCCCGCAGCCGGCTAGCCCCATATTGGGATCGCGTTACGCTCGTAAAAAGCAATTTCAGATTTCTCGAGGAGGCGCTGCGGGGCGCCGGAGTTCCGGTGAACGGCAGCGGGGTCCCGGCCGTCGACGGCGTTCTGTTCGACCTCGGCGTGTCGAGTCCGCAGCTGGACGAAGCGGAACGCGGCTTCAGCTACAATCACGATGCGCCGCTCGATATGCGGATGGACCGCTCTTCCGGATTGACGGCTTACGATATTGTGAACGGCTGGGAGGAGAAGGAGATATCCCGTATCCTCCACGTCTACGGCGAAGAGCGGTTTGCCCGATCGATCGCCCGGCGCATCGCGCAAGTCCGGGCGGCAAGGCCGGTCGCGACGACCGGGGAGCTGGCGGAATTGATCAAAGAAGCGATTCCGGCGGCGGCAAGACGGACCGGGCCGCATCCGGCCAAACGGTCGTTCCAGGCGCTGCGTATTGCGGTTAACGACGAGCTCGGCGCCGAAGCGGAAGCGCTGGAACAGGCGATCCGCTGCCTCAAGCCGGGAGGGCGCATCGCGGTCATTACGTTCCATTCGCTTGAGGATCGGATTTGCAAGCAAACCTTTGCCCGATATGCGGGGACGTGCACTTGTCCGCCGGATTTTCCGGTCTGCGTATGCGGCGGCAAAGGCGTGCTGAAACTTGTCAACCGCAAGCCGATTACCCCAAGCGAGGAAGAGCTGAAAGACAATCCGCGGGCGCGGTCGGCCAAGCTGCGCATCGCCGAAAAACGCGCCGAAGACTGACGGATATATCGATGTGTAACCAAAGAACGAGTTCATGGGAGGGGAAATGAGCCTTGGCTTACAGTAATGGAAATTTGGCGCTGCAGCCGAAACGCAAACCGGAAGACCGCGCTGTCGTAAGGGAAAGGAAGAAGATCGTCGTCAAGCGCAAATCGCTGCCGGTACAAGAGAAGCTTCTGTACTTGTTCACGGTGGCGGTATGCGTGATCGTGGCCGGGGTCATCATTTTTCGTTATGCCCAAATCTATAAAATGAATTGGGAAATCAAGCAGCTGACGAATCAATATCAGGAGCTGGCTGTCGAAACGAAAGAGCTGCGCAAGCAAGTCGAAATGCTGGCCGATCCGGAACGCATTCGCGAGCAGGCGCTGGCGCAAGGGATGGTCGAAGCGGATCAGGCCGGCATTCCCGTCAAGCCGGATTCGGAGTCCGAGACCGCAGCATCCGCCGAATAGGTGACCGGCTATGAACAAACGGATCAAATTGCGCTCGCTGTTTGTCGGAGGGATCATCACCCTCCTTTTTGTTATTCTGCTCGGCCGCGTTTATTTCGTTCAGGTCGTCAAAGCCGATTTCTGGTTCGAGAAAGCGCGCGAGACGTGGGCGGCATACGATCATCTGGAGCATAAGCGGGGTACGATTACCGACCGTCAAGGACGGGTGCTGGCGATGGACGCGCTGGCCTATACGGTGGCGGTCAACCCCCAAGTGATCAACAAGCTGGGCATCGCGGACGAGGTCGTCGCCCGGTTGCATGACATTTTGGGGAAGTCCGAGAAGGAGCTTCGCGATCTGGTAACGGCAAAGCGCAAGGACGGGACGTATTATGCGCAGCGCGAAATCCGTCCGGAGGGCTGGAAGATCGACAAGGCGCTCAGCGATCAGGTGGCCGCTTTCCGGGATGAGCTGAAGGCGAGGCTGAAGGAGCAGAACGTCGGCATCTATCTATTGAGCGGCCAGAAGCGGTTTTATCCGAAAAAAACGCTGGCGTCGCATCTGCTCGGCTTCGTCAACAAGGAAGGAAACGCCGTATACGGACTCGAAGCGAGCTTTGACGACGTCATCGGCGGCGAAGACGGGGCGATCAAATACCAGCGGGACGGCAAGCAGGTGCAGCTCGCGCAAGGGGAAGTGGAATACAAGCCGGCCCGAGATGGGAAAAATATTACATTGACGATCGATTCGGAAATTCAGCATTATGTGGAGGAAGCGATCGGCGAGGCGCAGCGGGAATATAATCCGAAAAGCATCACGGCGATCGCCGTCGATCCGAACACGATGGAAATATTGGCGCTGGCGAATACGCCGAACTATGATCCGAATACGTATTGGTCCGCGAAAACCGCCAATTTCTACAACCATGCGATCCAATCCCTGTACGAGCCGGGCTCGACATTCAAAATCGTCACGCTGGCGAGCGCCGTGCAGGAAGGACTGTTCAATCCGAACGCGACGTTCATGTCCGGCAACATCCGTATCGGCAAGGATACGGTGAAAGATCACAACGGAGTGGGCTGGGGCGAAATTTCGTACCTGGACGGGGTCAAGCATTCCAGCAACGTGGCGTTCGTCAAGCTCGGCCAGGCGCTCGGTCCGGAGAAGCTTCGCGACTACATCACGGCTTTCGGCTTCGGCCAGAAGACAGGCATCCAGCTGCCGGCGGAAGTCGCCGGGAGCGTAAATTTCAGAAGCAACATTCCGATCGAGGTCGCGACCGTCACGTTCGGACA
This sequence comes from Paenibacillus cisolokensis, assembly GCF_018403665.1. GTDB lineage: Bacteria > Bacillota > Bacilli > Paenibacillales > Paenibacillaceae > Paenibacillus_AH > Paenibacillus_AH cisolokensis. The sequence continues at coordinate 10,024 of NZ_BOVJ01000081.1, forward strand.
AGGGGTCGCGGTAACGCCGATCCAGCAGGTCGCCGCGGTCGCCGCGGTGGCGAACGGCGGCAAGCTGCTGCAGCCGCAGCTCATCAAACAAATCGAGGACCCGGTGACGAAGCAGGTGACGAAGGTCGAGCCGAAAGTGGTGCGGCAGGTCATCTCGCCGGAGACGTCGCGCAAGGTCGGCGAATATTTGGAACAGGTCGTCTCCGACCAGAAGATCGGAACGGGCCGGAACGCCTATATCGAGGGCTACCGCATCGCGGGGAAAACCGGTACCGCCCAGAAGTGGGACAACGCGAAACGAGGATACTCGAATGACAAATACGTCGTATCCTTTATCGGTTACGCGCCGGTCGAAAATCCGAAAGTGCTGCTCTACGTTCTTCTGGACGAACCGGACGTGCCGTACGCGGGCGGCGGCTCCGTCGCGGCGCCGATCTTCAAGTCGATCATGCAGAAGACGCTGCGCTACCTCGGCATTCCGCCGAAACTGTCGGACGCCGCGGTGAAGGATGCGAGCAAGGACGCGACCGTCAAAGTGCCCGATGTGACGGGCAAGGCGGTCAACACGGCGAAGAGCGAACTCAGGCAGCTGGCGCTGAGCTACGAGACGGTCGGCAAAGGCGGCAAGGTGCTGCAGCAAATTCCGCAGGCCGGCGCCGTCATCCAGCCGTCCCAGCGCATCTATCTCGTGACCGAGTCGCGCGACAAGCTGGCGGTTCCGAATATGCGGGGACTGTCCCTGCGGGACGCGATGGAAATCTGCTCCCTGCTCGGCATTCGCATCGTCGCCGAAGGCGAAGGATATGTCGTATCGCAAATGGTAGCGAAGCAAAACGGAGAACGCGTCGTGAAAATCGTCCTGAAGCCGTCCGCGCCGTCCGCCGGCGAAGAGAACCGGAACGGGACGGATGGCGCAAAGAAAGAGACGGACGAACCGGCAGAATGAACGCAAGGCGGCCGTCGGCCGGCGTTCTTGTGCCGCGCATGTCCGGACCCGGGCTTGTTCTAACCCCCACTTGTCCCGAATAGGCTGAGAATAACGGTTAATCGGAAACGACCGCTTCATTCTGGCCTGGTCGGAAGGGGGAGCAAGATGAAAGTATCGAGTGTGACGTTAAGGCGCCGGCTGTTCACGGCGCTTCTGCTGGCCGGCGCGGCATTCGCGGCTTTGCTGTTCCGCCTCGGTTACGTCCAGCTTTGGATCGGGGAGGAGCTGTCCGCGAAAGCCGAAGAGTCGTGGCGCCGGGAAGTGCCGTTCGCGGCCAAACGCGGAGAAATTCTGGATCGAAACGGAATCCGCCTGGCCTACAATATCAGCTCGCCGTCCGTCATGGCCATCCCGGTGCAAATCAAGGAGCCGGAGCGAACGGCGCGGGAGCTGGCAAGCGTGCTCGGCATGACCGAAGACAAGCTTTACAAGCTGCTCACGAAGAAGGAAAGCATCGTCAGACTGAATCCGGAAGGGCGGAACATTACGCCGGAGAAGGCGGAGCAGGTGCGGAAGCTGGCGCTGCCGGGCATCGTCGTGGCGGAGGACAGCAAACGCTACTATCCGTTCGGCAGCCTTGCCGCCCATGTGCTCGGCTTTGCCGGCGTCGACAAGGGGCTCGCCGGCGTCGAAGCGAAATACGATTCGCTGCTGAAAGGGATAAACGGCAGCGTGTCGTATTTGGCCGACGCGGCGGGCCGGCAGATGCCGGGCTCCAACGACACGTACCGGGCGCCGCGCGACGGGCTGAACCTGCAGCTGACGATCGACAAGCAGATTCAGGCCGTCATGGAGCGGGAGCTGGACGCGGCGATGAGCAGGTTCAAGGCGGACCATATGATCGCGATCGCGATGGACCCGGACAACGGCGAAATTCTCGGCATGGCCAGCCGGCCGACCTACGAGCCGGACAAATTCCGCGAGGTGCCTGCCGAGGTATACAACCGCAACCTGCCGATCTGGATGACCTATGAGCCGGGATCCACCTTCAAAATCATTACGCTTTCCGCGGCGCTGGAAGAAGGCAAGGTCGATTTGAAAAACGAGCGCTTTTTCGATCCCGGTGCGATCGAGGTGGGCGGCGCCCGGCTGCGGTGCTGGAAAAAAGGCGGACACGGCAGCCAAACGTTTCTTCAGGTGGTGGAAAATTCGTGCAACCCCGGATTCGTAACGCTTGGACAGCGGCTTGGAAAAGAGAAGTTGTTCGATTACATAAAGAACTTCGGATTCGGGGCCAAAACCGGCATCGATATGGCCGGCGAAGCGACCGGCATTTTGTTCAAGCTGAACCGCGTCGGTCCGGTGGAACTGGCGACAACCGCGTTCGGCCAGGGCGTATCCGTAACGCCGATCCAGCAGATTACGGCGGTATCCGCCGCGATCAACGGCGGAACGCTGTATAAGCCTTACGTCGCCAAGGCATGGATTCATCCGGAAACCGGCGAAACGGTGAGCGAGATCGAGCCGGAGGCGGTAAGGCAGGTCATCTCCCCGGAAACGTCGAAGCAGGTGCGGGAAGCGCTCGAAAGCGTCGTCGCCAAAGGAACGGGGCGCAACGCCTTTATCGACGGCTATCGCGTCGGAGGCAAAACCGGCACGGCGCAAAAAGTGGTGAACGGCCGCTATTCGCCGAACGAGCATATCGTGTCGTTCATCGGCTTCGCCCCGGCGGACGATCCGGAAATTATCGTCTACGTCGCGGTCGACAATCCGCAGGGCATCCAGTTCGGGGGAGTCGTCGCCGCGCCGATCGTCCGGAACATTCTGGAGGACGCGCTCGACATCCTCGACGTGCCGCCCCGCAGCAACCAGCTGCCGCGTGCATACAAATATGGAGAGACGCCGATCGTTACCGTCCCGAATCTCGTGGGCAAAACCGTATCGGACATCTACGAAGATATGAACATGAATTTCAATTTGTCGTCCGCAGGCACCGGTTCGACTGTCATCCGTCAGGCGCCGGCGGCCGGCACGAGGGTGGAGCGCGGATCGACGATTCGCATCTATCTCGGCTCGGATGCCGATTTGCCCGGCGATGTTGAAAAACATGACCATGGATCATAATGGAAAATAAGGACAAACCGGTGCCGATAAATGTAAGGAGGAACCGCAGATGAAATTGGAGCAATTGGCCGGTTTGCTGCTGACGGCCCGCCTGGAGGGAGACGGGAACGTGTCCGTCTCCAGCCTGGAGACCGATTCCCGTCAGGTGAAGCCGGGGGCATTGTTCATCTGCCTGCCCGGCCATACGGTCGACGGGCACGACTTCGCCGCGGAAGCCGTGGAGCGGGGGGCGGTCGCCATCGTGGCCGAGCGCCGTCTCGATGTCGGCGTTCCGCAGCTGATCGTGCCGGAAAGCCGGCTGGCGATGGCCGTGCTGGCCGACGCATTCTACGATCACCCGAGCGACAAGATGAAGCTGATCGGCGTAACCGGTACGAACGGCAAAACGACGACAACCTACTTGATCGAGCGGATTTTGCTCGATGCCGGCCGCAAAGCGGGCGTGATCGGCACGATCGAAATGCGGTACGCCGGCTTGACCGTGCCGGTGTCGGGCACGACGCCGGAGGCGCTCGAACTGCAGAAGCGGCTCGCCGACATGGCGCGGGCGGGCACCGAATATTGCGCCATGGAGGTATCGTCCCACGCCCTGGAGCAAGGGCGGGTCAAAGGCTGCAAATTCCGCACCGCGATCTTCACGAACCTGACGCAGGACCATCTCGATTATCATGTGACGATGGAGCGGTACAAGGCGGCGAAAGGGCTGCTGTTCGCCCGGCTCGGCAACGGCTACCCGGCTTCTGCGGAGGAGCGGAGCTACGCGGTGCTCAATGCCGACGACGAAGCGTCCGAAACGTTCCGGCGCCTGACGGCGGCCGAGACGATCACCTACGGCATCGACCGCGAGGCGGATGTGCGCGCCTCGAATATACGCATTACGTCGCAGGGCACATCCTTCCATGTCCGGACGTTTCGCGGCGAAGCCGACGTCACGCTGCGGATGGTCGGCAAGTTCAACGTGTACAACGCGCTGGCGGCGCTGACGGCCGGTCTGATCGAAGGGCTGGAGCTCGGCGCGATCATCCGCAGTCTGGAATCGGTCCCCGGGGTGCCGGGACGGGTCGAGGCCGTTTCCGCGGGACAGCCGTTCGCCGTCATCGTCGACTACGCGCATACGCCGGACGGCCTGGAGAACGTGCTCAAGGCGGTGAAGGAATTCACCGAAGGGCGGGTAATCTGCGTCTTCGGCTGCGGCGGCGACCGCGACCGGACGAAGCGTCCGATCATGGCCCGCATTGCAGGTCAATATGCGGATTATGTCATCGCCACGTCGGACAATCCGCGCACGGAAGACCCCGAGCGGATTCTCGACGATGTGGAAGAAGGATTCCGCTCGTCGGGCGTCGGGAAAAGCCGCTACGAACGCATTGCCGACCGCCGTCTGGCGATTCAAAAAGCGGTTGAAATGGCAAGCCCGGGGGATGTAGTATTGATTGCGGGGAAAGGCCACGAAACGTATCAGATCGTCGGCGGCGTTACGCATCCGTTCGACGATCGGCTCGTGGCCCAAGAAGCGATAAGGGGACTGCTGACGTGATAATACGCAACATGGAACAGATCGCCCGCATGTGCGGCGGGCGATTGGATGAGCGGAGTGGCTCGGCCGTCGTTCGAGGCGTATCGATCGATTCCCGGACGATCGCGCCGGGGGAACTGTTCGTGCCGCTCGCCGGCGACCGCTTCGACGGTCACGATTACGTGGAAGCGGCTGTCCGGGCCGGCGCGGCCGGCGTGCTGTGGCGGGAAGACCGCCCGGTGCCGGAAGCGCTGCGCGCCGCCGGGACGCCGGTCGTGCGCGTCGCCGATACGTTAACCGCTCTTCAGCGTCTTGCCGGCGCCTACCGGGACGAACTCGGTCTGTTCGTCATCGGCATTACCGGCAGCAACGGCAAGACGACGACGAAAGATATGACGCATGCGCTGCTCGGAACGAAGTTCCGTACACGCAAAACCGAGGGCAATCTGAACAACCATATCGGACTGCCGCTTACGATATTGCGGCTCGGCGAAGAAACGGAGGCGGCCGTTCTGGAAATGGGGATGAGCGATTTCGGCGAGATCGAGTTGCTTGCCTCCATCGCCAAGCCCGATATCGCCGTCATTACCAATATTGGCGAGGCTCATCTTCAGCAGCTCGGCTCGCGGGAAGGCATCGCGCGGGCGAAGCTGGAGATTGCCGCCGGTCTGAAGCCGGGCGGACTTCTGCTGTACAACGGCGACGAGCCGCTGCTGCGCGAAGGGGTGAAACGGACGAAGCTCGCGGACGGCGTCCGTCTGGAAACGTTCGGCCTCGGCGAAGGCAACGACTGGACTGCGACCGACATCGAATTGTCGGCGCAGTCATCCGCTTTTGCGGTGCGTGCGCGCGGCGGCGCGTTGGCAGCGGAAGCTGCGGCGATCGGCAGACCGGCCGTCGCGGCGGCCGGCCGCCACAACGTCGCCAATGCGCTGGCCGCTGTCGCCGCCGCGCTTCACGCCGGCGTGCCGGGGGCGCGCATACGGGAAGGGTTCGCTTCCCTGAAACTGACGTCGATGCGGATCGAGCCGACCCGGGCGGCTTGCGGCGCGGTCGTGCTGAATGACGCGTACAATGCCAATCCGACGTCCGTCCGCGCAGCGATCGACCTTGTCGAGCAGCTGCAGGGCTATCGCCGCAAATGGCTCGTGCTCGGCGACATGCTGGAGCTCGGTCCGGACGAGGCGGCGCTGCACCGCGGCATCGGCGAATATGTGACGCCGCAGAAGGCGCAAGGGCTGCTGACGTACGGTCCGTTGTCCCGCCATACGGCGGAAGGCGCGGCGGACGCTTTCGCGGCTGCCGGCCTCGGCGATGCCGTGCGCCACTTCGCCGACAAATCCGAGCTTGCGGCATGGCTGAAGCGGCGGCTCGGTCCGGACGATCTCGTGCTCGTGAAAGGCTCGCGCGGCATGAAAATGGAAGAAGTCGTCCGGGCGCTGGAAGAATGACGGGGGTGAGCTGATGGACATCAAGGTCATTCTGTTAACGATCGCCGTTTCCTTTTTGCTTGCGGTTTTGCTCGGGCCTTTGTTCATCCCGCTGCTGAGGCGCCTGAAGTTCGGACAGCAGATCCGGGAAGAAGGGCCGCAAAGCCACCAGAAGAAGAAGGGAACGCCGACGATGGGCGGCATCATCATTTTGCTGGCGCTTCTGTTGTCGTTCCTTCGTTTTTCCGACAAGACGGGCGACTTCTGGGTGCTGCTTGTCGCCGCTCTCGGCTTCGGACTGGTCGGGTTTCTGGACGACTACATCAAAATCGTGTTCAAGCGCTCGCTCGGATTGACGGCCAGACAGAAGCTGTTCGGCCAGCTGCTGTTCGGCATCATCGTCTGCGTATTGCTGTACCGGACAGACCACAGCACGGCCATTTCCGTGCCGGGTACGGACTGGTCGTTCGATCTGGGCTGGTTCTATTACGTTTTCGTCATCATTATCATGTTCGCTACGAGCAACTCGGTCAATTTTACCGACGGCCTCGACGGCCTGCTGGCCGGTACGAGCGCCATTGCGTTCGGGGCGTATACGATTATCGCCATGCGGATGACGGAGCATGAATCGGCGGTGTTCTCCGCGGCGATGGTCGGCGCCGTGCTCGGTTTTCTTATTTTCAACCGGCATCCGGCCAAAGTGTTTATGGGGGATTCGGGTTCGCTCGCGATCGGCGGCGGCCTGGCCGCCGTGGCGATTTTGACGAAGACGGAGCTCCTGCTGATCGTGATCGGCGGGGTTTTCGTGATCGAAATGCTGTCTGTAATTATCCAGGTCACCTCGTTCAAGCTGCGGGGCAAACGGATATTCAAGATGAGTCCGATCCATCATCATTACGAATTGTCCGGCTGGTCCGAGTGGCGGGTCGTCGTCACGTTCTGGACAGCCGGTCTTGCGCTGGCCGGTCTTGGCCTTGCGCTCGCGAAAGCAATGTAACAAACGCGATATTTGACACCAGGAACGCATTGTCGAAGGAGATGGCAATTATGAATCATCCGGCCTCGTACAAGAACCGTCGCGTCGTCGTATTGGGGATGGCGAAAAGCGGCTTCAGCGTGGCGAGCCTGTTTTGCCGCTACGGCGCGAATGTCGTCGTGAACGACAAGAAAGACCGGGACCAGTGCCCCGAAGCGGACGAGCTGGAGAGGCTCGGCGCGACCGTCATATGCGGCGGGCATCCGGACGACCTGATCACGCCCGACACGGCGCTGCTTGTCAAAACCCCGGCATTCCATACCGCGTGCCGCCGGTTGCGAAAGCGGCGGAGCTCGGCGTAGAGACGGTGACGGAGATTGAAGTGGCGTACCATCTGTCGCCCGCGCCCATTATCGGCATTACCGGCTCGAATGCGAAGACGACGACGACGACGTGGGTCGGCCAACTGCTGGAAGCGGCCGGGATGAACCCGATCGTCGCCGGCAATATCGGCCGCCCGCTGTGCGACGCCGCTCAGGAAGCGGCGGCCGACAATTGGCTCGTCGCCGAATTGAGCAGCTTTCAGCTCAAGGGGACGGCGTCTTTCCGGCCGCGGGTCGCCGCGCTGTTGAACATTGCGGAGACGCATCTCGACTATCACGGCGATATGGACGACTACATCGCGTCCAAGATCAAGCTGTTCGCCAACCAAACGGAAGGCGATTGGGCGGTGTTGAACTGGGACGATCCGGTTTGCCGGCAGGTCGCCCAATCGGTGCGCTCGCAAGTTTTGCCGTTTTCGATTCGCGAGCGGCTGGAACGCGGCCTGTTTGCGGAACCGCCGTATCCCGCGGACGGAGCCGCCCCGGAGGCGGAAGGCCATGCGCCCGTCAGGACGATCGTATGGCGCGACGGACGGGGCGGCGAAACGACGCTGCTGCGGGAGGAAGAGCTCGGCGTGCCCGGCGCGCACAACACGGCCAATGCGCTCGCTGCCGCCGCCATCTGCATCGCCGCCGGGGTCAGCCCGGAGCAGCTGTCCGGGCCGATGCGGAGCTTGCGGGCGGTGGAGCACCGGCTGGAATTCGTTCGCGAGCGGAACGGAGTGAAATATTTCAACGACTCCAAAGCGACGAATTGGGCGGCGACCGCGAACGCCCTGCGCTCGTTCCGGGGCGGCGTCGTTCTCATCGCCGGCGGGCTTGACCGCGGCTCCGACTATATGGAGCTGCTGCCGGTGCTGCGCGAACGGGCGAAGGCGCTCGTCGCGCTGGGCGAGACGCGCGGCAAGCTGGCCCGCGTCGCAGAGCTGGCAGGTTTAGCCGCAATCAAAATCGTCGAACCTGAGAAGGACGCCGAATCGACGCTCCGCAAGGCGGTGCGCGAAGCGGCCCTTCTCGCCGAACCGGGCGATACGGTGCTGCTGTCGCCTTCCTGCGCGAGCTGGGATATGTTCGCATCCTATGAAGAACGGGGGCGCATTTTTAAAGATTCGGCGCATAACTTGTAAGTAGGGGGCTCGTCCCTACTTTCGCAGGCAAGAGGTGTCGATATCTATGGCTAAAGCCCGCTCCGCTCCCGACGTGTTCATGATCGCGTCGATCGCGCTGATACTCGCCATCGGCATAGTTATGGTGTACAGCGCCAGCGCCGTGCTCGCCTTTCACGAATTCGGCGACAAATTTTATTACGTGAAGCGTCAGCTGCTGTTCGCCGCGCTCGGCATCGGCGCGATGATATTCACGATGAACACCGATTACTGGATATGGAAAAAATGGGCCAAGCTCGGCCTGCTCGTTTGTTTCGGGCTGCTCGTCATCGTGATCGTTCCCGGCATCGGCGTCGTGCGCGGCGGCGCGCGCAGCTGGCTCGGGATCGGCTCGTTCGGCATTCAGCCGTCCGAATTCATGAAGCTGGCGATGGTCATCTTTCTCGCCAAGCTTCTCGCCGAACGGCAGCAGCAGGTCACGCAGTTCGCGCGCGGGCTGCTGCCGCCGCTCGGCCTGCTCGGCCTTGCGTTCGGACTGATCATGCTGCAGCCGGACCTCGGCACCGGCGCGGTCATGTGCGGCGCCTCGCTGCTCGTCATCTATGTGGCCGGCGCCCGCCTTTCGCATCTCGCGTCGCTCGCGGCGGTCGGGCTGGCCGGATTAGCCGGGCTTATACTGGCCGCGCCTTACCGGCTGCAGCGGATTACCGCATTTCTGGATCCGTGGCAGGACCCGCTCGGGGCCGGCTACCAGTCGATCCAGTCGCTGTATGCGATCGGGCCGGGGGGGCTTGTCGGGCTCGGCCTCGGCATGAGCAGGCAGAAATACAGCTATTTGCCGGAGCCGCAAACGGATTTCATCTTTTCGATACTGGCCGAGGAGCTGGGCTTTATCGGCGGCGCGGCCGTCATCCTGCTGTTTCTTATTCTGATCTGGCGCGGCATGAAGACGGCGGTGGCGGCGCCGGATGCGTTCGGCAGCTTGCTCGCCACCGGCATCGTCGGCATTATCGGCGTGCAAGTGCTGATCAACATCGGCGTCGTGATCGGCCTGATGCCGGTTACCGGCATTACGCTGCCGCTCGTCAGCTACGGCGGATCGTCGCTTACGCTGCTGCTTACAGCGCTCGGCATTCTGCTTAATATATCCCGTTATTCGAGGTGACGTTCATGCGAATCGTATTGACCGGCGGCGGAACGGGAGGACATATCTATCCCGCCATCGCGGTCGGCAAGCAAATGATGCGCGAGCATCCGAACGCCAAGCTTCTCTATATCGGCACGGAACGGGGACTCGAAAGCCGGATCGTGCCGGAGGCGGGCATCCCGTTCGAGTCGATCGACATCACCGGCTTCAAGCGCAAGCTGTCGCTCGACAACGTGCAGACGGTGATCCGATTTCTGAAGGGCGTTCGCCGCTCGAAGGAGCTGCTCCGCCGCTTCAAGGCGGATGCCGTCGTCGGTACCGGCGGGTACGTCTGCGGCCCGGTCGTCTATGCGGCGGCCCGTCTCGGCATTCCGACGCTCATTCACGAGCAGAACGTCATCCCCGGCCTGACGAACAAGTTTCTGGCCCGGTACGCCGACTGCGTAGCCGTCAGTTTTCAGGAATCGCTCGCCCATTTCGGCAAAGCAAAACGGACCGTTCATACCGGCAATCCGTGCGCGACGCATGTTGCGGCGGCGAACCGGAACAAAGGCTACGCCGCTCTCGGCTTGCCGGAAGGAAGCCGGATCGTGCTGGTGGTCGGCGGCAGCCGGGGAGCGAAAGCGATAAACGAAGCGATGGTGGACATGGCGCCGCTGCTCGGGCGGCTGCCAGGCGTCCACTTTGTGTTTGTGACCGGCGAGACTTATTTCGAGCGAACGATGGAGCGCATCCGGCAGGTTACGCCGATCGTCGCCAATTATTTGCACGTGCATTCCTATCTGCACAATATGCCGGAGGTGCTGGCCGCCACGACGCTCGTCGTGGGACGCGCGGGCGCATCCTCGCTGGCGGAGATTACGGCGCTCGGCCTGCCGTCGATTCTCATTCCGTCGCCCAATGTGACGAACAATCACCAGGAGGCGAACGCCCGCAGTCTGGTCGAAGCGGGGGCCGCGGAGATGGTGCTGGAGAAAGATTTGCGCGGAGCGGAACTGCTTGACAGGATCGACGCCATCTTGAGCGACGAGCATCGTCTCCGTTCGATGCGGCGAGCGTCGGAGGGGCTCGGCATGCCCGACGCGGCGGAGCGGATCGCGGCGGAGCTGAACCGCCTGACGCGGCGAGGCTGACCGCGTGAGGAGCGGAAACCGCCTGACGTGCCGGCTGCAGCGGTCTGGGCGTTTGTCACACCCGCATCGCATGCGGCATAAGATACCGTATAAATCGTGACTGCCAACCAGGCGGCCCGGTTTGACGAATCCTGACGCCGCTGGCGGCCGGACGCAAGGAGCGCTCGGATTCCGGCACAGACGAAGCAACAAGGAGGTTCGACCACATGAGGCAAACGATATCGCAACTGGAAGCGCTCGGGCAAGTCATGTACGACGAACCGCTCGCGCCATATACGACATGGAAGATCGGTGGGCCCGCCGATGTTCTCTTTATTCCCGGCGGCAAAGATGAGCTGGTGTCGGCCATCCGTCTGCTTAATCGGCATGGCGTCCCGTGGACTCCGCTCGGCCGGGGCTCCAACATGCTCGTCAGCGACAAAGGGATTCGCGGCGTCGTCATCAAAACCGGGGATTCGCTTGATTACATTCGCTTTGAGGATGAACTCGTTCATGCCGGAGCGGCGTATTCCTTCATTAAATTATCCGTAATGGCGGGGAAGGAAGGGCTGACCGGACTGGAATTCGCGGGAGGAATTCCGGGCACGGTCGGCGGAGCCGTCTATATGAACGCGGGCGCCTTGGGATCGGATGTGTCACGTATTTTCCAATCAGCTGAAATTGTACTGGGAACAGGGGAATTGGTTCGATACGAAGCGGAGGATATGAAGTTCTCTTATCGTCATTCGATATTGCAAGAACAGCCGGGCATCGTCGTGGAAGCGACATTCCGGCTGGCGCGGGGGGACAGGAAGACGATCGCCGCGGCGATGGCGGCGCACAAGGCCAGACGGCTTGAGACGCAGCCGCTGCAGATGGCCAGTGCCGGAAGCGTATTCCGCAATCCGCCGAACGATTATGCCGCCCGGCTGATCGAAGCGGCAGGTCTGAAAGGCTTCCGTCACGGAGGCGCTGAAATTTCCGCGCAGCACGCCAATTTCATTGTCAACACCGGGCAAGCGACAGCTGAAGACGTTCTCGCCCTCATGACGCATATCCGGAAAACCGTGAAAGACAAATTCGGCATCGAGCTGGTACCGGAAGTATTGGTGATGGGCGAACGGTAATTCGGAGGTGGTGATACATTGGATAAACTGGTGATTGAAGGCGGGAAACCACTCTCAGGAACCATTGCCATCCATGGAGCGAAAAATGCCGCATTGCCGATATTGGCTGCCAGCGTGCTGGCTTGCGGAACCGTCACAATCGACCATGTGCCCAAACTGCTGGATATCGGGGTGATGCTCGATCTGCTCCGGGAGCTGGGCTGCCGGGCTTGGCATGAAGGCGAAACCGTCGTGCTCGATACGGCGCCCGCGCATACATCCCATGTACCGGAAACGCTTATGCGCCAAATGCGCTCGTCGATCTTTCTGATGGGACCGCTGCTGGCGCGATTCGGAGAAGTACAGGTTTATCAGCCCGGAGGCTGCGCCATCGGCGAACGCAAAATCGATTTGCACCTGCAAGGGCTCGAGGCGCTCGGCGCGGAAGTGATCGAGCTGGGCAACCGGATTATTTGCCGCGCTCCCCGTTTGATCGGGAACGATATCCATCTCGCTTTCCCGAGCGTCGGCGCAACGGAAAATATTATGATGGCCGCCGTTCTGGCCGAAGGGCGGACGACGATTACGAATGCCGCGCGCGAGCCGGAAATTCAGGATTTGCAGCGATTTCTCAACAAGATGGGCGCGAAAATTATGGGCGCCGGAACCGATACGATTACGATCGAAGGCGTCAGGAAGCTTGAGCCCTGCCGTTACGAGGTTATTCCCGACCGGATCGTAACCGGCACCGTCATGGTGGCCGCCGCCGCAACCCGCGGGCAGGTGACGCTGCAGAACACCAATCCGGCCCATCTGACGTCGCTCATTCATGTGCTTCGCCGCTGTGGTGTTCAAATCGCCATCGACGGTGATATAATGAAAGTTAGCAGTTCCGCAAGGCCGAAGGCGATCGAGCGCATCGTCACGTCTCCGTATCCGGCCTTTCCGACCGATCTCCAGTCCCAGTTGATGGTGCTGCTGGCGGTCGCGGATGGAACGAGCATCATGAAGGAAACGATTTTGAAGGCCGCTTCAAGCATGTGGAAGAATTGACCCGGATGGGGGCGGACATACGCGTCGATATGAACGCGGCTTTCATACGGGGCGTTCCGAGACTGTACGGCGCGACCGTAGAAGCGACCGATTTGCGGGCGGGGGCAGCGCTCGTCATCGCCGGTCTTGCGGCTCAGGGCCGCACGATCGTCGAACAGGTGCATCACATCGACCGCGGCTATGACCGGATCGAGCAGATGCTGTCGCGACTGGGCGCCCGTATAACGAGATATTCCGCCGTACCCGACAACCGGGTCGTTCCCGGATAACCGAAAGGCGGTTCACTCCCGGCTCCCGCCTCTTAAAGTGGGAGCGGATGTTTTACGAAAGAAGGGACAAGCCATGTCTGAACCGATTCCGGTCCTCCGGGAGCCGGAGCGAAAGCGAAGGGGCAATCGGAAAGTACTGGCCGTGCTCCTGCTTCTGTTCGTCGTGCTGCTCGCGGTATTATTTTTCAATTCTTCTATCAGCAAAATTTCGTCTCTGGTCATAGAGGGTGAAATGTATTTGACGGCCGCGGAAATCCGGGAAGCTTCGGGGCTTGCGGTCGGGGACGCTTTCTTCGGCGCCGGAGCGGCGACGATCGAGAAACGCGTCAAAACGTTGAAGCCTGTCAAGGAGGTCGAGGTGACGAAACATTTTCCCGGCGTCGTGCGCATCGCGGTGCAGGAATACAACGCGGTGGCGTTCGAACTGTCCTCGACCGGGGAGTTGACCGCGATCTTGTCGAACGGCGCGAATATTCCGGTCGTCGGCGGCAGCATCGTTGCGGACAAGCCGGTGCTGACGGGCTGGAAACCGAACGATCCGGTCAAGGCCGAGCTATCCAGGCAGTTGGCTCGCATACCGGCCAAGGAGCTTTCGGACATATCGGAAATTACCCCGTATCCGTCGAAGGCGTATCCCGACCGGATCAAAATATATACGCGCACGCGGTTCGAAGTCGTGACGGCGGTGTCGGTGCTGAAGGACAAAATTCCGATGCTCAATGCCGTCGTCGAGACGCAGCAGCCGGGGCGCGTGACGATGCTGCTGGCCGACACCTATGAGCCTTACGAGCAGGAGACCGACGAATTAGAGACTACTCAATAGCAACAAAAAATGGTAGTATTTTATGGGTAAAGCCGCGTTTGGGCCTTTCGTTTCGACGGATTCGGAGAAATTGCCAATTACTTCATGTATGAAAAATTTGTAGAAAAAGAGGTTTCGTCAATAACGCGTTGAATATGATAGAAATGCATTTATTTTATAACAAAGAGATGCGATTTTCATGCAAAGCGCATGATACATGCAATCGTGAAACGGGAGGTGCCGCGGGTTGAGCAACAGCGACATCATTGTCAGTTTGGACATCGGTACGTCCAAGGTTCGTGCTATTATTGGCGAAATGAAAAACGGAGCCATTAATATTATTGGAGTTGGATCTGCCGACTCGGAAGGGATACGAAAAGGAGCCATCGTGGATATCGACCAGACCGTCACATCGATACGCAAAGCCGTCGATCATGCGGAACGGATGGTCGGCATTCAAATAACGGATGTGTACGTCGGAATCCAGGGCAACCATATCGCCTTGCAAACGAACCATGGTGTAGTGGCGGTTTCCAATGAGGACCGCGAAATCGGCGAAGAAGATATCGAGCGGGTGCTGCAGGCGGCCAAGGTCGTTGCGCTTCCGCCGGAACGCGAAATTATCAATCTCGTCCCGAAGCAGTATTTGGTGGACGGGCTTGAAGGCATATCCGATCCTCGCGGCATGATCGGCGTCCGCCTCGAAGTGGAGGCGACGATCGTCACCGGAGCGAAGACGGCGATACATAATTTGATGCGCTGCGTAGAGAAGGCGGGGCTTCAAATTTCCGGCGTCATTCTGATGTCGCTCGCTTCCGGCGTCATGTCGCTCACGAAGGACGAGAAATCGATGGGAACGGTGCTGGCCGATGTGGGAGCGGGCGCCACGACGGTCGCAATCTTCGATCAGGGCAGTCTGGCGGCGACTTCGACGCTGCCGATCGGCGGGGAATACGTCACGAACGATATCGCCTACGGTCTCAGAACCCAGACGGAGCAGGCGGAGAAGATCAAGCTCAAATACGGCTGCGCGCTCGTCAGCGACGCCGCCGAAGACCAGAAGTTCAAAGTTGTGCGGATGGGCACGAATATCGAGAAGGAATTTTCGCAAGTGGATTTGGCTAACATTATTGAGCCGCGCATGCAGGAAATTTTTCATCTGATTCGGGAAGAAGTCCGGCGACTCGGATACGGGGACAAGGTGAACGGCTATGTATTAACCGGAGGAACGGTCATGCTGCCCGGAACGCTGGGACTGGCCCAGATGGAGCTGGAATCGTCGGTTCGTATCGCGGTGCCCGACTATATCGGCGTGAGAGATCCTTCTTTCAGCAGCGGTGTCGGGATTATCCAGTACGTGTCGAAGCATATGAAGCTGCGCGGCGGAGGAGGCGGTTCCAAGAAGCCGGCTGGCCGCAAGAGCGGTGCGGCAGCTGCGCCGAAGCCCGGCATATTCGAACGGCTCAAAAATATGTTTAGCGAATTCATTTGATCGGGGGAATCATAATGTTGGAATTCGATTTTGATATGGAAACGATGGCCCAAATTAAAGTAATCGGGGTGGGGGGAGGCGGCAGCAACGCGGTAAACCGGATGATCGAGAACGGCGTCAAAGGCGTCGAATTCATTACGGTCAATACGGACGCGCAGGCGCTCAATCTGTCCAAATCCGAGCACAAGCTTCAAATCGGAGACAAGCTGACCCGCGGTCTCGGGGCCGGCGCCAACCCCGAGGTCGGCAAGAAGGCGGCCGAAGAGTCCCGCGATCTGATCAGTAATACGCTGAAAGGCGCCGATATGGTGTTCGTCACCGCCGGCATGGGCGGCGGAACCGGTACGGGGGCGGCTCCCGTAATCGCCGAAATCGCCCGCGAATGCGGCGCGCTGACGGTCGGCGTCGTGACCCGTCCGTTCACGTTCGAAGGGCGGAAGCGTTCCGCTCATGCCGAGATGGGCATCGAAGCGCTGAAGGACAAAGTGGATACGCTCATTACGATCCCGAACGACCGTCTGCTCGAAATCGTCGACAAGAAGACGCCGATGCTCGAAGCGTTCCGCGAAGCGGACAACGTGCTTCGCCAGGCGGTACAGGGCATTTCCGACTTGATTGCCGTACCGGGCCTGATCAACCTCGACTTTGCCGACGTCAAGACGATTATGACCGAACGGGGCTCGGCGCTGATGGGCATCGGCATCGCCTCCGGGGAGAACCGGGCGGCGGAAGCGGCCCGCAAAGCGATTATGAGCCCGCTCCTCGAGACGTCCATCGACGGCGCCCGCGGGGTCATTATGAATATTACGGGCGGCAGCAATCTGTCGCTGTACGAAGTGAACGAAGCGGCGGAAATCGTCATTGAAGCTTCCGATCCGGAGGTCAACATGATTTTCGGCGCGATTATCGACGAAGAGATGAAGGACGAAATCAAGGTGACGGTCATCGCTACCGGCTTCGATTCCAAACCGGAACAAAGCCGCGGCCGCGTCCTCAATCAGCAGCCGGCCGAGCAGCATACGGAACAGCGCCAGTCCGCGACGAATGTGAAGCCGTTCGGCAGCCATTCGAACGACCAGCTGGACATTCCGGCTTTCCTGCGCAATCGTCCGCGCGGCTGATTGTATCTTGCGCTCGTCATTATCGAACGGTATCGAAACATAACAGGGACCCCCTTTCCGAAGCCTGTACGGCAGCGGAAAGGGGGTCCCTGTTTTGCTCCGGAGACTCGACAAAAAAGATTGCTCCTGACGGCATGATTAGACAGACTTTGAAATAGTATTTTACTATACTAGTCTCAATCGCGCTCCAGCGCTTCGGCCTGACAGGCCTGCCGGGCGCCGCTTCAGGAAGGTGAAGCGATGGCAGTATATGTTGACGTCGTGTTCGCGATGAACCTGATGATTGACGGAAGCCTTTTGCTGATGACGGCATGGATACGGGATATCCGGGCCGTCTGGTGGAAGGTGCTGGCCGCTGCGGCGATCGGAGCGTCATATGTTATGCTCATGTTCGTTCCGACGCTATCGTTTTTGTTTACGTTCGCCATCAAATTCGTACTGTCCCTGCTCATGCTTTGGACGGCGTTCGGGTTTGCGAGTTTGCAATCGTTCATACGCAACGTTGCCGCATTTTATGCGGTTAATTTTGTCGCGGCGGGGGCGGTGCTCGGGGCGCACTACATGCTGCAGGGCCGTTCGGAAATTTGGCAGGGGCTCGCATTTATCGAAGGAGGCGTCCGCGCCGAACTGAAAACCGGCATCGTGTTCGTGTTATCGGCCGTTTGCATCGGCTTGTATATTTACCGTTCCGTCGTCAGAGGGAGACGCGAACGGGAACTGCTGACGGATCATCTGGTCGAGGTATCGGTGTTCATCGGCGAATGCGAGCGCCGCTGCATCGGCCTGATCGATACCGGCAATCAGCTGTACGATCCGTTGACGCGGACGCCGGTGATGGTGATGGAAGCGTCGGTATGGGAAGATGAGCTTCCGGCATCGTGGCTGGGTCATATCCGCCAGTCGCAGGTGGACCGTCTTGTAGCCGGAATAAGCGATGAAGAACCGTTCAAATGGCAAGACCGGCTGCGTCTTGTTCCGTACAGAGGCGTCAACCGCGGCACGCGCTTCATGCTGGCGCTGAAGCCCGACGCGGTCTGCATCGAGCGGGACGGGCGGCGGGAGGAAAGCCGCAAGGTGCTGGTCGCTCTCGATGGCGGAACGTTGTCGGCGGATGGGGCGTACCGGGCGATCATTCATCCGTCTTTGGTGCAGCAGCTTCATAAGGCTAATTAGACCGCGGAATATTACTGGGAGGGATGGACCGCATGTTCGTCAAATGGAAATTGATCCTGCAGTTATATTATTACCGTGTTTTATTTTTATTCGGGTTAAAGAGCGAAGAAATCTATTATATCGGAGGCAGCGAGGCATTGCCGCCGCCGCTCACCCGCGAGGAAGAAGAGTATTTGCTCGAGAAGCTGCCTTCGGGCGATTCCGCGATCCGGGCGATGCTCATTGAGCGGAATTTGCGTCTTGTCGTGTATATCGCCCGCAAGTTTGAAAATACGGGCATTCATATCGAGGATCTCGTTTCCATCGGCGCGATCGGTCTGATCAAGGCGGTCAACACGTTCGATCCGGAGAAAAAATCAAGCTGGCCACCTATGCGTCGCGGTGCATCGAAAACGAAATTTTGATGTATTTGCGCCGCAACAGCAAGACGCGCACCGAGGTGTCGTTCGACGAGCCGCTGAACATCGACTGGGACGGCAACGAATTGCTTCTGTCGGACGTGCTGGGGACGGAGAACGATACGATCTACCGCAATATCGAGGAACAGGTCGACCGGAAGCTGCTGCATAAAGCGCTCGACAAGCTGACCGAGCGCGAACGGATCATTATGGAGCTGCGTTTCGGCCTCGCCGACGGCGAAGAGAAAACGCAGAAGGATGTCGCCGACCTGCTCGGCATTTCGCAATCGTATATATCGCGGCTTGAGAAACGGATAATCAAGCGTCTGCGCAAAGAATTCAATAAAATGGTCTGAGAGCGGCGCGGCCCTTCTCCATCCGGAGGAGGGTTGCGGTATTTGTCGGACGGTGTCGGATCAGGAATAAAAAAGGGGGCCGAGGAGATAATGTACAGTAATGTTTCTCCTTGGGAGGTAATCGCGTTGACCCGAAACAAAGTCGAGATCTGCGGTGTGGATACCGCGAAGCTGCCCGTCCTGACAAACGCTGAAATGCGCGAGCTGTTCACCGCTTTGCAAACGAGAAACGAGCGGTCGGCAAGGGAGAAATTGGTTAACGGAAATTTGCGCCTTGTATTGAGCGTTATCCAGCGGTTCAACAACCGCGGCGAATTTGTGGATGACTTGTTTCAGGTAGGCTGCATCGGTCTTATGAAAGCCATCGATAACTTCGATCTCAGCCAAAATGTCAAATTTTCCACGTATGCCGTCCCGATGATTATCGGCGAGATTCGCCGCTATCTGCGCGACAACAACCCGATCCGCGTCTCGCGGAGCCTGCGCGATATCGCTTATAAGGCGCTGCAGGTGCGCGATACGTTGACGAACCAAAATTCGCGCGAGCCGACGATTTTCGAAATATCGGAGGCGCTGAACGTGCCGAAGGAAGATGTCGTGTTTGCGCTTGACGCCATTCAGGATCCGGTTTCGCTCTTCGAGCCGATATACCACGATGGCGGCGATCCGATCTACGTGATGGATCAGGTGAGCGACGAGAAAAGCAAGGACGGCACCTGGATCGAGGAAATCGCCTTGCGGGAAGCGATGCACAAGCTGGGCGAGCGGGAAAAGATGATTTTGTCGATGCGATTTTTCGAGGGGAAGACGCAGATGGAAGTGGCCGAGGAAATCGGCATTTCGCAGGCGCAAGTGTCCCGGCTGGAGAAATCGGCGATTCAGCAAATGCAGAAGCATGTCAAAATATAACCTCGCGCGGACTTGATCCGCGGCGTGCGGCAATACCGGGCGGCGCTTGCAGGCGCCGCTTTTCGCGTGCCGGAAAACATGCGGACCGCCTGCCGCTCTTTTTCAAACAAACAGGACATTTTCCCATTCGGGCTCATATATTGGTTACTAAGGGCGGAAAGGGGGAGCGGACTTGAAAATATCGGACTTTCAGGCGAAGGACGTCATTAATATCGTGGACGGCAAAAAGCTCGGGCAAATCAGCGACATCGAGCTGGATTTGCGGCACGGACGGATCGATTCGATCGTCGTTCCGCATTACACGAAGTTTTCGGAATGTTCGGCGGCGGGACGGACGTCGTCATTCCGTGGCGCAATATTGTGAAGATCGGGGCGGACGTCGTGCTTGTCCGCATAGACGACGCCAAAGCTTACCGCCAGGAGAATGAGGAGGCCGCGCAGGAAGTGTAAGGGTCGCTCTCGCGCTTGGCGTTATGGTACACTGGTAGCGGAGGTGCGACGAATTGATGGAACCGTTTCGTGAGCGAACGTCGGCGAAAGGACCTTCGCTTTTTTTATTATCTTCTTGGGTAAAACAATATAAAGGGCTGACCGCCGGATTTACCGGAAGGAACGGCGGCGTCAGCGGGCCGCCCTGGAACAGCCTGAACGTCGGCCTGCATGTCGGCGACCGGCCCGAAGATGCCGTCCGCAACCGGCGCATCGTCGCGGAAGCGATCGGCTGGCCGTTCGAAGCGTGGACATGCGCCGAGCAAGTGCACGGCGATCGCGTGCATGCGATCGGAGCCGACGAGAAAGGCAGCGGACGCGAATCGACGGAATCGGCGATTCCCGCCGCCGACGCCATCATGACGGCGGAGCCCGGCGTGCTGCTCGTCTCCTTCTATGCCGACTGCGTTCCGCTTTATTTCTACGATCCGGAGCGGGGCGTCATCGCGCTGGCGCATGCCGGCTGGAAAGGGACGGCGCTCGAAATCGCGAGCCGGACCGTCGAGGCGATGACGTCCGTATACGGCAGCCGCCCGTCGGCGATCCGCGCGGCGATCGGGCCGTCTATCGGCGGCTGCTGCTACGAAGTGGACGAACCGGTCATCGCGCGGATGGAGCCGCTCGTCCGCTCGCTTGCCGGCATATCCGGCATATCCGGCGACCGTCCGGCAATCATACCGACGGGAGAGGGCAAGGCGAGGCTCGACTTGAAAGAAATGAACCGACAGATTATGATAAAAGCAGGAATTATGCCGATCCATATCGAAATGTCTCAATGGTGCACAGCTTGCCGTACCGACCTTTTTTTCTCTTTCCGGGCGGAAGGGGGCCGGACGGGACGGATGGCCAGCTGGATCGGCATCGGAATGGAGTGAAACGAATTTTGACGCTGCAGGACAGACTTGACGCGGTGGAACGCCGCCTGCAGGCGGCATGCGCACGCAGCGGCAGGTCCCGGGAAGAGGTCCGGATCATTGCCGTGACCAAATATGTCGGAACCGCAACGGTCCTGGAAGCGCTGCGCTGCGGCATCCGCCACCTGGGCGAAAACCGGTGGCAGCAGGCGGAACCGAAGTGGCGGGCGATCAGCGGACCGGACGCCGCCGCCGATTATGCGGTACAAGCCGTCTGGCATTTTATCGGCTCGCTGCAATCGAACAAAGTGAAAGACGTCATCGACAAATTTACATACATTCATTCGCTGGACCGGATGTCGCTCGCTCAGGCTATCGACAGGCATGCGG
Organism: Paenibacillus cisolokensis; assembly: GCF_018403665.1. Taxonomy (GTDB): domain Bacteria; phylum Bacillota; class Bacilli; order Paenibacillales; family Paenibacillaceae; genus Paenibacillus_AH; species Paenibacillus_AH cisolokensis. The sequence continues at coordinate 31,158 of NZ_BOVJ01000081.1, forward strand.
CGCGTCTCGGCATCGTCGTGCCGTGCTTCGTCCAGGTGAACGTATCCGGCGAACAGTCCAAGCACGGTCTCGCTCCGGAAGAGACAGAGCATTTCCTCAAGGAGCTTGCCGCGTTCCGCTCCATTCGCCCGATCGGACTGATGACGATGGCGCCGCATGAGGAAGATCCGGAAGCGACGCGGCCCGTATTCCGGCAGCTTCGCCTCCTGCGGGACGAGCTGAATGCACGTTCGGCAACGGCGGAGCCGTTGACGGAATTGTCCATGGGAATGTCCAACGATTTTGAAATTGCGGTCGAAGAAGGCGCAACGTGGATTCGGCTCGGTACCGTACTGGTAGGAAAAGAGGAGGTATGAAGCGATGAGCGTCATGAACCGTTTTATGAATTTTCTGGGACTGCAGGAAGAAGAGGAAATTATCGAACGCGAAAAAGAAACGGAGCCGGCCGCGTACGAACAAGAAAATGAAACGCATCCGGCCGTGCAACGTAAAAGTATGAAAGGAAGCAATATCGTCAGCATTCATGCGCAGAAGAACGTCCGCGTCATTCTGAGCGAGCCGCGTACCTATGACGAGGCGCAGGAGATTGCCGACCATCTTCGTTCGCACCGGTCGGTGATCGTCAATCTGCAGCGCGTCAGGACCGATCTCGCCGTTCGGGTTGTCGACTTTTTGAGCGGTACGGTCTATGCGCTGAACGGCAGCATTTCGAAGGTGGGACCGAATATATTCCTTTGTACTCCGGATACGGTCGAAATTCAAGGCACCATTAGCGACATGCTGGCGGATGAGAACGACTACAAAAAATGAGGTGACCTTGAGTTGGAGGCAATCGCAACCTGGATCTGGAATCTCGAAACGATATATACCTTTATGATCATCGGCTACGTTCTTCTTTCCTGGCTCCCTAACGCCCGCGAAAGCTTCATCGGCCAGATTCTCGGGAAGCTGGTCGAGCCTTACCTCGCGCCGTTCAGGCGCTTCATTCCTCCGATCGGCGGCATGCTGGACATCTCTCCGATCGTCGCGGTGTTCGCGCTGCAGTTCGTCGCGTACGGGCTGATCGCCGTCATCGAATTCTTTATTTAACCGGCGAACGATGGTCGTCAGAAGGATACGGATATGGCAAATAAAGAAATTTACGAGCATTTTCATCCCGACGAACGGCCGTTTGTCGACCGGGCGACGGAATGGGTGGAGCGGTCCGCAGAGCGCCATGAGGTGAGGCGGACCGATTTTCTTGATCCGCGGCAGCTTTATATTCTCGAGACGATCGCGAACCGCAATCCGGACGTGCGGCTGCGGATGGACGGCGGCTACCCGGAGGCCGAGCGCAAGCGCGCTTTGATCGCACCGGACTACCGTTCGCTGGAGGATGAGCCGGCGGGCATCGTCGTGCTCTCCGTAAGCGCCGGCGGAACGGGCGGTACAGCTACAGCCGAGCTCGACCACGGCGATTACCTGGGCGCCCTGCTCGGCCTTGGCGTCAAGCGTGACCGGATCGGCGACATTCATGTCAGGGAAGACGGAAGCCATTGCCTCGTCGCCGAAGAAATCGCCGACTACCTGAACATCCATCTCCGGCAAGTCCATCGCGTCCATGTGACGACCGAAATTTTGCCGCTTGACGCTCTCGTGCCCGTCGTGCCGAAGCTGGAGGAGCTCGCGCTCACGGTCGCTTCCATGCGCCTGGACGGAATCGCCAGCGACGTGTTCCGGGTCAGCCGCTCCAAAATAACGGACCCGATCAAAGTCGGACGGTGTCGGGTCAACTGGAAGACGGAGGAGGAGCCGTCGAAACCGCTCAAGGCGGGCGACGTGGTATCGTTCAAGGGGCTCGGCCGTTTCAAGGTGCTTGATGTCGAAGGCGTGACGAAGAAAGGGAGAATTCGCGTCAGAATCGGCAGATTTGTTTGAACGTTTGCAGGATTTTGCTTATGGATGTCGAATTGTTTGCTTTACTAATCTTTGTTCGTCATATATTTGTTTAGGAGGTGCGCCAATGCCGCTGACGCCATTGGACATTCATAATAAGGAATTCGGACGGAGACTGCGCGGATATGACGAGGACGAAGTCAACGAGTTTCTCGATCAGGTCATCAAAGATTACGAAGCGCTGATCCGCGAGAATAAGGAACTGCAAAACCAACTGCTCGCGATGCAGGAGAAGCTGGATCATTTTGCGAATATCGAAGAAACGCTCAGCAAAACGATCATCGTGGCGCAGGAAGCGGCGGATGAAGTCAAAAACAACGCGAAGAAGGAAGCGCAGTTGATTATTAAGGAAGCGGAGAAGAACGCCGACCGGATCATTAACGAGGCGCTCGCCAAATCCCGCAAAATCGCCCTCGAGGTAGAGGAGCTGAAGAAGCAGGCGTCCATCTACCGGGCGCGTTTCCGGACGCTGGTCGAAGCCCAGCTGGAATTGCTCGGCGTCGAAAGCTGGGAAGCGCTCGAATCCGGCGCCAGAGACAAGGAAGATGCGGCGCTGAAGGTGGAGCATTCCCACAGCATGTAGCGGAAGCCGCGCATCGTTTCCGCAGCTGCCCGTTTGACAACGGGGGCGCGATTGCGCTATAACTATAACTGACAGCAATTTATAATGCCAATGAGATTCGTTGACGAGAAGGAGTACGCTGCGGGAGCGTTCCCCAGAGAGCCGGCGACATGCTGCAAGCCGGTGTTCGAGCCCCGGCGGAAAATCATCTCCGAGAAGCGGTGCCGAACCACGGCCGGCGAAGCGGCGGACGGAAAGCGCGCGAGGCGCATTTTCGGACAGCCGGGCGCTGTCGGCCGGTGCAAGTAAGTGCCGACGGCTTTCCCCCGTTATCGGGAACGCGAATGATGGTTCGCGACAAAGGCGCCGCGGCGCGTCTGTCATCGGTCTGGAACAGGATTGGGCCGATGCGGCGAAAACGCTGCGGAACAAGGGTGGTAACGCGAGACAACCTCGTCCCTTTACAGGGCGGGGTTTTTATTTTTTGCAGGAAAGGGTTGGATAAGGGCATGAACAGGGTAAATGTAAAAGAGAGCGCCCGCAGCCGCGAGCTGCGCGTGCTGGCCAAGTGGAAGGAGCAGAACACGTTCAAACGGTCGATCGAGAACCGCAGCGGCAAGCCGAATTTCGTCTTCTACGAAGGGCCGCCGACCGCCAACGGGGCGCCGCATATCGGCCATGTGCTCGGGCGCGTGATCAAAGATTTCATCGGCCGCTACAAGACGATGTCCGGTTACCGCGTCGTCCGCAAAGCAGGCTGGGATACGCACGGCCTGCCCGTCGAGCTCGGCGTGGAGAAGCAGCTCGGCATTTCCGGCAAGCAGGAAATCGAAAATTACGGCATCGAGGCGTTCATCAAGAAATGCAAGGACAGCGTCTTCGAATACGAGCGGCAATGGCGGGAATTGACTGAAGCGATCGCGTACTGGACCGATATGGACGATCCGTACGTCACGCTGCACAACGACTACATCGAAAGCGTCTGGCATATTCTGTCGACCATTCACGGGAAAGGGCTGTTGTACCGCGGACATCGGGTCAGCCCGTACTGTCCGTGCTGTCAGACGACGCTCAGCTCCCACGAAGTCGCGCAAGGCTATGAAGATGTCAAAGATTTGAGCGCGACGGTCAAGTTTCGGCTGAAGGATACGGGCGAAGCGGTGCTCGCCTGGACGACGACGCCGTGGACGCTGCCGGCGAACGTGGCGCTGGCCGTCCATCCGGAGCTTACGTATGTGAAGGCGCGGCAAGGGGACGAAACGTATATCGTCGCGGAAAATCTGGCCGAGCAGGTGCTCAAGGAGAACTACGAAATCGTCGGCCGCGTCAAAGGAGCGGAGCTTGCGGGCTTGCGCTACGAACCGCCGTTCAACTACGTGCCGGTCGAAGACGGACATGTCGTCATCGCCGCCGATTTCGTCAGCGACTCGAGCGGTACGGGCATCGTTCATATCGCGCCGGCGCATGGTGAAGACGACTACAAGGCGGCGCGGGCGAGCGGCATCGGCATGCTGAACGTCGTCAATTCGGCCGGACGATATGTGGACGCGGTGACCGATTTGGCGGGCCGGTTCGTGAAGGACTGCGACGTCGACATCGTGAAGATGCTGAGCGAGAAAGGGCTGCTGTTCGCGAAAGAGAAATACGAGCACAGCTATCCGTTCTGCTGGCGCTGCAAATCGCCGCTGCTCTATTATGCGACGGAAAGCTGGTTTATCAAGACGACCGCGGTGAAGGAACAACTGATTGCCAACAACAACGGCGTCGACTGGTATCCGGGGCATATCCGTGAAGGCCGCTTCGGCAAATTTCTGGAAGATCTGGTCGATTGGAACATCAGCCGCAACCGGTATTGGGGAACGCCGCTCAACGTATGGGTGTGCGACAGCTGCGGGGGCGAATGCGCGCCGGGCAGCCTGCGCGAACTGCGTGAGCGGGCGATCGGCGAAGTGCCGGCGGATCTGGAGCTTCACAAGCCTTACGTCGACGAAGTGAAGCTGTCCTGTCCGCACTGCGAGGGCGGAGTCATGACGCGCACGCCGGAAGTGATCGACGTCTGGTTCGACAGCGGCTCGATGCCGTTCGCCCAGTATCATTACCCGTTCGAGAACAAGGAGCTGTTCGAGGAGCAGTATCCGGCCGACATGATCTGCGAAGGCATCGACCAGACGCGCGGATGGTTTTTCAGCCTGCTCGCCGTTTCGACGCTGTACAACGGCAAGGCGCCTTACAAGGCGGTCATTTCCACCGGCCATATTCTCGACGAGAACGGCCAGAAGATGTCCAAGTCGAAAGGCAATGTTATCGATCCGTGGGAAATTATCGAAGCGTACGGCACCGACGCCTTCCGCTGGGCGCTGCTCGCCGACAGCGCGCCTTGGAACAGCAAGCGGTTCTCGAAAGCGATCGTGGCCGAAGCGAAATCGAAGGTCATTGACACGATCGTCAATACGCATGCGTTCTTCGCGCTATACGCCGACATCGACGGGTACGATCCGGCAGCCCATCCGTACGAGCCTTCGGCGAACAAGCTGGACCGCTGGATCGTGTCGCGGCTGAACTCGCTTGTCGCCGCCGTCGTCAAAGGGCTCGACGCCAACGATTTCCTGAACTCCGCCAAGGCGATCGAGCAATTTGTCGACGAGCTGAGCAACTGGTACATCCGCCGTTCCCGCGACCGCTTCTGGGGCAGCGGGCTGACCGGAGACAAACTTGCCGCATACGGCACCTTGCGGCATGTGCTGCTGACGCTTTCCCGTCTGATTGCGCCGTTCGCGCCGCTGCTCGCCGACGACGTGTATGGCAATCTCGGAGGCGGGGAGAGCGTCCACCTGGCCGATTATCCGACGGCGGACGAGTCGGCGATCGACCCGCAGCTGGAACAGGATATGGAAACCGCCCGCCGGATCGTCGAGCTGGCGCGCAACGTGCGCAACGAAACCGGCATCAAGACGCGCCAGCCGCTCGCCGAGCTGATCGTGTCGGTCGACCGCGAATTCGATGTCGCGGCCTACGAGGACATTATCCGTGACGAGATCAACGTCAAGTCGATTCGCGTAGAGACGAGCGACAGCGGATTTGTCGATTTCGCGCTGAAGCTCAATCTGAAGGTTGCCGGCAAAAAGTACGGCAAACAGGTCGGTCCGATCCAGGCGCATTTGAAAGAACTGCCGCCGGAAGACGCGCGCCGGGCCGTTCAGAACGGCGGGCTGACGTTCACGACGGCCGACGGCGAGGAGCTGTTCATTTCGCTCGATGAGCTGCTCGTCGAGAAACGGGCCAAATCCGGTTTTGCGTCGGCTTCGGGATACGGGCTGACGGCGGCGCTCAATACGGACGTTACGCCGGAGCTGGAGCGGGAAGGCTGGGTGCGCGAGGTGATCCGTGCCGTGCAGGATACGCGCAAGAAGCTCGACCTGCCGATCGAGCAGCGCGTGAAGCTGACGCTGGACGTCGACGACGAGCTGCGGTCCGCGCTCGATGCGTTCGAGCGGCTGCTGTACGACAACGTTCTGATCAGCGGCGTAACGTACGGCAAGGACGATGCGATGGAACGCGTCCGGCTTGGAGACAAAGAAATTGGAATTTTGATCCGGGCGTAAGGTTATGCTAGAAACAGCGGGAAACAGACGGGACCTTCGCGCCGTCGCCCCGCCGCCCTCGCGGCGGCACCGGGCGGCGCATAGGCTCGTCTGTTTTGCCATATATCCCGAATGATGGAGGGATGTTCATGAACGAAGAGAATCGGGAGCTGGACAAGCTCCGTCAGTCGCTCGATCTGGTCGACCGGCGGCTGCAGAAGATGGCCGCAGATATGGAACGGTCGCATATTGCCGATTATGTAAATTTGCTCAACCGCCCTTTTTCGCTCCTGTGGCGGAATTTGCTGGCCGGCACGGCGCGGGGCGTCGGCATCGCGATCGGCTTTACGTTTTTCGCCGCCACGATTCTGTATGTGCTGCGCATCCTCGGCGCCTTGAACTTGCCCATTATCGGCGACTATATCGCCGATATCGTCCGCATCGTGCAGATCCAGCTGGAAGGCAAAGCTTATTGACCGCCATTGGACGCGAACGCGGATGGCGGTCCCGGCGAGCGACGTGTCGTGTGGTGGACGGTCAAACCGCATCCCCGTCAGAGCGGGGGTTACGGCTCCTCGGAAACTTCGAGCGCGCGGTCGCCTTCGCGGCGCTCCAAATAATCGCGGTATTCGCGATTGCGGACGACGCTGATATGGCGGCCGGTAATATCGGTGGCCAAGAAGCTTTCGAGCGGCTCTACATAGCCGTCGCTTTCGTCGTTTTCGACGGACATGTCGTCATAGCTCGCGTCATTCGGATTTTCGGCCAGGGCCGGCGAATCGGAATTGCCCCATGACTCGACGATTTGCCAGGCGTCCTCGCCGTCGAAGCCGTTATAGGACGATTCCTCGTCCATGCTGCTTCGCCCGAACGGATTGTCCAGCATATCCTCTTCCGCCGGACGGCGCAAGGACACCTCCTGCCGGGGCGAATGCTTTTTGCAGTACAGCGTGTCCGGCACCGCTTCGAGCCGTTCGTAAGGAATCGCCTCCCCGCATGTCAGACAGCGGCCGTACGTCCCTTCGGATATCGCATGGAGAGCGGCGTCGATGCGGCGCAGCCGGAGATCGTCTTTTTCCAGCAAGGCGACGTCCTTGCCTCTCTCGAACATTTCCGAACCGACATCGGCCGGATGATTGTCGATCGCCGACAGCTCGCCCGTCTCTTCCCGCAGCGAATCGGCGAGGCCGTAATGATCGTTGCCCGCAAGTCTTCGCTCGGCTTCGGCTTTGGCCGCCTCGAGGCGGGAGCGCAGCTCCGCCAGCCGGGCTTCGCTTAAAGTCGTAGTCACGCGACATCACCTTCCTTTATAATCGGTTATACGCCTTGCCGGTTTAGTTTGAGCGGACGGCCGCTTTTTCAACAATGGTCATCTATGGAAACGCGCACTGGTAGCCGGAACGGGCTTTATGCTACAATAGTCGCGACAAGGGGGAAATGTGGATGAGATATTATTCGTACGGGATCGCGTTGTTCATTTTTATTGTCGATTTCATTACGAAAAAATGGATTGAAAACAACCTCGAGCTTTACGAAAAAATAAACGTTATCGGCACCTTTTTCAAATTACGTCCATTCGCAATACCGGTGCCGCCTTCAGCATTTTGGAAAATCAGCGCCTTTTCTTTTTGATCGTGACGGTAATCGTCGTCGGAGGCTTGATCTGGTACATACAGTTTAACCGCAAAACCGGCCGGCCGCTGATGATGATCGCGCTCGGGCTGGTGCTCGGAGGCGCGTGCGGCAATTTTATCGACCGGCTGGTCAAAGGGGAAGTCGTCGACTTTTTCCAATTCAATTTCGGAAGCTATACGTTTCCGATATTTAACGTAGCGGACATCGGCATCGTATGCGGCGTCATTCTCATCCTGCTGGACTCCTTCCTTACCCGCGAACCTCAAGACGGCGTCGTGTCGGCGGACAGCGCCGCCGCCGGCGCTTCCGCATCCGACGTGACCGAAACGGCCGACGCTTCCGGCGCTGCGTACGGCAAGTCGGCGGACGGCGGACAAGCGTCGGAACAGCAGACAGATGAAGAAGGGAACGGACAGCATGAACGGCAACAGCGATTACCATGAAGAAGAACCGTTGGAATTCGTCGTCGGGGCGGACGAAGCGGGGCAGCGTCTCGACAAATTGGCGACGGACTGCATCGCGGACGAGGCGGTATCCCGTACCCAGGTTCAGGATTGGATCAGGTCGGGCGCCGTCAAGGTGAACGGGCAGACGGTCAAGCCGAACTACCGGACGGCCGCCGGCGATATCGTCGTCATTCAGCCGCCCGAACCGGAGCAGACGGCCATATTGCCCGAAGATATCCCGTTGAACGTCGTGTATGAAGACCGTGATGTTATCGTCATCGACAAGCCGCGCGGCATGGTCGTCCATCCTGCGCCCGGCCATACGTCGGGGACGGTCGTCAATGCGCTGATGCATCACTGCCGCGATCTGTCAGGCATTAACGGCCAGCTCCGGCCCGGTATCGTGCACCGGATCGACAAGGACACTTCCGGCCTGCTGATGGCGGCCAAGAACGACCGGGCCCATCTGTCGCTTGCCGCCCAGTTGAAGGCGCATACGGTATCGCGGGTGTACATTGCGCTGGCGCACGGCAATATCCCTCACGACCGGGGGACGATCGATGCGCCGATCGGCCGCGATCCGAAAAACCGGAAGCTGTTCGCGGTAACGGACCGTAACGGCAAAGATGCGGTCACCCATTTTGCCGTATTGGAGCGGTTCGGCGACTACACGCTGCTTGAGCTGCAGCTCGAAACGGGCCGGACGCACCAGATCCGCGTCCATATGAAGCATATCGGCCACCCGCTGGCGGGCGATCCCGTATATGGTCCGTCGCGCACCGTCAAGCTCGGCGGCCAGGCGCTTCATGCGGCGACGCTCGGCTTCGTCCATCCGGCTACGGAGGAGTATCTTGAATTTTCGTCCCCCATCCCGCCTGACATGGAGCGGGTCATAGCGGAATTGCGCAGCCGATAGCGGCGAAATCGGCTGTATGGTCTGGCGAAAAGTGCAAACTTTTTGCATTTTCCTGCATTAATGTCGGCCACGAAAGTAGGTTATCCTTAAATCAGCGCGGAGCCGGGAGCCGTCCCGGCTTTATTCGTTGATTAACCACTCGACGGGAAAGGTGGAGCTTATCGTGACCAACATTAATCATCATTATCTGGAACTGCAGGGCAGCTACCTGTTCTCCGAAATCGCCAAGCGCCGCACGAAATTTGTGCAAGAACATCCGGATGCGCAAATTATTTCGCTCGGGATCGGCGACGTCACGCGCGCTTTGCCGGAAGCGGTCATTCAGGCGATGCACGCCGCCGTCGACGAAATGGCGAGACCGGAGACGTTTCGCGGATACGGACCGGAACAAGGATACGATTTTCTGATCGAGGCCATTATCGAGCACGACTACAAGGCTCGCGGCATCGATATTCAATCCAATGAAGTGTTTGTCAGCGACGGATCGAAATGCGACGTCGGCAACATTCAGGAGATTTTTAGCGCCGACAGCGTTGTGGCCGTACAGGACCCGGTGTATCCGGTCTATGTCGATACGAATGTGATGGCGGGACGATCCGGCGCATTCGACAAGACGGAAAACCGGTACACCAATATCGTCTATCTGGATTGCAACGCGGAGAACGGCTTCAAGCCTGCGCTGCCGGACCGCAAAGTCGATCTGATCTATCTGTGCTACCCGAACAATCCGACCGGCATGACGCTGAGCAAGGACGAGCTGAAGAAGTGGGTCGATTACGCGCGGGAAAACGGCTGCATCATTTTGTACGATTCGGCTTACGAAGCGTTCATCCGCGAGAAAGATGTGCCGCACAGCATATATGAAATCGAAGGCGCCAAGGAAGTGGCGATCGAATTCCGCAGCTTTTCCAAGACGGCCGGCTTCACCGGCATCCGCTGCGCGTACACGGTCGTTCCCCGCGAGCTGAAGGCGTACGACCCGCAAGGCAACGCGCATCTTGTCAACGATTTGTGGAATCGACGGCATTCGACCAAATTCAACGGTGTCTCGTATGTGACCCAGCGGGGGGCGGCCGCCATTTATTCGCCGGAAGGCAAGGCGCAGATCGCGGCGCTCGTCGATTATTATATGAGCAACGCGGCCATTATCCGCGAAGGGCTCGCTTCGCTCGGCCTTGACGTATACGGCGGCGTGAACGCGCCTTACATCTGGCTCAAAACGCCGAACGGACTCGATTCGTGGGCGTTCTTCGACAAGCTGCTGTCGGAGGCGCACATCGTCGGCACGCCGGGCGTCGGCTTCGGCCGGAGCGGACAAGGCTACTTCCGGCTGACGGCGTTCGGCAGCCGGGACAATACGGAAAAAGCGGTCGAGCGCATCCGCAAGCTGAGCCTGTAAACAAAATACGAAAGCTTGAATAGGCCGAACCGGGAACCCGCGGTTCGGCCTATTGACATCTTTTGTCGAACATGGGATAATGCTTTTTAATAAAAGCAGTACCTTTAATTCAGTCCCGAGAGGCTGGCAAGGTAGCGTGAATAAACGATCGATCCGACGGATTCCGCAGAAGGAATGACGCCAGAGCGCGCTTGACGTGCGCCCGAAGGCGGTTCTCTGTCTGCATCCGGGTCGGTAAAGCTCCTTGCGGCACGAATCGCAAGGAGCTTTTTTGCACGCTACGAATGAGGCGGCAGTAGCGGACACGGAAGGAGGATTGCGGCTGTGAGCACCGATAAACGCGTCATTATGGATGAAACCGCGATTCGCCGCGCGCTGACGAGAATCGCGCACGAGATCGTGGAGAAGAACAAAGGGATTGACAACTGTTTGCTGGTTGGCATCCGCACCCGGGGCATCTATCTGGCCCGGCGCATCGCCGAGCGCATCCGCGACATCGAGCAGCGCCCGGTGCAGGTCGGCGAACTGGACATTACGTCTTACCGGGACGACCGGAAAACGAAATCGTCCGCCCGCGATGCGGCGGTACTGAACGTGGAAGAGAAGCGGGTCATATTGTGCGACGACGTGCTGTATACCGGAAGGACGATACGCGCGGCGATGGACGCCATTATGGATTGCGGCCGTCCGCTGTCCATACAGCTGGCCGTGCTCGTCGACAGGGGGCATCGCGAACTGCCGATCCGTCCCGACTACGTCGGGAAAAACGTACCGACCTCCAGGCAGGAACAAATCGAAGTGTCGCTAACCGAAATAGACGATACCGACCAAGTCACGATCATTCATTGAACGGGAGGCCAGTTGAAGATGACAGCGACCAAGCTGATGCAGCGGAGCCTGTTGGGATTGAAGGACTTAAGCCGCGACGAGATCGAAGCGATACTCGATCGCGCGGCGTACTGGGAGAGCCGCCCGAACAAGATCGAGCCGGTGCTGCAAGGGAAGTTTGTGGCGAACATGTTTTTCGAAAACAGCACGCGGACGCGCTTTTCCTTCGAGATGGCGGAGAAGCGGCTGGGCGCCGAAGTGCTCAATTTCACCGCGGCGGCTTCCAGCGTGCAGAAGGGCGAGTCGATCTACGACACGGTGCGTACGCTGGAATCGATGGGCATCGACGCCGGCGTCATCCGGCTGAAGCCGATCGGCGTGCTGGCGGAGCTGGCGGAGTCGGTACGGGTGCCGCTTATCAATGCCGGCGACGGAAACAATGAGCATCCGACCCAGGCGCTGCTCGATTTGTATACGATGCGCAAACATTTCGGACGGCTGGACGGGCTGCACGTCGCGATCGTCGGCGACGTCCTGCACAGCCGGGTGGCGCGCTCGAACTTGTGGGCGCTGCATAAGTTCGGCGCCAAAGTTTCGTTCTGCGCGCCGCCGAACATGCAGGCGCCGGAGCTCGATGCGCCGTATGTGAGCTTCGACGAGGCGCTCCGGGCCGATGTCGTCATGATGCTGCGCGTGCAGCTGGAGCGGCACGAGAGCGGCATGCTGAAATCGGCCGAGGAATATCGCGAGCATTACGGCCTGACGGCGGAGCGTGCCGGCCGGCTGGCGCCGCACGCGATTATTATGCATCCGGCGCCGGTCAACCGCAACGTGGAGATCGACGACGAGCTGGTCGAGCATCCGCAGTCGAAAATATTTACGCAGATGGAGCACGGCGTGCCGATCCGGATGGCCGTTATCGAGCGGGCGATTCTGTAAAACAACCGGATGATCAGCCGAAAGGAGCGGAATAGATATCGTATGGCAATCTGGATTATAAACGGCAATGTATGGAATGACGAGGCGGAGCGGCTGGAGAGGAAACATATCCGCGTTGACGGCGGCATCGTGACGAATATCGAAGACGGGGAAACGGCGCCCGATACGGCCGGCTGCGAAGTGATCGATGCGGGCGGCAAGCTCGTTTCGGCCGGTTTCATCGATATGCACGTTCATTTGCGCGACCCGGGATTCGAATATAAGGAAGATATCGCCTCCGGGACGCAATCGGCGGCCAGAGGCGGGTTTACGACGATCGCCTGCATGCCGAATACCCGTCCGGTGACGGATACGCCGGAGACGGTTCAATATATTAAAGACAAGGCGAAGCGCGAAGGGGCCGTACGGGTGCTTCCTTACGCGGCGATTACGAAGAACGAGCTGGGACGCGAGCTGACCGATTTCGCCGCCCTGAAGGAAGCCGGCGCGATCGGCTTTACCGACGACGGAGTCGGCGTGCAGAACGCGCAGATGATGAAGGACGCGATGGCTTTGGCCCGCTCGCTAGACATGCCGATCATCGCCCACTGCGAAGACGACTCGCTCGTCAAGGGCGCGGCTGTCACCGAAGGCGCGTTCGCAAGAAAGCATGGGCTCAAAGGAATCCCGAACGAATCCGAAGCGATTCATGTCGGGCGGGATATTCTGCTCGCGGAAGCGACAGGCGTTCATTATCATGTATGCCATGTCAGCACCGAGCAATCGGTGCGGTTGATCCGGCTGGGCAAGCAGCTCGGCATCCGCGTGACGGCGGAAGTATGCCCGCATCATCTCGTATTGTCCGACGAAGACATTCCGGGGCTTGACGCCAACTGGAAAATGAATCCGCCGCTGCGGACGCCGCGCGATGTCGAAGCGGTCATCGAAGCGCTCGAAGACGGCACGATCGACATCATCGTCACCGACCACGCGCCGCACAGCGCGGAAGAGAAGGCGAAAGGGATGGAGCTCGCGCCGTTCGGCATCGTCGGCTTCGAGACGGCCTTTCCGCTTCTGTATACGAAATTCGTACGTACCGGCCGCTGGTCGCTCGGCTTCCTGCTGCGGCGGATGACGGCTGACCCGGCCCGCGTATTCGGGCTGCCGTCGGGCAAGCTCGCTCCCGGAGCGCCTGCGGATCTGACGATTATCGATCTGGAGAAAGAGCGGCAGGTCGATCCCGACACGTTCGCTTCGAAAGGAAGGAATACGCCGTTCGCCGGCTGGACGCTGCAAGGCTGGCCCGTGCTGACGATGGTCGACGGCGCCGTCGTCTGGTCCGGAATATGAGATAGCATACGAACATCTGAGGAGTGATACGGATGCAAGCGAGACTGTTGTTGGAAGATGGCACACTGTTTACCGGCCTGGCGTTCGGCGCGGAAGGGCAGACCACCGGCGAGGTCGTTTTCAATACCGGCGTGACCGGATATCAGGAAGTCATTTCCGATCCTTCGTACTGCGGACAGATTGTGACGATGACGTACCCGCTGATCGGCAATTACGGCATCGCCCGCGACGATTTCGAATCGGCCCGCCCGTTCGTCCACGGCTTCGTCGTGCGCCGCCACGAGCCGGTGCCGAGCAACTGGCGCGGCGAATATTCGCTCGACAATCTGCTTAAGGAATACGGAATACCGGGCATCAGCGATATCGACACCCGGATGCTGACGCGCAAATTGCGCCATCACGGCACGATGAAAGGCATTCTGACGACCGGCAACGAGCGGCTGGAAGAACTGCAGGAGCGGCTGGCGGCCACGCCGCTGATGCGCGATCAGGTGGCGCGCACCTCGACGAAGCAAATGTTTTCGAGTCCCGGCGGAGGCGAGCGCATCGTGCTGATGGACTTCGGCGCCAAGAGCGGCATTTTGCGGGAGCTGACGAAGCGAGGCTGCGACGTCGTCGTCGTGCCGCACGATACGACCGCCGATCAGATCCGGCGCCTGAAACCCGACGGCATCCAGCTGTCTAACGGCCCCGGAGACCCGAAGGACGTGCCTCATGCGGTCAAAACGATCGCTTCCCTGATCGGCGAATTTCCGATCTTCGGCATCTGCCTGGGCCACCAGCTGTTCGCGCTGGCCTGCGGCGCCGATACGACGAAGCTGAAGTTCGGCCATCGCGGCGGCAACCATCCGGTCAAGGATCTGGCGACGAACCGCTGCTTCATTACATCTCAAAACCACGGCTATACGGTGCTGGAACAATCGGTGAAAGGAACGCCGCTCGTCATAACGCAAATCAATAACAACGACAAGACGATCGAAGGGCTGAAGCATGAGAAATACCCCGCTTTCACCGTTCAGTACCACCCGGAGGCGTCGCCCGGCCCGTACGATACAAGCTATCTGTTCGACGAGTTTCTGGAAATGGTCCGCGCCCATAAAAGCAGCAAGCCGCGCCGGCCGTTGCAAGCCCGCCATGCAGAGGAAGCGGAGGCGTTGAAAGGAGAATTGCAGTATGCCCAAAAATAACGAACTGAAAAAAATTCTCGTCATCGGCTCCGGCCCGATTGTCATCGGACAGGCTGCGGAATTCGATTATGCCGGAACGCAGGCATGCCAGGCGCTCAAGGAAGAGGGGCTGGAGGTCGTACTGATCAACAGCAACCCGGCGACGATTATGACCGATACGAATATGGCGGATAAAGTGTATATCGAACCGATTACGCTCGACTTCGTCACCCAGATTATCCGGCAGGAGCGCCCGGACGGCCTGCTGCCGACGCTGGGCGGCCAGACCGGGCTGAACATGGCGGTCGAGCTGGCCCGCGCCGGCGTGCTGGAGCGGGAGAACGTCAAGCTGCTCGGCACCCAGCTGAGCGCCATCGAGAAGGCGGAAGACCGCGATCTGTTCCGCGATTTGATGCGCGAGCTCGGACAGCCGGTTCCCGAGAGCACGATCGTGACGACGGTCGAGGAAGCGGTCGATTTCGCAAACGAGATCGGCTATCCGATTATCGTGCGTCCGGCCTATACGCTGGGCGGTACGGGCGGCGGCATCTGCGCGAACGAGGAAGAGCTGCGCGAGACGGTTGCGTCCGGCATCCGCTACAGCCCGATCGGCCAATGCCTGATCGAGAAATCGATCGCGGGCATGAAAGAAATCGAATACGAAGTGATGCGCGACGCGAACGACAACTGCATCGTCGTCTGCAACATGGAAAATTTCGACCCCGTCGGCGTTCATACGGGCGACAGCATCGTGGTCGCGCCGAGCCAGACGCTGTCGGACCGCGAATATCAGATGCTCCGTTCGGCTTCGCTGAAAATTATCCGCGCCCTGAACATCGAAGGGGGCTGCAACGTCCAGTTCGCGCTCGATCCGCACAGCTATCAATATTATGTCATCGAGGTCAACCCGCGGGTCAGCCGCTCGTCGGCGCTTGCGTCGAAGGCGACCGGCTACCCGATCGCGAAGATGGCGGCGAAAATCGCCATCGGCTACACGCTGGACGAAATCGTCAATCCGGTAACGGGCCAAACGTATGCGTGCTTCGAGCCGACGCTCGACTATATCGTATCGAAAATTCCGCGCTGGCCGTTCGACAAGTTTACGACGGCCAACCGCAAGCTCGGCACGCAGATGAAGGCGACGGGCGAAGTGATGGCGATCGGGCGCACGTTCGAGGAATCGATTCTGAAGGCGGTGCGCTCGCTTGAGATCGGCGTTCACCGGCTGCATCTGAAAGGGGCGGAAGCGATCGACGACGAGACGCTCCGCGGGCGGCTTGCGAAGCCGGACGACGAGCGGCTGTTCCTCGTCGCCGAAGCCTTCCGCAGAGGATACAAGCTGCAGGACATTCAGGATATTACCCGGATCGACTGGTGGTTCCTCGATAAAATTCAAGGGATCGTCCGTTTCGAGGATCGCATTCGCTCCGAAGCGGCGCTGTCCCGGGAAACGCTGTATGAAGCGAAACGCATGGGCTTCTCCGATCGTTCGATCGCGGAGCTCCGCCGGGAAGGACAACCGGGAGGCAGCCATACGCAGGAGGACGAAGTCCGGGCTTTGCGGCTGGAGTACGGCATTAAGCCGGTTTATAAAATGGTCGACACCTGCGCCGCCGAATTCGAGGCGTCGACGCCGTATTATTATTCGACCTACGAGACCGAGAACGAAGTTGCGGAAACTGAGAAGCCGAAAGTGCTCGTGCTCGGCTCCGGCCCGATCCGCATCGGCCAGGGCATCGAGTTCGACTACTCGACCGTCCATGCCGTATGGGCCATTCAGAACGCGGGCTACGAAGCGGTCATTATCAACAACAACCCGGAGACGGTATCGACCGACTTCAACACGTCCGACCGGCTCTACTTCGAACCGCTGTTCTTCGAGGACGTCATGAACGTTATCGAGCAGGAGAAGCCGATCGGCGTCATCGTCCAGTTCGGCGGGCAAACGGCGATCAACCTGGCGGCGCCGCTGGCTAAGGCGGGCGTCCGCATTCTCGGCTCCAGCCTCGACAGCATCGACGCGGCGGAGGACCGCAAAAAGTTCGAAGCGCTGCTGCGCAAGCTGAACATCGCCCAGCCGAAAGGCAGCACCGTCACGTCGGTCGACCAGGCGGTGGAAACGGCCGGCGGGCTCGGATATCCGGTACTTGTCCGTCCTTCCTACGTGCTAGGCGGCCGGGCGATGGAAATCGTCTATTCCGATCAGGAACTGCTCAGCTACATGGAGCAGGCGGTGAAAATCAATCCGGAGCATCCGGTGCTGATCGACCGCTACATGCTCGGACGCGAAGCGGAGGTCGACGCGATCTGCGACGGCGATACCGTGCTCATTCCGGGCATTATGGAGCATGTCGAACGCGCGGGCGTCCACTCCGGCGACTCGATAGCCGTCTATCCGCCGCAGTCGCTGTCGGCGGAAATCAAGGCGCAAATCGTCGATATCACGATGAAAATCGCGAAGGAATTGAAAGTCATCGGTCTGGTCAATATCCAGTTCGTCATTCACAACGAGCAGGTGTACGTCATCGAGGTCAATCCGCGCTCGTCGCGGACGGTGCCGTTCCTGAGCAAAGTGACGAACGTGCCGATGGCCAATCTGGCGACGCGCGCCATCCTCGGCGAGAAGCTGGCCGATCTCGGGTACACGGACGGTCTCTGGCCGGAAGACGAATACGTCTCCGTCAAAGTGCCGGTCTTCTCCTTCGCCAAGCTGCGCCGCGTCGACCCGACGCTGACGCCGGAGATGAAATCGACCGGCGAAGTGATGGGACGGGACGTGCAATACGCCAAGGCGCTCTATAAAGGACTCGTCGGCGCGGGCATGCGCATTCCGCAGTCCGGCGCCATCATCGCCACGGTCGCCGACAAGGACAAGGAGGAAGCGACCGAGCTGATGCGCGGGTTTTACGAGCTGGGCTATAAAATTATCGCTACGGGCGGCACCGCCGACAAGCTCGAGGCGGCAGGCATTCGCGTGAAGCGCGTCAACAAGCTGAGCGAAGGATCGCCGAACATTCTCGATCTCATCCGCAGCGGTGAAGCGCAGTTCGTCGTCAATACGCTGACGAAAGGCAAGACGCCGAACCGTGACGGCTTCCGCATCCGCCGCGAGGCGGTGGAGAACGGCGTCGTCTGTATGACGTCGCTCGATACGGTGCGCGCGCTGCTCAATATGCTGGAGACGATCAACTTCTCCTCGCGCGCGATGCCTGTCATCGAAGCGAAATAAGGTGGGAACGGCCGGCGTCCGCCGGCAGCCGCTTTCGCGGCGCACCGGCGGACGGACTGGCCGTCTTCGCTGTTAGGGAGCTCGCGAAGCGGACTTTTCTCGAAAGGGGCCGGAATACAACATGCTGACAAAAGAGCAGGCGGCGGAGCGCATTATGGTGGCGCTCGACTACCCCGGAACGGAACAGGCGGAGAAGCTGCTGAAGCAGCTCGACGGCATTCCATGCTATATCAAGGTCGGCTTGCAACTGTTCTACGCTGCGGGCCCTTCGTTCGTCGCCCGATTGAAGGAGCGCGGCTACCGCGTCTTTCTCGATGTGAAAATGCACGATATCCCCAATACGGTGCGGGGAGGCGCGAACAGCGTAACGAAGCTTGGCGTCGATATGTTCAACGTGCATGCGGCGGGCGGCGTGCGCATGATGGAAGCGGCGCTGGAAGGCGCCGATGCGGCATTGGCCGGCGGCGCGAAGCGGCCGACCGTCATCGCCGTGACGCAGCTGACGAGTACAAGCCGTGAAGTGCTGAACGAAGAGATCGGCATTGCCGGTTCGACGGAAGAAGCGGTTATCCGATACGCGCAGCTGGCGAAGCGTGCCGGATTGGCCGGCGTCGTCGCATCGCCGCTCGAAGTCCGGACCGTCAAGGCGGCCTGCGGTCCGGCATTTCAGACGGTGACGCCCGGCATTCGCCCTTCCGGGACCGATCCCGGCGACCAGTCCCGGATCATGACGCCGAGGGAGGCGCTGGCGCAAGGCGCCGATTACATGGTCATCGGCAGACCGATTACCGCCGCGGCCGATCCGAGAGCGGCGATCGAATCGATCATGGAGGAGCTGATACAAGGATGAGCAATCCTTTACTTGAGCAGTTGCCGCGCCGCATTGCGGGCGACCTGCTGAGCATCGGCGCGGTCGCGCTGCGTCCGAACGAGCCGTTCACGTGGACGTCGGGTCTGAAATCGCCGATTTATTGCGACAACCGGCTGACGATGTCGTATCCGGACATCCGCGACCGGATCGCCGAAGGCTTCGCGGCTATCATTCGCGAACGTTACCCGGATTGCGAGGCGGTGGCCGGCATTGCGACCGGCGGCATTCCGCATGCGGCATGGGTGGCGCAAAAGTTGAATCTGCCGATGCTGTATGTCCGGGACAAAGCGAAAGGGCACGGCAAGACGAATCAGATCGAAGGCCATTATCAGGCGGGACAGAAAGTGGTGCTGATCGAGGATTTGATTTCGACCGGCGGCAGCTCGTTGAAAGCGGCGCTCGCCGTACGCGAGGCGGGCTGTAAGGTGCAAGGCGTCGTGGCGATCTTTACGTACGAGTTTCCGCAAGCGGCGGAGGCGTTCAAGGCGGAAGGCATCCCGCTCGACACGCTGTCCTGCTACTCGGCGCTGATCGAAACCGCGCTCGAGCAAGGCGCGGTCAAGCCCGAAGATATCGGCCTGCTTCAATCGTGGCGCGAAAATCCGCAGTCGTACGGCCGCTAAAGGCGTGTCGGCCACGATCTTCCCTCCGGTCCGGCGGATGGCGATATTTTTCCGTCGCACATATTGCCTCTTGGAGGGAATGATGGTAAGATGTTACATCAAACGGAAGGGTTTCTAGGGATCCGACGGACCGGAAGGCGCGGGCGACGCGCCGAGGGACGGGCGAACCGAGCGAAACCGGCGCCCGCACCGCGCGACTTGCGAATCGTTGGCGCTACACCGTAAGGGATAAAAGACCTTCGGCAAGTTCCGCCCTATCAGGGCCGGGCTTGCCGGAGGCTTTTTTGCTTTACCGGAGAAAAGGCGGACGCGGCCCAAAGAGGAGGAGGCGTTATGCTGGCGCTGAGAACGGAAGGACTGAGCAAGACGTTCCGCGTGAAGCGGAAAAAGCCGGGATTCAGGGAGAGCGTCAAATCGCTGCTGCGGCCGGAATGGATCGAGAAGGAAGCGGTCGCCGGCATCGACCTGACGGTCGAGCGGGGCGAAACGCTCGCTTTTCTCGGGCCGAACGGCGCCGGGAAGTCGACGACGATCAAAATGCTGACCGGCATTTTGCATCCGACCGGCGGGCTTGCGGAGGTGCTCGGCTTTACGCCGTGGAAGGAACGCGAGAAGCTCGCTTACCGGATCGGCACCGTCTTCGGACAAAAATCGCAGCTGTGGTACCATCTGCCACCGGCCGACACCTTCGAGCTGATGAGCCGGATCTATGAGCTGGACCGGCAAGATTACGCGAAGCGGCGGGACGATCTGATCGGCCGCTTCGAGCTGGAGCGGCACTGGAGCACGCCGGTGCGGAAGCTGTCGCTCGGAGAGCGGATGCGCTGCGAGATCGCCGCCGCCTTCCTGCACCGGCCGCAGCTGCTGTTCCTCGACGAGCCGACGATCGGCCTCGATGTCGTCATCAAGCAGCGGATTCGCGAGCTGATAACGGAATTGAACCGGGAAGAAGGGACGACGGTGTTTCTCACTTCGCACGACCCGGGCGATATCGAGCTGCTGTGCCGGCGGGCTGTCGTCATTCATCACGGCGGCATTATTGTCGACGAACCTGTGGAACGGTTGAAGCGGGAGGTGCTCGCCTACAAGACGATTACGCTGCAGACCGATGAAACCGACCAAACGGAAATCGCCGATTGGAACGGTCCGGGCGTCCGCGTGCTGGCCGTCTCGCCCGGCATGCTGCGGCTTGCCGTAGACGTCGGCGTCACCGCGATCGAGCCTGTTCTCGCCTCGATCGTCGGCCGAATGCGCATTCGCGACGTGACGATCGAAAATCCGCCGATGGAAGAGGTTATCAAGCATATTTACGCGCGGGAGGCGGGGAGGAGGGAAGGGGCATGATCGGCGCAAAACTGGCCAAATACCGGGCGGTCGGCGTCATTACGCTGCGCCATCAGTTGGCTTATATGACCGATTTTTGCTGCGGTCGGTATTCCTGCTTCTTATACTGTTCATCTTCGTTCAGCTTTGGAGCGCAGCCTATGCGGGAACGGGCGAACCGGTCGTCGCCGGGTTCACCTTGAAGCAGATCGTTTGGTATCTCGTATTCACCGAAGCGCTGACGATGGCGTTTCCCCATCTGTGCTTGCGGATGGAAGACGAGATCAAGCAGGGCGATATCGCGATACGGCTCGTGCGGCCGTTATCTTATATCGGCTATCACTATATGGCGTTTTGGGCGAAGCCGCGCTGCGCTTTGTCGTTCATTTGGCGGCCGGCAGCGCGATCGCCTGGTGTTTCGTCGGCCCGCCGGCGTTCGGCGCCGGATGGGCGGGGCTTCTCGCTTTAAGCGCGGGCGCAATGACGGTCGCATTCCTGCTCAATGTAACGGTTGCGCTCTGCGCTTTCTGGGTCGAGGAAACGAGGGGGCTGGAGTTCGTGCTGCAGAAGCTGCAGTTTACCGTCGGCGGTATGCTGCTTCCGATCGATATGATGCCGGATTGGCTGCAGCGTGTTTGCGCCTGGCTGCCGTTCCAGGCGGTGCTGTATATGCCGGCCAGAACGGCGGTGGATTTCGCGGGCAGCCCGCTTGCCCGTTATTTGGCCGTACAGGCGGCCTGGACGCTGGCGCTCGCGGTGCTGGCGGTTTTCATTTACCGGAGAGGAGTGAGGCGGCTTCATGTCAACGGCGGATAACGGAGACGGCTGTCACGGCGGTCCGGTTCGAACGGCGAGTACCGGAGCGGGGTCTGCCGAAGGCTCGCCGGAAACGGTGAGTACCGGAGCGGGGACCGCCGAAGGCTCGCCGGAAATGGCAAGTACCGGAACGGGGACCGCCGAAGGCTTGCCGCGAACGGCGAGTACCGGAGCGGGGACCGCCGAAGGCTTGCCGCGAACGGCGAGTACCGGAGCGGGGTCTGCCGAAGGCTTGCCGCGAACGGCGAATACCGGAGCGGGGCCTGCCGAAGGCTCGCCGGAAACGGCGGATAGCCGCCGCGGGCGCCCGGCCGGCGTCCTGCGCTTCGTGCTGACGTGCTGGAAAATCAATCTGGCGGGTGCGATGGAATTTCGGCTGAGCTTCTTCCTGACGGCCGGCATGATGTTCATCAACAATTTCATGTGGCTGTTTTTCTGGAGTCTCTTCTTTCACCGGTTCCCCGCGGTGAACGGCTGGGAATTGAGCGACATCATGATGCTGTGGGCGGTCACCGCGGGCGGATTCGGCTGGGCGAACGTGCTGTTCGGCAATTTCAACCGGCTGGCGACGATTATTGCAACCGGGCAGCTCGACGTCTATCTGGCCCAGCCGAAGCCGGTGCTGCTCAACGTGTTGGCGAGCCGCATGTCCTTGACGGCGATCGGCGATTTGCTGTTCGGGTTTGCCGTTTACGGCATCGCCGGCGATCATTCGCTGCGCGGAGCGCTGCTGTTCGGGTTCGGGCTGCTGCTGGCGGGCGCGATTATTATGTTTTTTACACTCGCCGCCAACACGCTCGCCTTTTTCATCGGCAACGCCGAAGGGCTTGCCTATCAGCTGTTCAACGGCTTTCTCGCGATTACGACCTATCCGACGGACATTTTCAAAGGCGCCGTCCGCATCGTCCTGTTTACCCTGGTGCCGGCCGGTCTCGTCAGCTATGTTCCGATCGGCTTGCTGCGCGACATGCGACCCGGTTTCGTCGCAGGCGCGACGGCGGCCGCGATCGTTTTGATGGCGCTGGCCATCGTTCTGTTCCGCTCCGGTCTCCGGCGCTACGGATCCGGCAATCAGCTGGCGCTGCGGCAATAGTTCGCCTATCCGTCCGCAGACGGAGTCCTGTTCCGTTCTCCGGACCGTTCATCCGGCTTTCCCCTTCCTTTATAGTGAATTACAGAAATAAAGAAAGGGTGAAAGCGGTGTGGGCACGAAAAGCGACTATGTGCTTGAAGTAACGGATTTGCACAAATCGTTCGGCACCGTCAAAGCGGTAGACGGTATCGGCTTCGCGGCCGAACGGGGCGAAGTGTTTACGATTATCGGCCCGAACGGGGCAGGCAAGACGACGACGCTGGAGATGATCGAAGGGCTGCAAAAACCGGACCGGGGCTCGATTTCGATTCTCGGCATGGAATGGGGCAAGGATACGGAAGCGATCAAAATGAAAATCGGCGTTCAGCCGCAGTCGAGCGCGCTGTTCGATCTGCTGACCGTCGAGGAAAATCTGGACGTATTTGCTTCCTTTTACGAAAAGCGGCGGCCGATCGAAGACATTATCGAGATGGTCAATTTGTCGGAGCATCGCGGCAAGCGGGTCAAGACGCTGTCCGGCGGCCAGAAGCAGCGGCTCGCGATCGGCCTTTCGATGATCAACGATCCGGAGCTGATCTTCCTCGACGAGCCGACGACCGGTCTCGATCCGCAGGCGCGCAGAAACATTTGGGATATCGTTCGCAAGCTGAAATCGCTCGGCAAAACGACCATTTTGACGACGCATTACATGGAAGAAGCCGAGCAGCTGAGCGACCGCGTCTGCATCGTCGATCAGGGGAAAGTTATCGCGATCGATTCGCCGCGCGCGCTGATCGGACGGCTGACGCGCGAACGCGAGGTGCGGCTGACGTTCGCGGGCGGAGCGGGGGCGGCAGCGGCTGCCGAAGGCGCCGCCCGGATGGGCGCTGCGGCTGTGCGGGTTGAGCGCGAGCAGGACCGGCTTACCATATGGACGGCGAATCCGGAAGAAACGCTGTACGCGCTGTTCCGTTATACCCATGAGGAAGGGCTTGCTGTCGAGCAGGTGTCGATTCGGGAAATGAGTCTGGAGGATGTCTTCATCGCCTTCACCGGAAAGGAGTGGCGGGACTGATGGGGAACAAATCCGGGATTCGCCAGTTCGGCAAGCTGTTCGGCGCTCACTTTAAGATGACGTTTCGCGAAAAGCAGGTTTGGTTTTGGTCGATCTTTTACCCGGTGCTGCTGCTGGTCATTTTCCTGCTCATATTCGGCAGAACGGGCAGCGACGATTTCTCCGCGCGGATTGCGGTCGTGGAAGGCGCGTCCACGCCGGCCGCCGCAGGGGTCAAAGAGGCGCTCGGATATGTGGATGTGCTGGAGCAGACCGAAGAGAAGCCGGCCAATCTGGACGAAGCGCGGCAGTGGTTGATCGACAAGGAGGTCGACGCGGTCGTCGCGCTGCCGGAAGCCGGCGGGGAGATCAAGCTGCTGCTGAACAAGGAGAAGCAAAATTCGGTAACCGCGCAGGCGGTATCCGGCATATTGAACCAGCTGGTCGTGCAGTCCTCCCTGGCGGCCGCAGGCGTCGAACCGCAGTTGACGATCGCGACGGAATATGTGTCGGCCGGCAGCGACAAGCTGTCGTACACCGACTTTCTGATGACGGGCATGATTGCGCTAGCCATCTCCCAGTCCGGCTTGTTCGGCATGATGGGCATGGTCGAAATGCGCCGGAACGGGCTGCTGAAGCGGCTGTTTCTGGCGCCGGTCGACTTGCGGATGTTCGGCCTCAGCAGCATGGCCGTACGCTTCCTGCTCAGCCTGATCCAGGTTGCGCTGCTGACGTTGATCGGCGTCCTGTTCTTCGGCGCCCATCTCAACGTCGATCCGCTAGGCTTCGCGCTCGTGTTTTTGGTCGGCACGCTGTCATTTGCCGGCATGGGCTTCCTGATCGCGGCTGTCAGCAAGTCGATGGACAGCTACATGGGCATCGCGAATCTGGCAAGTTTTCTCATGATGTTTCTGAGCGGCATTTTCTTCGATCTGGGCTCGCTGCCCGAATATATCCGGCCGATTTCGCATGTTTTGCCGCTTACTTATTTTGCGGACGGCTTGCGGGATGCGATGGTGTACGGTTTCGGGATCGGGAGCGGGAACTTCTGGCTCAACCTGGGGATTATGGCGGTCTGGGGGCTGACGGCCTTTCTGATCGGGTCGCGGCTGTACAAGTGGAATAAAGCGTAGGACGCCTGGCGCGTCCTCGCCCGCATGCAAGACTGTCCGTTCGGGGCAGTCTTGCTTTGTCTTCGCGTTCGCAGCCGCATGCTCCGTATTATTTCATATTGTTGCATAACGATGAAAACCCTTTTATTTCTTTGCCGCTTCCGCTGATTTATAATGTAGGCAAACGGGAGAGAGGTTGTGAGATTCGTATGAGCAAAACGTTGCGCTGGGGCATTATCGGCTGCGCGGGAATCGCCAAGCGGGCGATGATTCCGGGCATTCGCCATTCGCAAACGGGCGTCGTGGCGGCCATTGCGAGCCGCGAGCTGTCCAAAGCGCGGGAGACGGCCGAGGAGCTCGATATTCCGAAGGCGTACGGCAGCTACGAGGAGCTGCTGCTCGATCCGGAAATTGATGCCGTTTACATTCCGCTGCCCAACCATCTGCATATGGAGTGGACGATACGCGCGGCGAAGGCCGGCAAGCATGTGCTTTGCGAGAAACCGATCGCGCTCAACGCGGAGGAAGCGCAGCGGATGGCGGACGAATGCGCCAAAGCCGGCGTCGTGCTGGCGGAAGCGTTCATGTACCGGCATCATCCGCGCTACGACCGGATCAAGGAAATTATCCGCTCCGGCGAAATCGGCGATATTCGCGGCATTCACAGCACCTTCACGTTCAACAGCGCAGGCCATAAAGGCAATGTCCGCTTCCGCAAAGACTGGGGCGGCGGCGCGATTTACGATGTCGGCTGCTATCCGATCAGCGTCGCCAGACTGCTGCTCGATGCCGAGCCGGAGGCGGCGACGGTCCATGCGCTGTTGTCTCCGGAGCATGACCATGTCGATATGATGGCGTCCGGTCTGGTGGAATTTCCGGGCAGCGTCGCCCTGACGTTCGATTGCGCGATGTGGGCCGCATTCCGCAATACGCTGGAAGTGCTCGGCACGGATGGACGCATCGAGGTGCCGTCCGCCTTTATCGGCGAGCCGCATTTCAAGGTGTATGCGAAGGACGGGGAGCGCGAGGAGCGGATGGAGACGCTCGACCAGTACGCGCTGCAGGCCGACGATTTTGCCCGGACCGTGTGGGGCGAGCAGCCGCAGCGTTTCAGCCCGGCCGACGCGGTGAACAACATGAAGGTCATCGACGCCTGCCTTCGTTCCGCAGAGACGCGCGAGCGCGTCGTCATTTCCTAAACCTAATCCAACACTGAAAGGGGAGCCCTTATGCGTTCGGTCAAAATCGAAGGGTTAAAGCAGGAAGTCGCTCCGCTCATTATGGGATCGGATTATTTTACGCCCGAAATATACGACTTGGTCAGCCAAAACCTTGACGCATTCGTCGCCATCGGCGGCAATACGATCGATACGGCGTTCATTTACTGCGGCGGAAAAAGCGAGCAGGCGATCGGCATGTGGATAGAGGAGCGCAACAATCGCGAGGACATTCTGATCTGGACGAAAGGCGCTCATCCGAACGAGAAGGGCAAGCGCGTCAACCGCGACGCCATTGCCGAGGAGCTTGCGATCAGCCTGGAGAGGCTGCGCACCGACTATGTCGACCTGTACGCCCTCCATCGAGACGACCCGGATGTACCGGTCGGCCATATTTTGGAGGCGCTGAACGAGCATGTCGAAGCGGGACGCATCCACGCTTTCGGCGCATCCAACTGGACGTGGCAGCGGCTGGAGGAGGCGAACCGGTACGCGGAGGAACACGGATTGATCGGCTTCTCGTTCAACAGTCCGAATCTTAGTCTGGCCAAAGCGAAGGAGCCGTACTGGCACGATTGCGTCAGCGTGGACGACGAGATGCACGCCTGGCATGTCCGGACCGGGCTGCCGCTTTTCTCGTGGTCTTCGCAGGCGCGCGGCTTCTTCACCGGCCGTTATACGCCGGAAGACCGCTCGAATGCGGATCTGGTACGGGTATTCTACAATGACGCGAACTGGGAGCGATACCGGCGCGCCGAGCAGCTCGCAAAGGAGAAGGGCTGCGAGACGATCCAGATTGCGCTCGCCTATGTGCTGAATCAGCCTTATCCGACCGGGGCGGTTATCGGCCCGCGCAATGAAGCCGAGCTGCGTTCGTGCCGGGAAGCGGCGGATATCGTGCTGACGCCGGAGGAGATCCGCTGGCTCGATCTGTCCGCCGACCGGGACGGAGCGGCTTGAATCCGGTGGCGGCCTGGGAACTGTTGTGGCCGGATGGCGCTCCGCTGGCCGAAGGAAATGGGGACGAAGACCGTCCCGCCATCATGCCTTTTCTGGCGGAGAGCGGAGCCGCTTCGGGTTCGCCGCGCGGAGCGATTGTCGTGTGCCCCGGCGGCGGCTATGCCGTCCGGGCTGCGCATGAAGGCGAGCCGATCGCGCGCTGGCTGAACGGCTTGGGCATATCGGCTTTCGTGCTGCGCTATCGGGTTGCGCCTTACCGTTATCCGGCGGCCCTGCTCGATGTGCAGCGGGCCATCCGCACCGTACGCAGCCGGGCCGCGGAATGGGGCGTCGATCCGCAGCGGATCGGGGTGCTCGGCTTCTCCGCCGGCGGGCATTTGGCCGCGATGGCCGGCACCCGCTTCGATGACGGCGATCCCGGGGCGGCCGATCCGGCGGACCGGGCATCCTGCCGGCCGGATGCGATGATTCTCTGCTATCCGGTTATAACGATGCGCGGACCTTACCGGCACGAAGGATCGCTGCGCAATCTGCTCGGTCCCGAGCCCGATCCGGATATGGCCGCATCGCTCAGCGGCGAGGCGCAGGTAAGCGCGAAGACGCCGCCCGCTTTCCTGTGGCATACGGCCGACGATCCGGTGGCCGTCGAGAACAGCCTGATGATGGCGGCCGCTCTCAGCCGGCACGGCGTGCCGTTCGATCTGCATGTGTACCAGCAGGGGCGTCACGGACTCGGGCTCGCCGAGCATGACGAGCATGTCGGCACGTGGACCGGTCTGTGCGCCATCTGGCTGAAGCGCAACGGCTGGCCGGCGTCCTCGCCCGTTTGATGCGCCAACCGGCCGGCACTCGTCCGTTCGTCCGTATCGGGGCGAACGGACTTTTTTGTGCGGCAATGGCTTTACGACGATGTCTGTGGTGTCCGTTTGGGAGACGTTTTGGGTGCTATTTGAGGTGCTATTTGAGGTGCCCGTTTGGGGGAGCGGCTGGAGGGGCGATTGGAGAAGCGTTTGGAGGAACGCTTGGAGAAGCGTTTGGAGGAACGTTTGGAGGAACGTTTGGAGGGCCGTTTGAGGTTCGGTCAGAGTTATGTCCTCCTTTGTCCTTTGCTCGAAAGGCACTTTCCATTCTGGCATTCCGACCGTAAATGTAAAATAATTGCACTTTGTGCAACCAACCGCCGCTGTAGCTTCTTTTCCGGCCAATTCATTGTACAACGTGCAGCTAAAATCGAATATGTGCCCCTCTTTCGGACGTTCCGGCCGAATTCAATGCACTTTGTGCAACCAACCGCCGCTGTAGCTTCTTTTCCGGCCAATTCATTGTACAACGTGCAACTAAAATCGAATATGTGCCCCTCTTTCGGACGTTCCGGCCGAATTCAATGCACTTTGTGCAACCAACCGCCGCTGTAGCTTCATTTTCGGCCAATTCATTGTACAACATGCAACTAAAATCGAATATGTGCCCTTCTTTCGGACGCTCCGGCCGAATTCAATGCACTTTGTGCAACCAACCGCCGCTGCAGCTTCATTTTCGACCATTTCATTGTACAACGTGCAACTAAAATCGAATATGTGCCCCTCTTTCGGACGTTCCGGCCGAATTCAATGCACTTTGTGCAACTATCCCGCCGCTGCAGCTTCTTTTTCAGCCATTTCATTGTACAACGTGCAGCTAAAATCGAATATGTGCCTCTCTTTCGGACGTTCCGGCCGAATTCAATGCACTTTGTGCAACTATCCCGCCGCTGCAGCTTCATTTTCGACCATTTCATTGTACAACGTGCAACTAAAATCGAATTTGTGCCCCTCTTTCGGACGTTCCGGCCGAATTCAATGCACTTTGTGCAACCAACCGCCGCTGCAGCTTCTTTTCCGGCCAATTCATTGTACAACGTGCAACTAGAACGAGTTTGAAATACTTCTCCAGAGCCAGCCGCGACTTTCTTCAGTTTCCATGCCACGGTTCTCTTTCTATGTAACGGTTCTTGACTCTTGCGATTTCTTCATCAAAGGCACGAAACGGACAGACGGGTAACGTGAGGGCTCCAATCGAGTTTAGGCGGAGAGCCGGAGATTGATGAAGAACGTCGAAAAGAGGCTTCTTCTCCAGACCTTGCTGATAGGCATCAACCACGGTCTGCCCGAAAAGTCATCTCGAATCGGGCGTACCACATCGCCAAGGGGCTAATCCGTTTCCCCGTTCATCGATTTCTGACGCACAATGAAATCAGCATCTTCGGGTCTGTTTGTATTGGAATATTGAACAACTTGCAGGCGGAAAATATTTGGTCAGCAGCAACTCGTTCTCTAAGTCGACGACTAAAAAAACGCTAGTTTGAAGGGGTGGCTAGAAAATGGCAATGCTGTTGATGGAGTTTCTGTAAAGTATGAGGTAATCAAAACCGTTAACAGCAAGGAAGTTTTATATGGTACAGGATATGTCAACAGACAAGTACCTGAGCGTCCTTCGTCTGATTGGTTTTACCTTGTTTACTCGGATGTTCCCGACGATAGCAGTTACCGCATCAAGTTTACCGACCTTAAAACTGTCGCAATCATTCGGTTTTGATCCTCTTCATTTCCCCTTTCTTCGACAAAAACCGCTTTAGCAAATCTTTATATGATGATTTCCAAATATTACGTAACTTTTTTTCGTCTTCATCCGTCTATACAGGTATATGAGAATTATTAGAATCTGCTAATGAGCGTTTCATAGACCGAAACGTAAGTTGAAAGCAGGACGACATGAGGGGGAGGAGCAACAATCGACGATGAAATGGGGCTTGAACTGGAGAAAAAAGGTGCCGTTACGGCTGAAGCGCCAGGATCAGGGGAAAAACGGAGGGGGCGAGCGGCGAATCCGCGCGTCCGGTTTCGGTTGCGGAGAATGGCGCTGTCCTTCCCGGCGGAACGA
Source organism: Paenibacillus cisolokensis (assembly GCF_018403665.1). Lineage (GTDB taxonomy): Bacteria > Bacillota > Bacilli > Paenibacillales > Paenibacillaceae > Paenibacillus_AH > Paenibacillus_AH cisolokensis. Next base: position 61,090 of record NZ_BOVJ01000081.1, read on the forward strand.
CTTCGGGGGCGGACAAGTCGCCCGAAGCGGCCGAAGACGGCGGGCCGCGCAAGCCGATATTGCGAGTGAGCGGCGTGGAGCGGACGTTCCAGGTCGGCGGGCGGCCGCTGCATGTATTAAAGGGAATCGATATGGAGTTGCCGTACCGGAAACTGATTATGCTCAAAGGACGATCCGGCTCCGGCAAGACGACGCTGCTCAATTTGATCGGCGGTCTCGACCGTCCGACCAAAGGCGAAATCTGGTTTGGCGATTTGCCGTTTCATGAGATGAACGACGACAAGCGGACCCATATCCGCCGCAAGGAAATCGGGTTTATATTCCAGGCATACGCTCTTATGCCGATGTTGTCGGCGCTCGAAAATGTCGAGCTTTCCATGCGCATGGCCGGCACTCCCCGCTCCGAATGGAGGGAGCGGGCAGCCCGCTGTCTGGAGCTTGTCGGGCTGGAGAAACGGATGAAGCATCGCCCGTTCGAGCTGTCCGGCGGGGAGCAGCAGCGGGTCGCGATCGCCAAGGCGATTGCCCACAAGCCGCGGCTGTTGCTGGCCGACGAACCGACTGCCGAGCTCGATTCCCAGATGGCGGCGCAAATTATGGCTGTCTTCCAGAACATCATTCGAACCGAACAAGTGACGATCTGTATGACGACGCACGATCCTACGATTTTGGAGGTAGCAGACCATGTCTACGAAATGGTGGACGGAAAAATTAGCTAGAAAACGATTGGCGGTGCTGCTTGCGGTATCGCTTGTCGCCGCAAGCGGCTGTTCGCTTCTGCCGAAAGAGCAAGAGGAGGAGGTGTTGCCCGAAATTACGCCGCCGCAAATTTCGCAGAAGCCGGAATACGAGGTGACGACGACGACGCTGGAGACGCGGGTGTCGGCTTCCGGCAAGCTGATCTCGCTGCAGGAAGAAACGTTGTTTTTCACTTTGGACGGCAGGCGGCTGATGGAACTGAACGTCAAGGTCGGCGACACGGTGAAGGCCGGACAGGTGATCGGGCGGCTCGACGTCGAGGATCTGGAGAAAGATCTGCGCCAGAAACGGCTGCAGTTCAGGCGCGACGAGACGGCGATGAAAGAAACGCTGCGCAAGCGCGACGAAATGGACCCTGTCGATTTCGAGCAGGAAGTGATCAATTTCGAGGAAAAACGGCAGGCGATTGCCGATCAGGAAGCGGAAATCGCCAAAGCCGAACTGACCGCTCCGATCTCGGGCACGGTCGTGACCGTCAATGTGAAGAAAGGGGATCTGATCAAGGCATACGATCCGGTCGCCGTCATATCCGATACATCGCAGCTGGTGGCTGCGGTTAAGCTGACGAAGGATGATCTGGAGAAGGTGTCCGTCGGGATGCCGGTTACTGTCGATTTGAACAATGCCGGCAAGGTGAACGGTAAAATCAAGCAGCTTCCGGTTCCCGATACGGAGAACGGCGGCAACGGCAACGGCGGCAACGGCGGAACGGGCGGGCAGAACGATGCCGAACGGCCGGAAGATTTCCTGCTCGTGACGCTGGACAAAATGCCGAAAGGCGTGCAGCGCGGAACGCCGCTTTCGATCAGCATCGTGGTCAACCGCAAGGAAAATGCGATCGTCATTCCGCCGTCCGCCTTGCGGAGCATGGGCTCGCGAACTTATGTGCAGGTCGTTGACGAGAACGGCAAACGGGAAGTCGACGTCGAGGTCGGACAGCAGACCGCGACGGAAGTGGAAATTATTAAAGGATTGACGCCCGGCCAGAAAGTTGTAGGTCGATAGCCGATGGGACTGCCGCTTTTTCGCTTTTTGTTCCGCAAAATGTGGAACACCCGATGGCTGACGCTCAGCACGCTGGCAGGCCTCGTCATGGCGGTGGCATTCGCCACCAGCATTCCGATGTACGCGGACGGGGCCTTGAAGCGCGTCGTCGCCGAGTCGCTGAAGCAGAAGAGCACGGGGCTGCCCGCCGGTTCTCTGCTGATGCGTTACCAATCCCAGGGCGGCGCGAAGACCGATGCCGCGGCGCTCGATGAAGTGGACCGCTACATACAAGAAGACGTACCCGGGATGATCGGATTCCCCGATCAGACTTTCGTTCGCAGCTATTCCATCCGCGGCACCGAAATCATTCCCGAAGATTCGTCGAAAATCGACGCAAGCCGCGTCCGTCAGGCGACCCTGATGGCGATGTCGGGATTGAAAGACAAGGTCGAGCTGACGCAAGGCCGCTGGTTTTCGGACACGGAGTCCGAGGACGGGCTGATCGAGGTCGTCATGATGGAAGAGGCGATGTACCGCAATGACGTGCATATAGGCGACATCTATGAGTATCCCGTTTTCGGCGGACTCGACCTGACGCTTCGCGTCCAGGTGGTCGGCGCCTTTAAGCCGCTTTCCGACACCGATCCGTTCTGGTATCAGGGAATGGAAGGTCTGATGAATACGCTGCAAGTAAGCGAAAGCGTATTTGTCGACGGCTTGCTCGGCAGCCGGGGCATTCCTGTCGCGAACGCGAACTGGTTTTACGTTTTCGATCTGAGGGAAATCAAGACGAGCCAGATTTCGCCGCTCAGACAGACGCTTGAGCGGTTGAACGTGGAGCTGTACCAGAGGCTTCAAAACACGAAGGTGGAAATATCGTTCGCTTCGACGCTCGACGAGTTCCGCAAAATGAGCCTGCAGCTGCAGACGATGCTGTTTACGCTGGCTGCGCCGATGATCGCGATGGTGTTTTTCTTTATTGCAATGAACGCGCGGCAGGCGCTTGACAAGCAGCGCAGCGATATCGCGGTGCTGCGCAGCCGCGGCGCCGGAACGAAGCAAATCATTTGGATCTACACGCTGGAGGGATTGCTGCTCGGCGCCGTCGCGCTCGTTGCCGGCCCTCTGCTCGGCTGGTTCATGGCGAAGAGCATCGGTTCTGCGAACGGCTTTCTCGAGTTCGTTAACCGCAAGTCGATTCCGGTCGGCTTCTCGACCGAAGCGATCATCGCCGGCGTCTCGGCCGTTGCGCTGGCGATGATCGCGACCGTTATTCCCGCGGTCATTTACGCCAGATCTTCGATCGTCAATTACAAGCAGGAGCTCGCCCGTTCGGACCGGGCGCCGGTATGGCAGCGCTGGTTTTTCGACGTGCTGCTGCTCGGCGTCGCCGGCTACGGCTGGTATCTGTTCAACGAACGGCAAATGATTACGTTCTCGACCGGGATGACGACCGACCAGCTGAATGTGCAGCCGTTTCTGTTTTTCGTGCCGGCGATTTCGATTTTCGCGCTCGGACTGTTCTTTTTGCGGCTCTTTCCGTGGCTGCTGAAGCTGTTCAATTTTCTCGGGCGCAAGTTTTTGCCGGTGCCGCTGTATTTGACGCTGACGCAGCTGTCCCGTTCGTCCAAAACGTATTATCCGATCATGATTTTGCTCATTCTGACGCTCGGTCTCGGCGTTTACAACGCTTCGGCGGCCAGGACGATCGATCTCAACTCGACGGAACGGACGCTCTATAAATACGGAACCGACGTCATCATCCAAACGGTCTGGTACGGAACGCCTGAATTGCCGCCGTCGCAACCGCCCGGCGGTGGCGGAGGCAATTCAGGGGGCGGAGGGTCCGGCAATCCCGGCGGAGCTCCCGGAGGCGGCGGTGGCGGAGGAGGCGGCGGCGGGAACCCTGGCGGCAGTCCGGGCGTACCGACGCGCATCCTGTATTCGGAGCCGCCGTTCGAGTTGTTCCGCAAGCTCGAAGGCGTGGAAGCGGCGGCGCGGGTGCTCAAGGACAAGGGCAACATCGTCATTGCCGGCAGGTCGATCGGCCAAGGAACGGTGATGGGCATCGACAATGTCGATTTTGCCAAGGTCGCCTGGTTCCGCGACGATCTGTATCCGGTCCATCCGTTCTATTATTTGCGCAATCTCGGCTATTACGAGCATGCGGCCATTATTCCGAAAGGCGTGGCGGATAAATATCAGCTCAAGATCGGCGACAAGATCGAAGTCGGATTTGCCGACGGGATGCTGGAGTTCGGAATCGTCGGCATTTTGCCTTACTGGCCGAGCCAGTATCCGGACAAATCGCCGTTCGTCATCGCCAATCTGGACTATATTTACGACCAGCTTCCGATCAAGCCTTACGAGGTGTGGCTGAAGATGAAGCCGGGCGCGCTGGTCGCTCCCATAATCGAGGAGCTGCAGAGCCAGGGCATCGAGCTCGCGTCCGTGCAGGATTCGCGCACGGAGTTGATTACGCAGTCCAAGCATCCGACAAGAGGCGGCGTTTTCGGCATTCTCAGCCTCGGGTTTCTCGTGTCGGTCATCGTCTCGCTGACCGGCTACGTGCTGTTCTGGTTTTTCAACCTGTCTGGCCGGGTCGTCCAGTTCGGCGTGCTCCGCGCGATGGGACTGTCCCGCAAGCAGCTGACCGGGATGCTGCTGCTGGAGCAAATCTTTACCGCCGGTCTGTCCATCGCTCTCGGCGTGGCGATCGGCAAAGTGACCAGCCTGCTCTTCCTGCCGTTTCTGCAGACGACGGACAACGTCGTGGATGCGGTGCCGCCGTTTAGGGTTATCTTCGACTCCCAGGATACGAACCAGTTGTACGCGGTAGTCGGATTTATGATTCTGCTGGGCGCGGTGCTGCTGTTCCTGCATATCCGCAGGCTGCGCGTCCATCAGGCGGTCAAGATGGGAGAGGAGCGATAACGTGTGATTTATTGCGAAGGCTTGGTCAAAATTTTCAAAACCGACGATCTGGAGGTCGTAGCGCTGCAAGGCCTCAATTTGACCGTCGACGAAGGCGAAATGATGGCTATTATCGGCAACAGCGGCAGCGGCAAGTCGACGTTGCTGAACATTCTGGGCGGCCTCGACCGCCCATCCGCCGGCCAGGTGAAGGTCGGCAAATGGGATTTGCTGAAAATTACCGAGGAGCAGCTGGTGGAATATAAGCGGGACACGGTCGGCTTTATTTGGCAGAACAATGCCCGCAATTTGCTGCCTTATCTGACAGCGCTGGAAAATGTGGAGATGCCGATGATGCTGTCCGGAAATCTGGACCGGAGCTACGCGAAGCAGCTTCTGGAATGGGTCGGGCTGAAGGAGCGGATGCACAACAAGCTGCATCAGCTGTCCGGCGGCGAGCAGCAGCGGGTGGCCATCGCGATCTCGCTCGCCAACCGCCCCAAGCTGCTGCTTGCGGACGAACCGACAGGGTCGGTCGATTCCCGGACATCGGACATCATTATGGATATTTTCCGGCGGCTGAACCGGGAGCTCGGGGTTACCATCGTGATCGTAACGCATGACCTGTCGCTGGCCGGCAAGGTCGACAGGGTCGTTGCCATCCGCGACGGCTTGACGAGCACGGAATTTATTAAGCGCAATCCGAACCTCGACTCGGCGGACGGACGCATACCGTCTTCCGCCGGCGGTCTTCATGAGGTGCACGAAGCTTATGTCGTCGTCGACAAAGTCGGACGGCTGCAAATTCCGAAAGAGTATCTGGCGGCGTTAAAAATTAAAGATAAGGCCAGTCTCGAATTTGACGGCGAGCGGATCATCATCTCGCAGCCGAAATCATTGGAGGGGTAAACGGTTATGAAGAAGAATGGAGTTTCCAAATCGCTTGTTCGCAGAGTGGCTGCGGGATTGATGGCGCTGATGCTGCTCATGCCGCTGCTCGCCGCATGCAGCAAAGGGGAAAGCACGGAATCGGCCGAACGCCGTGTGCTGCGGATCGGCGTGTTGTACGGCGGTTCGGACAACGAGCAATATTTCCGCCAGCAGTATACCGATACGTTCGAATTTACGCATCCCAATATCGATCTGGAAATCGCCTATGCGATCAACTACGACGATATGCGCTATACCCAGCCGGGCCAGGAGCAGGAGCAGAAAGATCCGTATGAAGAGTTCAAGAAGCTGCTGACCGGACAAAATCCGGTCGATGTCGTCGTGCTGGACTACAATATGCTGAAACGGCTGACGCAGGACAACTTGCTCAAGCAGCTCGATCCGCTGATCCAGCAGGATGAATTCGATCTGTCCGATTACGTGCCGACGGTGATCGACGGCATCAAGGAGGCAGGGGAAGGCAACATTTATGCGCTGACGCCGACGTTCAGCTCATCCGCGCTTTTCTATAACAAGGAAATTTTCCAGAAGGCAGGAGTCGAGCCGCCGACGGACAATATGATGTGGGAGGACGTCATCAATAAAGCCCGAGAAGTCAGCAAAGGGGAAGGAAAAGAGCGAACGTTCGGTTTGATGCTGAGCCGCTGGTCGTATCAAGGGTTCTGGGACATGCAAAACTACGCATCGCCGCTGCAGCTGAAAATATTCGACGACAAGGGCGAACGGATGACGGTCAATACCGAAGGCTGGGCCAAGGTATGGGAGACCATCGTAAAATTGTACAAAGACAAACTGACGCCGACGCAGGAAGATCTGAACGCGCTGATGGAGGAAATGAACAAAAGCGGTGACTCGTATGGGTACAGACCGTACTCCGACGACTTTTTCATGAACGGCCGCGTCGCCATGGTCATTGCCGATTACGGTTATATTAACGATCTGATTCGGGCGAAAGATATGTCTGCGACGAACAAGGACATCAAGGCGATCGATTGGGACGTCGTCACGGTGCCCCAACATCCGGAGAAGCCGGGAGTCGGCGGGAACGTTTATTTGAGCCAATTGATGGGCGTCAACGCCAACGCGCAAAATCCGGACGACGCATGGGAGTTCGTGAAATTCAGCAACAGCAGGGAATGGGCGAAGCTGAAATCGCGCAGCACGTACGAAATGGTGGCCCGCAAAGAATTTCTGCAACCGAAGGGCGGTCTCGACTACAATATTCAGGCGTTCTATTCGCTCAAGCCGCTGCCGCCGCAAAGTTTGGAGCAGGAAAAACTTTACCGGGAAATTCCGGGTATCTGGGAAGCGCAGCAGCCGGGCGAGCAATTGTTCAACGAAGTGCTGCAAGGGAACAAGACCATTAAAGAGGCGCTTGCCGAGTGGGAGACGAAAGGCAACGAAGTGCTGCAACGATTGAAGCAAAACAAATCGAATAACGGCAAAGACACGCAAAGCAGCGGTGTCGAAGTATTGCCGGTCCCTGAAACGAAAGCGGAAGAGGCGGAAGAGGCAAAAACCGAGTAACCGAACAAGAGGAGCCCTTAAACGGCGCAATGCCGATTTAAGGGCTCTTTCTGCTTGGGCGGCGCGCTTCCCGCGCATATCCGCCAACGGCGTACAGCCGTTCGCGGCCGCATACCTCTCTCCAACCGCTATCCGCCGAGCGCGAACGATTGACGAATCGACCAGCGGCCGTCTTCTGCCCGCTCGAACAGATGAATTTCGTTTACGTCCATTTTCAGATCGAACCGCATCATGCGGAGGCGTCCGTACAGGTCGTGAAGCTCGTCGGGCGACATCTCTTGAGCGATCGTAATGTGCGGAGTATACACATACTTCGGCGATTCCAGGCTCAAGGGGCCTTGGCAAACCGCGTGATGCAGCTCGATGACCGTCTCCGGGCGTTCCGGAGCCAAATACAACGTATTCGTGACCGGATAAAAGGTGGACACCCGATTAAAGAGCAGCGAAAAAGGCGCGAAACGGGCCACGGTCCGCTCCAGTTGATGAACGGCTTCGGCAAGCCGGCTTTCGTCCATTTCCTCCCGCTCTCTGACCGTCAAGTGAGGAACGATTTTGTCGTAATACGGATCGTATCTTCTGCGCCAACTGTCCGCGAATTCCTGTATTTCGCGGGTCGGCAATATGGCAATGCCGTACTGCATACGCATCAGCCTCCTGTTCGGGTAATTTTATTATACACGATTTGCTTGATTTTGCAGACTTCGGGGCAATCTAATGACAAGAAAAGCGTGAAAGGAAAGTTGTGCGGATGAAGTGGGTTTATTGGGCGCGACTGTATGAAACGAAATTTCAGGCCGGTTGCGTAGTCAAGCGGATGGAGAACGACTGGTGGATTTACGGGTACGAATCGCCGAGGGAAATCGAAATTTTTCGTTCCCGCAAAGGGCGTTACGGGGTACGTTTCGTTCCTTGACGCCATCGCCGCCATAAAAAAATTTAAAAAAACAATTGACTAAGCTATAGTGAATGTTGTATATTTATTTTTGTGACCAAATGACGCGGGGTGGAGCAGTCCGGTAGCTCGTCGGGCTCATAACCCGAAGGCCGCAGGTTCAAATCCTGCCCCCGCAACCATATATGTATGTTTGTCCTTTCAGGGGCCCTTAGCTCAGTTGGTTAGAGCGGTCGGCTCATAACCGATTGGTCGGGGGTTCGAGTCCCTCAGGGCCCACCACAGGACTCTGAGGAGCTATTGGTTCGCTGCAATCGTTCAGATCGCCGTGCCGGCATATGATCGGTGCGGTTTTTGTTTTGCGAACGGAAAAATATGCCTGGCTTTTCGTTGACAAGCGTGACGGTGCATGTTAATATCTGTATCGTCATTACACATCCGCGCCGGGGTGGCGGAACTGGCAGACGCACAGGACTTAAAATCCTGGGGTAGGTGACTACCGTACGGGTTCGATTCCCGTCCTCGGCACCACGCAACATCGAGAACCGTCACGGCATGCCGTTTCGAATCGCCGGACGAATGATTTTTGTGCTGATCAAAACGTTAAAATGTAAAAGTCCTGTAGTACCTGACTGATACACAGGATTCATGATAAATCCCTCTTTTTGGCTTGCTAATCACAAGCTGGAAGGAGGGTTTTTATTGCGCAAAAGCGGATAACGTGTATCAATGCAACGGATGCAGGTTGGAAAGATTGTTTTAATCGGTTTCTTCTTTTCAAGAAGGCACAAGGCTTAGCAGAATTGACATTGAACGTGACAGGCAGGTTTAAGTGGGGAAAGTTTTCTTATATATAGAGAAACTTTTCCCCACTAATTTGTGCCGCGCTACGCTACGGCACTTCCTGACCGCGCACTTTCCTCCGCTTCGCTTCGGAGAAGCGCTTGGCCGTCCCGAAAACTGAAGTTTTCGGAACGCAATTTATTTTCAATCTTCAACCTCTCAGGTGAAGGGGGTATGGGGGATGGTGCGGCAGGTCTGCAATTTTGACAGGAACGCAAAGCGTTCATGGCAATGTTGCAGAGTTGGTTTCAGCATCCCCCAAGATGGTTATTTATTTTGTTGTTCCGTTAATCGAACCGCTGAAGCCGTATAATAAATCTCTCCGCATTCGCAAGTGATGGTTGGTATCCCATCGACTATAGTTTCTCTGTGTTCGATTCTGCCGCATTTACAGGTAAAGTATCTAATTCCATTCCCGTCTTCATTGACTGGCTCCGTATCGCCGAAAATTTTCTTTATCAGATCTTCTGCTTCATTATTTTCCATAAAAGAATAACCTCCAGACTTTACGCTTTTTGATATGAGCCTTTTGCATAATTT
>NZ_BOVJ01000082.1 GCF_018403665.1 Paenibacillus cisolokensis
ATGGCTCCCCGAACAGGACTCGAACCTGTGACAACTCGGTTAACAGCCGAGTGCTCTACCAACTGAGCTATCAGGGAATATAACGAAAGTGACAATAGTTAATATATCACGACCTGTTTTCCGAGTCAAGCGTAAAAATCTTATTTTTAGACTTCGCGATCGGGACCGTTTTTATGCGTCAAATCCAATGCTCCGGCAGGGGCCGAACCCCTGCCGGAGCACGAAAGGCTGTCCTTACGGATTCCGGTTCGCTTCGATTCCGAGTCTCGCGCCTTGCTTGGTCAGAGATTCCTGCACCTGGCGAACATTCACCTGACGCGGAAGGACCTGCTCTTTGACGCATATCGCCGCCGCGGTTCCTGCCGCCTGCCCGATCGCCATGGCAATCGGCTGTACGCGGATCGCCGAATGCGCCTCGTGCGTAGCGGAAATCGGACGCCCGCCGACCAGCAAATTTTCAATTTTTAACGGTACCAGACAGCGGAACGGAATGTCGTACCACTCGCCCGGTTTGAGATGCTGAAGAATCGTTCCTTCGCCGTTCGGATTATGAATGTCTACCGGGTAAGCGCCGCGGGCGATCACATCCTCGAACTTGCAAGCAGCAAGCAATTCTTCCGCTGTAAGTATATATTCCCCTACTACGCGGCGCGATTCGCGGACACCGATTTGCGGTGCGGTCGTCTGAAGGTAAGCATGCTCGAATCCTTCCACATATTTTTCAAAACCGGACAAATTCCTGGACCTGGCGGCGTCCCTCGATTTCCGCTTCCGTCAATTCCCACGGATTGGTGGCGTCCTTCAGGATGACCCGGGTCGTATTGAAATGAATCACTCCGGGTTGGTTGGCATAGAACCACAGGACATCTTCACGAGGGCAGCGGATCTCGCCTCTTTTTTTCGCTTCCAGATAACGGCGGGTAATTTCTTTGCGGTCCGGCATCCGGTCGACATCCACATTGGCCACCCGGAAATTGAGCGTCATCGGTTGACTCAGACCGTCCACAGAACGTCCTTTATTGACCTTGGCTCCCGCCAATGCGGCCAGATCGGCATCGCCCATCGCATCCACAAACATTTTGGCCGAGAAATCGACCAGACCCGATTTATTGGCGACCTTGACGGATTTAATGTAATGGCCGGAATCATCCATCTGGGCGGCGCCCAGAAAGCTGTGGTACAAGAGGGTTACTCCCGCTTCCTTGCAAAGGCGTTCGGCCACGACTTTCAACGCTTCGGGGTCGAAAGCGGTAATTTGCTTCGGATGACCGTATGCGCCCATCTCGGTCATGCGATCGATCAATTCCTGCAGCACGCCGAATATAAGCTGCACCTGATCGGACCCTCCTGCCCAGTACGACATCCACGGGTTGACCATCATCGCCGTACCGGCGCCGCCCAAAAATCCGTATCGCTCGATCAGAAGGGTGCTCGCTCCCTCCCGCGCCGCCGCAACCGCAGCCGCAATGCCGCTTGGGCCTCCTCCCATCACAATCACATCATAATCGGTTTCCGCCATTTCGCTTCCTCCTCCGTTTTATCCGTTATTGGCCAATCCTTGCTCTTTGATTTGCTTCATGGCTTCATCCACATACAAATTGTATTTGAACGTCGTTTCCAGCGTTTTCAGAAAATCGCCGTACTCGCTCAAAGGTCTTTTGCCATAGACGAATTTCACGAGTTCTTCCTCAGCGTAACGGTCCGCATCGGCCTTATTGAATCCGGTTGGCGGAACAATGGAACTGTCCAACGTTTTGATGCGCGGAATTCGGATCGCAAATTCGATATCTTCTGCCTGGTTGGGAAACTTCACTTCCAGATATTCCTTATTGGGACGGCCTGTAATTTGATACAGATGGAAATAGTTCCCCTCTACAGCCATCAGTTCGGTCGGCTCGACCTTGCCGTCCACCACGTTGTAATGCTTGCCCTCGATGCCGTACATGACAAGGTCGTTTCCTTCTTCGCCGGATACATAGTTGATCAGATCGAATATCTTTTGCAGTTTGGCCTTGTCTTTCTCCATCGCTTTCGGAATCGCATAATATCTCGACGGCATGTCGAAATCGAACGATCCGTTGAATTGACCGGCCGGTCCTTTCGGCGCGTCGATATGCACCCATTCGGCTTTCGGATTGATCGTTTTGTATTGGTTGACGAATTCATCCTTGGAAATTTCGATCCATCCTTTGAAGATGATGCCGGCCTTTCCTTGGAAAGCTTTCTGCTGGTCTACGGTTCCTTTGTTGGTCATTAACTCGGGATCGACCACGCCCGCATCGATCAGCTTTTTGATAAACGCCAATGCTTCCGGCATGTTCGGATCGTAATAGGCGTTGATCACGTTTCCGTCTTTCTCATAGAAGGTACCGGGCTGCCCCACGCCATATGCGCCGAATACCGGGGAAAAAGCATCGAATTTTTGACCGGTAATGCCATACGTATCGTTTTTCTTGTTGCCGTCCGGATCCTGCTCTGTGAACGCTTTCGCCACTTCGAACAATTCATCGAGCGTCGTCGGCGGATTCAATTTCAGATTATCCAGCCAGTCCTGGCGGATCCAGAAAGAAGAGAACGGAACGTCGGGTACTCTCGGAATGGCATATATTTTACCGTTCACCGTCACTTTCTTCCAAATATCCTCGCTGCTCAAATTCGTAATAAAGTCTTTCGCCGGCTTCAGCTCTTTTTCCAAATACGGCGTCAGATCCAAAATCAGCCCTTTCTCCGCAAATTCCTTCAAGTACGTGTAGCTGGTCGTGAACAAATCCGGATAATTGCCGGCAGACATACGCACCCGCAGTTGATTGTTGTAATCATCTCCGGACTGAATCGCCGTCAGTTGAATATCTGTCCCTAATTTTTCATCCAGCGCCTTCTTGATATCGTCATTGTCGGGAGTCGGCAGCCCCGTGCCCGGCAGCGTCATGTTGATCGTTACCGGGGCCGACGCTTGATTCGCGCCGCCTTCACCGGAGCCTTCCGCGCCGCCGGTTTCGTTGCCGGAGCCGCAACCGGCAAGCATAAAGCTTGCAAGAGCGCCTGCGGCCAGCAAAGCAAATACCAGCTGTTTCTTTGCCATATTCGTCCTCCTTTTGGAATTTGGTCACATTCAACCTTTAATCGATCCGATAATCATGCCTTTCGTGAAATGCTTCTGCAGAAACGGATAAACCGCGATAATCGGCAAACTGGCGAAAATAACCGCGCTCATCTGCATCGTGACCGTCGGCACCATATCTTCGGCGTTTTCCAGCGGCTGCTGGGTCATCATCAGAATTTCCCGGACCACAACCTGCAGCGGAAACAGGGAGCGATCCGTAATGTACATAATGGCGGCAAAAAAGGAGTTCCAATGCCCCACCGCGTAGAACAGGCCGATCGTCATGATCGACGGAATGGAAAGCGGGACGGCGATCCGAAGCAGAATCCGCCATTCATGCGCCCCGTCGATACGCGCGGATTCGAATATCTCTTCGGGCAAGTTCTCGAAGAAGCCTTTCATGACGAGCACATTAAAGCTCCAGATGGCGTTCGGTACGATCAGAGCCCAAACCGTATCGATCAGTCCCGTCGCTTTCACGATCAGGTAGGTCGGAATGATGCCGCCGTTGAACAACAGCGTGAACACGACCATGAACAGGAACAAACGGCGGCCCGGCATCCCTTTGCGGCTGAGAGGGTAAGCGAGCAAGGCGGTCAGCGTCAAATTGATCGCCGTTCCCACTACCGTGACGAATATGGTAATCTGGAACGCCCTCGGGATCGCCGAGTTGGACAGCAGCTTTTCATAGGCGTTGAATGTAATTTCTTTCGGAAAAAGCACATATCCGCCGTTTTTCAGCACTTCCGCATACGGGGTCAGCGATACGGACAGCACATAGAGCAGGGGGACGACGGTCACCAAACCGACCAGGGCAAGAATGGTGTACGATACCGCGTTGAAAATTTTGTCTTCCAGCCCCCTTACCATATGCCTTCCCCCCATTTTTTCGCCAAGGAATTGGAGCCGAGCACAAGCAGCAGCCCGATGACCGACTTGAACAGGCCGACGGCGGCAGCCAGGCTGAAGTTCCACTGTTCGAGACCGGTCCGGAATACCCACGTGTCCAGAATGTCGGCGACCGGGTAAACATGGATGTTGTACAAAATGTAAATTTGATCGAACCCCGCATCCATCATTTGCCCCAGGCGCAAAATCAGCAGCAGCACAATTACGTTGCGAATGCCCGGAAGCGTAATATGCCAAATCATGCGCAAGCGGCTGGCCCCGTCCACTCTGGCGGCTTCATACAAGGTGGGGTCGATGCCCGCCATCGCGGCCAAATAGATGATCGCCCCCCAACCGAGGTTCTGCCAGATTTCCGATCCGACCAGGACGCTCCGAAACCATTCCGTCGAAGTAAGGAACGGGATCGGATTCCCGCCGAACTCCGCGATGAGCTGGTTGACGATTCCCGAATCTTGCGACAACAGCACGATCAGAATGCCGTAAATTATGACCCACGAAAGAAAATGCGGCATATAGCTGAGCGTCTGCACCCATCTTTTGAACCAGTCAACACGGCATTCATTCAACAAAACGGCCAAAGCTATCGGCGGAAACATGCCAAACACCAGCTTGTAAAGACTGATCAATACGGTATTGACGAGAAGCTGGCTAAAATACGGGGACTCATAAAACGCTTGAAAATGTTTGTACCACGGATCTGCCCAGGGGCTGTTCGCTATGCCTGCCAACATGTCATAATCTTTGAAAGCGATGACAATTCCGTAAATCGGCAAATACTTGTAAACCGCATAATAGATGATTCCTGGAAGAAGCATCAGATAATAGGCCCGATATTTCCAAATCTGTCTTCCCAAGGTTCGCAACATCGCCTTATTCCTGGCAGCTGTCGCAGACGGGCCGGATATCGCTCCCTGCTGCAAGTCGTCTTTCACAACCTTTCCAAGTCAATTTATGAGTTCACTATATCACCGGGCCGAATGCGCCAAAATGAACATATTTAACTTGATGAATGAACGATTTTCTGTTTGTCGCGCACATGTTCACGAACGGTTTTTGAGCGAGTTCCGATAATCGGTAGGCGTAAGCCGGGTCAAACGCTTGAAAATTTTAAAGAAGTAGTTCACATTGGCGAATCCGACCCGCTCTCCGATTTCGTGCAACGGCCAGTCGGTTTGTTCCAGATAAAATTTTGCCTGTTCGATTCGAACCCGGTGCAAATACTGAATGAGCGTCTCCCCGGTTTTCTTCTTAAACAGACCGCTCAGATAACTTTCATCCATCGCCACATATTTCGCCATCGCTTTCAGCGTCACGTCTTGGTCATAGTTGCGCTTTATGTAGTCAATAATTTTGTTGATTTCCTTATGGTCGGTCAAAACCCGGCTCTGCTTGATCCGATGCGTCATGTACCGCTCCAGCGCTTTCCGTATGTGCAGCTTCAGCTCGCCGTGACTGCGGCTTTCCAGCAGATCGTCCGCATGATCCGCGTTCAGGCCGGCGATTTTCGCGCATATTTTGTCGATTCGCTCCGCCGTTTCTTTTACCAGATGCATCGGCAGCCGGTGCTCCTCCATGAAACGCCAGACCTGGTCAAGCAGCATGTCGACCTGCTGCTCTCTCATCAGTTCGAAGCTCTGAATGATATCGCGCTCAAGATGCCACGGCAGCGGAACATACGCGGACAGTCCGAGCCCTTCGCGATTTAGCGGCGCCAAGCCGGTCCGGCCGCTGTACCACCGTTCGTCCAATTGGCGAAGCGCTTGATTCCAGACGGCAGGAACTTCCTCCACCGTGCAAGGGGAAGAATACACGCCGGCATAGGGGAACGGCCGGTCGCCGTTCGTTTTCATCCTGATCTCGTCCGGACTCCAATAAAATACGGTCGTATGGCCGTTTTTTCTGAATTCGTGGACGAAGGCTTTCGGATTCCGCTCCAGGAGATCCGATTCCAGAACGTCGCGTCCGGAAAAAGGCTCCGCCCCATGAAGCGCACAGCACAAAACCAGCCGGCAGGAGCGGACGGATGCCGGGAGCGATTCGAACGGCTCGTCGCGCCGGGGAAGCGTATCGGGGTTGACGTAATTTCTCCAGTTCCATTCATAAAACCGCTGGTATTGGCGCCATTCGATTTGCGCCTTTCGTTCCACACGATCGGCCAGTTCCTTGTCGACTTTGCTTAATATGTTCTGGAGCGCGCTTTCGTCCATGGAGAGCTTCAGCACATATCCGGAAGCCCCGTATTCCAGCGCTTGTCTGGCGTACTCGAATTCGTTCATGCATGTCAGCATGACAAAACGGCTATCCAGTCCCAGCTCTCTTGTCTGCTTCAGCAGTTCCACTCCGTCCATGACCGGCATGACGATGTCCGAAATCACGAGATCCGGCCGTTCGTTTCGAATGAATTCCAATGCTTCCGCGCCGTCTTCCGCTTCTCCCGCCACCTGAAAGCCCATATCTTCCCACCGGATAATTTGCTTTAACGCCTTTCTTACGAATGTCTCGTCTTCAACGAGCAGCACTTTCCACATCGGAATCGCCTCCGTCCTGATATGGGGCCGAAATTAACAGCGGAAAACGCATTCTGGCCATGGTGCCTTGCGGCAGCGGGATCAATTCGAGCTCGCCTTCCTGTTTGAACAGCAGCTTCAATCTTTCCCGCACATTATGCAAGCCAAGCGATTTCCGTTTGCGCGCATGTCGGGACATCGCAGCCTTTTCGATGCCGATGCCGTTGTCTTCCACTTCGAGGATCAAACGATTCCTGTCGTCGTAAACCCGGATCCGGATGAGCCCTCCTTCATGCATTCGCGAAAATCCGTGCTGAATCGCATTCTCCACCAGCGGCTGCAGACTGAGCTTCGGGACCAGCGCATAGCGCAGCTTCGTTTCGCATTCATAGCGCACTTCGAACTTTTGGTTGAAACGAAAAGTCTGGATATACTCATAAGCGCGGATCAGCTCAAGCTCGTCCTGCAGATGGATCAGCTCCGATTCGGCATTCAGGCTCGCCTCGAGCAGCTTCCCGAGAGAAATGCACATCTCGGCCGTCTCCCGATCCTCTTTCGACAAGGCGTTCCATTTTATCGTGTTGAGCGTATTGAGCAGAAAATGGGGGTTCATTTGCGCCTGCAGCATCTGAAACCGGAGCGCCTCCTTCTGCCGTTCTTCCATTTTGACCCGTTCCACCAGCGCGCTGATATCTTCGGCCATTTTGTTGAACGTTGCGGCCAAGACCAGCATCTCGCCTCTATATTTTTCGGTGGGGATTCGGATCTTGAAATTTTGGGCCACCATCCCCGACATCTTCTTGTGCAAAATCTGGAGCGGACGGGTAATGGTCGAAAGGATAAAAAAGGTGATCAGGATGAAAACGAAAGTCATGAACAGAAACGTTACAAAAAATTGACTGTTGATCTTTTCAGATCTCCGAAAAACCAATCGAGTGAAAACTGGCTGACCAAATACCAGTCCATCGACGGGATGCCGATATCGGTCACGATGACGGAACGATTCGCATCGGTGACATAATCCGCGTCCGATTTTTGCCTCAAAGACGCCAGCAGCCGTTCGGAATGGAGGGCGAGACTTTGGTTCGTACGGGCCAGCACCTCGCCGCCGGCATTCACGATGAAAAAGCTTTGCTGGACGGGAAAGTTTTTGACGACGTTTTTCAACCATTTTTCGTAATCGATGCTTACCCGAATGAAGCCGAGCGGCGGTTCCGCCGCGTCCCCGAGCAGCGAGTAGAACGTAAGCAGCGTGGAACGACCGGATACGGCGGCATGAACTTCGTCCTTTCCCGTGTCCCATACATAAGCGGTCTTGTTCCGCAGCATGTTTTCCATCTGCCGATCGTGCTCGATTTTCCCATTCGCAAGCAGATTGTTGGTCTCGTACGAGGCATAGACCGCCCCCTGCAAATCCGTAAGCGTTATGTAAATGGAATCGTCGGGCTGCTGCAAATTATTGATCATATCCCTGAATTTGTCCGATACGATTTCAAACCGGGTTTCCGCCGTGTATGCGTTTGCATTTTGCAGCACGAGCCGGATGCGCGAATCCTTTTCCATCTGAAACACCGTCTTTAAAACCGTGCTCTTCAACTCTTCGAAATTCGTTTTCAATTGCTCCAGCTGGTACTTGTTTTGCGAACCGATGTTGGTCTCAAACGTGCTCTGGATAATGTTGAAATTGCGCAGCTGTAGAAGGGAATACGGAATCAGAATGAGGAGCAGAAATGCGGCAAAAAGCCTGTTCTTTAACGAAGTCGGTACAAGTCGTTTGGCCATACTCATCGATATTCACCTTTTCTTTTTAATGGAGAGTGTCGCTTCGCGATTCCATTGCGGCCAGCCGGGCAAGATCCGCGACCATCGCCGGTTAAAATAAAAAAAGGCGGGTTGCCGCGCTGTGCAAACCCGCTGAGGGCATCGCCCGCTGGCCTCCCCCGAACGAATGAGTCAAAGGAATCGCCCCAAATCGCCAAGCAGATGCCCGTTGGAACATGACGAACGAACGCCGGCAAGAGGACAGAACGTGCGCCCCGGCCGACTGCAGCCTGTGACGGACCGCAGCGTCTTGGCCGTAAGCTGCTTTTCGGCCGTTCGCCTGCCTTTTGGACGTTCGCAGCATTTTGGTTGTCCGCTGCCTTTCGGTCGTCTGCAGCGTTTTGGCTG
>NZ_BOVJ01000083.1 GCF_018403665.1 Paenibacillus cisolokensis
AAAATACGGTAAAGCTGTGGTAAACTCAATCGCAAATACAATAATTCCGAGTATGATCATCGCTCTTATAGACACTTGCGCAGGTAACCATTCCAAAAATCGGGATTCCATTTTTTCTTAGGCTTATAAAAGCTGATCAGTACAAGGATGGCGCCAAGTATCGTATAAAACCAGCTTGAAATTTGACTGCGGGACATGCTTTCTATAAAACCAATTATCTGCCCAACTCCCAGGTAAACCAAGATACCCATCATAAAATAGCAAAATTGTGTGGATATTAAAAAAAACATCAAACGCGATGCCAATTTTCCTCTTTGTATTAGAAGGATATAAGCTGTGATGGCCAATACCCCGGGGCTTAAAATGTCAATGAAAGCACAGAGCACAATAATGAGGAGTGCTGTTGTGAAATCTATGTTGGTAGGAATTAATGATTCAATGATTTCAAGCACCTCAACATCCCCCTTATTTATTTATTTCGCACACTGTGATAAAATGATAATAACACAGTGTGCGAAATAAAAGCAAGAGGTGATTTAAGTGCCAAAAATCGTTGATCATGATCATAAAAGGAAGATCATTGCTGAAACGGCTTGGAAAATTATCGAAACGGAAGGCATTGAACGAGCATCTATTCGCAGAATCGCATCTGAGGCTGGAATGTCTACCGGAGCACTAAGACATTATTTCTCAAACCAAGATGAATTACTCTTATTTATCATGGAATATTTTCTTGCTCGCGGGAGAGAACGATCGGAAAATATATCCTGGTCAACAAACCCTCTTAATGCGGTACGCGAAACGTTGTTAGAATTAGTTCCGGTGAATCAGGATAAACAAACTGAAACGGGCGTTTGGTTAGTTTTCGCCATCCGCTCACTTACTAGTGCGGCTTTGAACGCAAAAAAAGATGAACTCACTGAAGGAGAATATATTTTAATGGAAGCACTGCTTGAAATATTAATAAAAGCAGGCTATATAAACAAAACTATAAATATTGAAATTGAAACGTTAAGACTTGCCGTCATCATTGAAGGCTTATCCATTCATGCTCTTTTAAGACCGGATATATTCACAATTGAAAAAACGGAACAAATTATTACACACCACTTAAATGAACTTTGCAATAAATAATATTGCTCTCATTTATTAAAACATGAATTTGATAATAAACAAAGCAAAGACAGCCGCAAAACAACTAAATACACTTATCCATAAAACAGGTTCCATAATGATCCACTCTTGTTAATATATTTTATATCGCACTCCATGTAACTTGTTATTGCACAATCGCTCCTTTATAGAAAAGCGATAGAGTCCCAAATAAAGACTTCTAGTACGAACTTATTAACAATCAAGATGTTTTAATAACATATGAGGTGATTGCTTTAATTTTTGAATTTTTACCAAACCCTCGAAAGTTATATACATCGCAAAAAGCAACTCTGTGCTTATCGTGTAGTATTAAAGTTCCATTTAGAGATCCTGTGTTGCCATGTGTGATAATGTTCTGTATACGAAACTGTTGAACTTTACAATTTTTCATTTGATGTAACGCTTTCTCAAAATCATCTTTTCCCCGAATTAATTTATCACCAACAATTTCCCAAACCACATCATCTGTCATCCAATCCATACAGAAGCTTATTTCATTTTTGACAAAAGCGATACTAAGATCTCTAAGCAACTCTTTTTTAGGTGAGTTTCCACAATTTTCGGCGCATTCTACCGTTAAGTTCTCAGAATGAGTATTCATCGTTACCTCCTTTTTCAAATGACCCCGACAGATGACCGGGGTCATTGTCGCGCATCTATTGGAATATTCGTTGTGAAATCAATGATAATGGTCTATTTTTGTCTATTTAACCGGAACCCAAATTTCGGTTTTGGCTACGGGGCTCGTTGGGTCAGGGCTTTTATATACTTCCAAAGACGGTGCGTCACCATGTTCATATGAATTAGACGGAAACCACTCTGAATATATTTTTTCCATGTCTTCGGTACCACATCGGCTACGGGCCCCACGGCTTCAAATATCGCCCATTTTTCGGCAGATATTTGATAACTAGATAATCCATCAGGTATGTTTCCTTTGTATTCAGTGCCCACCCAATACTCAATCTCATTGTCCTCTTTGCTGTAATCTACTGATGCTCCAATCAAACCTGATATTTGGCCGTTATTCAAACCTAGTAATCGGTTAATGGTACCATTTTTCCGACCTTGGTCAAAAATGACCGATATCCAGAGACAGACCGAGATCTCCGTCACAATTAAACCGTTCTTTCACTCCCACAATTTGGAATCCTTTGCGTTCTACCAATTGATAATTCATAGGTTCAGCTCCTTTTAGATTCACCTGGATGGTCAAGCGATTATAAGATTGCAGCTTCCCCAATCCTTTTCGTGCTTCACTCGGTGTCACACCATGCTGTTTGCGAAAAGCCTTTGCGAAAGCTTCAGGAGTATCGTAGCCATATTTATAGGCAAGGTCGATAATCTTGCAATCGCTGCTGGCTAATTCCTGAGCAGCCAATGTCATTCTCCGCCTTCGCACATATTCTTTGACCGAAACATCAGTCAAGATTATAAAAAGCCGTTGAAAATGAAAGGCGGAGACATGTGCCTGCTTCGCAATGTCTTCTATTGTGATGGGTTCCAACAGATGCGCTTCCATATAGTCAATTGCCTTCTGCAGCGATTCTACCCATGCCATATGACTCCCTCCTTGATTAAAAGTTAACGTAAAGTCATCTGAGTATCCTGTCATCTTATGCGCAGTAGGGACAGATTCTCAACGAATACGTCCATACGTTACATCGAATCATCGTGTCTGCCGCCGATCTTAAACAATCCAATAAGTATGCTTTCATAGTCCCACTTTTTATGTATTCTTGTAGTAAGATTATAGCATAGGTAAAGATGATTCATACAAATGGTGCGAATGGGGGAGGGGTACATCTGGCACCGACCAGTATTTGCAGCGATTATTTGAACAAACTAATGATTATATAGAATGTCATTCCATCACTTTACTATTATTAAAGCATACGAAGGAGGAGAGACTATTGGTATATTCTGTGGAAAGTACTACAGAAAAGATTGCAGTCTTTGTACATGACAATCTGTTTTACACAATATCCGGAAACGTTCCATCCACCGAGATGAAAAAATCATCGATTCTTTTGAAATTGAGAAATGACTTGGATTATAATCATTGGATTACGGTAGAAGGAGACCTGGATATAGGGAAGTTTTGTGAGCAGCTAAAAACAATCAAAGTGATAATATATGGTGAAATTGTGTAGACGACCTTTTTTCCATATAGCTTTTCCACCAATGTCTGAAAGGGTAATAGGACGTGAAGTGTAGTCAATATCTGCTCATCCAGCATCTTCAGTATCATTTTCATGATACGGGCAAACTCTTCTTGCATTTTCCGAAAGCCATTGCTCCAGCTTTTTCAATGTTGGGATTCTTGTGGTTAAGTAGGGGGCTTGCTGAACGATTTTTATCCGAATTTCAGAGCTAGGCGCCGGCGAGACAGCATCGCGAAAATAAGGCAAAAAGAACGCGGAGCCTGCGCTCCAGGTTCATCACGAGAAGTTGCAGCGTAATCACCGATTCGCTTGGCGAGGCGTGCGCGAATACAGCCAAGCCCATACTTGCGCTTGCCTTCTCCAAACTTGCCTTCAATTGCGTTTCGTTCCCCGGTATCCTGTTTGACGTCTTGCTTATCTTCACTTGACGGACCGTTTTTAGGCTTTCGTCCCAATGCCGGCCCACTGAGCCAAATCCCATGCTGTTTGCAGAAGCTCCGGTTTTCGCGCGTGCGGTAGATCTGATCCACTTGGACGACAGCCGGATAGGTCCCCATGCGCTCACGGTACTTCTCGATCACGCCAATTAGCGTCGTGCTCTCGTTGAAGTTATCCCAAGACAGACGATCAAGGAACGCATAGCCATTTGTCATGCTTACCGCAATCTTGGCTCCGAACTCAACGCGTGCCTTGGCTTTCCCGCGCACGATTGGCCTGATATGCGGCTGATGAATGCTGACGATCCGGTCTTCCATCTGGTGAGAACGCTCGCTCCACATTTGAAGTTGCTGATGGTACAGTTCATGAATCACCAGCAGGTCGCGATAGGTTTTCCGGCTAAGCAGCGTGAGCGGTTGCACCTTGGCTTGCTCGGCGATGATGGAGAGGTTCCGTCCAACGTAACCGAGCTGCCGCCTGATTGCTTTGCGGATCACTTTGGGTCCCGGCCTGCGTTGCTTGGACACCGCCAAACTGCTTGCGCGCTTTTTCGCGGTACGTGCGCGGTTTCGTCGCTTTGCTGACGGCCGGCACATGCAGGGTATCGATGATCGATTCGAGCTTCTCCCGCGCTTCATTCAGCAGATTCAGATCGGTCGGATACGCCACATCCGCTGGCGCGCAGGTAGCGTCCATGAGCACCGTCCCTTGATTGGGTAGCGCAGGTGCTTCCGATTCCATGGCCGATACCGGATGCCCTTCGGAAGGAGGCGCGGTCGCTTCAAGAGGCTCGGGCACCGCGGCCGTCTGCTCCACGGGAGATGTTGCTGCTGACGGTTCGACTTGTGGTTCCGCGAACAGTGTTTGCTGTTCGGCTTCAATAACAGAGACGCGCTTCTTCGACCGCTTTACTTTCCCTCCGCCGCCGCTAACGTTGTTGTCGTCATGGTCCTTCGTTTCCTTCGCGCCTGCCGTGGCGACGACCTCATTCAGCTCAGCCAGCACATCCGTCAGACGCTTCCGAAAATGCGTCATCATCGAGTGATGGAACGGTTGCTTCATGACGAATCCGGGCAGACCGATGAAGTATTGCATGTATGGATTTTCGTTGATCGACTCCAGGGTTTCTCTGTCGGTCAACTGCATTCTCTCTTGAATGATGAGCGCCCCGAGCCCCATCCGCAAACTGATCGTTTGCTGGCCGCGGAAGGTGTCTTTGAAAAACGGTCCGTATTTTTCTCGGCCTCTGCCCATGGCACTAACCGCGCCAACTGAACCCAACGATTCTCTTCGTCCAGCTTTCCGCCAAAGGGCAAAAAGAAATCGCCTGGCAGGATCAATTGATTGTCGAG
>NZ_BOVJ01000084.1 GCF_018403665.1 Paenibacillus cisolokensis
GCGCGCCCGTGCCCGCCCCGCTGCGCGTCTGGGCGGGCACCGCTCTCGCGCTCGCGGCGCTGGCCGCGGCGCTGACGCTGTCCGAGCGCGTGCTGTCCGCCGCGCTCGCTCCGTTGCCGCCGCGGGCCGCGGCGGCGGTGCAGGCGCTGACGGGCACGGCCGTTGGCGCCTGCGTATTCGCCGCCGTGCTGCTGCGCAGCGGCGGCATCGGCGCGCGCGAATGGCGCGCGCTCCCGGGCGGCGCGGGCCTCGCCGCGCGTCTGCGCCGCTGGCGGCTGCTGCCGCGCGGCGAATAGCGGGCTTACGGCAAGCGCCGCCCGTTCAGGCCCGCCCCGCGAAGCCGGCTTTGCCCGCGCAATATCTGAGCCAGCGCTTACGAAGCCGCTTTTCCGGCGGAAACGTGATAGGAGGTTTACATACCATGAAACCGCACATTATCGTAGCCGGCCTCGGCTCCGGCGACGTCGACCAGCTGACGCTGGGCGTATGGAAACAATTGCAGGCCGCTCCCGTCGTACGGCTGCGCACCGAACGCCATCCGATGGTGAAGCTGCTGCGCGAGAACGGCATCGCCTACCGCTCTTACGACGAGCTGTACGAGCGGTTCGACTCGTTCGACGACGTCTATGAAGCGATCGCCGCCGATCTGATGGAGGAAGCGCGGCGCCTTTCGTCCGCCGCTCCGCCGGGTACGGAGGATGCGGCATTGTTGGCCGCGCATTCGGTATTTTATGCCGTTCCGGGTCATCCGATGGTGGCGGAGCGGACCGTGGCGCTGCTTAAGGAAAGATGCCCGCGCGAAGGGATCGAATACACCATTATGGGCGGCGAAAGCTTCCTCGATCAGACCTTTACCCGTCTCGGCTTCGATCCGATCGAAGGGTTCCAGCTGCTGGACGCGCAAGATGTGACGCCGGCGAAGCTGCGTCCGGACATCCATACCGTCGTTTGCCAGGTGTACGATACGTTCACCGCCTCCGATGTAAAGCTGGCGCTGATGGAAGTCTATCCGGACGAGCATACCGTCATCGTCGGCCATGCGCTTGGCGTGCCCGGGGAAGAGCGGATCGCCGCCGTTCCGCTGTTCGAGCTGGACCGGTCGGCGGATTTCGGCAACCTGTCCCTCGTTTACATCCCTCGTTCGGACGATGCCAGCCTGCGTAACCGGACGTTCGAACGGCTGCACGAGATTGTGGCCATATTGCGCAGCCCCGAAGGATGCCCGTGGGACCGCGAGCAGACGCATCAGTCCATTCGGAAAAACTTTATCGAGGAAACGTACGAAGCGATCGAAGCGATCGACAACGACGATCCTGCCGGCATGATGGAGGAGTTCGGGGACGTGCTGCTTCAAGTTATGCTGCATTGCCAGATGGAAGAGGAGACCGGAACGTTCTCGGCGTACGATGTGATCCAGGCGTTGAACGAGAAGCTCATTTTCCGCCATCCGCATGTATTCGGAGAGGCCGGGGCAAGCGATGCCGAGGAAGCGCTGCGCAATTGGGAGCGGATGAAGGCGGAAGAGAAGCGCCGCAAGGGCGCCGATCCCGATCGGCAATCGGTGCTCGACGGCATTCCGGCCGATTTGCCGGCGCTCATGAAAGCGTACAAGCTCCAGAAGAAAGCGTCCAAGGTCGGCTTCGACTGGGACCGGGTCGACGATGCGCTGGACAAGATCGAGGAGGAATTGCGGGAGCTGCGCGAAGCGGTCCGTAGCGGCGATGCCGCTTCGCAATCCGGCGAGCTCGGCGACTTGCTGTTCGCTGCGGTCAACGCGGCGCGCTTTATCGGTGCCGATCCGGAAGAAGCGCTCGCGCGAACGAATCAAAAATTCCGCAAACGGTTCTCTTATATCGAAGAACAGCTTCGTATAAACGGGCGAAATTTTGACCAGACTGACCTAACAGAAATGGATCGCTGGTGGGAAGAGGCGAAAAACCGCGTATAGTCTAGCCGGTGAAATTTCGCCGCTTTTCGGAAGCCTGACAAAAAAATTTCGTCATCCGGGAGGATTTTTCCGGTTGCAGGCAGAAGTAATAGACTTGTGCGCCTTGTAAGGATATAAGGAAGCGTACGTCCCCGGACGATGCTTTGCTTATATTTCAACGCGAAAACGACGCTTCTCCGGCGAAGCCGTTTACGCTTGGCCCGAGCAAATTGCTGTCATTTTGGATTGAATGTTAGGAGGAAGAAGGAATATGAACAAAACGGATCTGATCAACAACATTGCAACGAAAAGCGGTCTGTCGAAGCGCGACGTGGAATCGGTGCTCAACGGTTTTCTGGGCGAAGTGACCGAGGCTCTTGCAAACGGCGATAAAGTGCAACTGATCGGTTTCGGCACGTTCGAGACCCGCAAGCGTTCCGGCCGTGTAGGCCGCAACCCGCAAACGGGCAAGGAAATCACCATTCCGGAATCGAAGGTTCCCGCTTTCAAAGCCGGCAACAAACTGAAAGAAGCGATCAAGTAATTGCGTCTGGACAAATTTCTCAAGGTTTCGAGGCTGATCAAGCGGCGCACCGTGGCCAAGGACGTGTCCGATCAGGGGCGGATTTGGATTAACGGCAGGGAAGCCAAAGCGAGCAGCGCCGTCAAAGTCGGCGACGAGCTCAAAATTCAATACGGTCATAAAATCGTCACTGTCCGCGTCGAACAGCTGGCGGAAACGACCCGTAAAGAAGAGGCGGAACGGATGTACACCTTGCTTAAGGAAGAAGAACGTCCCCGCGAAGATCGAATCGATGAGGCTTGAAGAATGAAACCGCCTGCGGCAGCTTTTCCGCTGCCCGCAGGCGTTTTTCATTTCGGCGCGGCCGGTCGGCCCGGCCATGCGGCTTAATTTCGGATGATGACCGACGTACCGAGCGGAATATGGCGGTAAAGCCATTCGACGTCCCGGTTATGCATCCGCACGCATCCCGAGGAAGCGCTGCTGCCGATCGAATACGGCCGGTTCGTGCCGTGAATGCCGTACGTGTAGCCTCCGGTGCCGGGAACGTTGAGCCCGATCCATCGCGTACCGAGCGGATTGCGGGGATCGCCGCCGGGGATCTGTTTTCGCACATACCACGGGTTGACGATTTTCGCCACGATGCGGAATTGGCCGGTCGGCGTCAGATGAATGTTGCGCCCGGTTGCGACCGGAAAGCGGTAAACGGCATATCCGTTCATCATAACGAGAAGGAAATTGTCGCTTTTGTCAATCATCAGATACACGCTCTCCTCCTCCAATTGTTCGGCGGGCTGAACGGAAGAGGGAGCCCCGGCCGCTGCATAATCGGAGATCAGGATCTGCAGCATAAGCGCAAGGAACACCATCATGTACAGTATCTTTTTCAATCAACCTCATCCTCGTTCGGGAATTGAATGATCCATCGTTCGGTTCGGAACAGCCTTCCTTATTGTGAGCTTCGCGTCATTTCGATATTCCCCTTATGCCCGCGTATGCGGACGGTTCTAAACCCCGTCCCTTTCCCATAAGCTAGTCTCAAAGGGAGGGACGAGTCGATGAACGATCAGGTCAAGGATCAGAAGCGCCAGGAAGTCAAGATGCTGAATCGCAAGCTGCTGGAAATTACCGGCGTGCGGAATGTGGAAAGCTTCGACAGCGAAGAATTTTTGCTGGAAACCGTACTCGGTTTCCTTACCATTAAAGGGCAAAATTTGCATATCAAGCATCTCAGTCTGGAGCAGGGGCTTGTCGCCATCGAAGGGCTGGTTCATTCTCTGACCTATTTGGACGGAAACGCCCATGCCAAATCCAAAGGCTTGCTAGGGAAGTTGTTCAAGTGAGTCTCGACGCACAAGGTTGGACATTGGCGATGATGCTGCTCTCCGGCCTCGGCATGGGCCTCGTCTTCGACGGCTATCGGGTCATCTCGAACGAATTGAGGTTCAGCCGCTGGTGGATTCCGGTCCTCGATTTGCTCTATTGGACGGCGGCGACGATCATCGTATTTCGGGTGTTGTTCGAAAGCAACGACGGCGAGGTGAGAGCCTACGTCTTTCTCGGGCTGCTTATCGGCATTTGCTGTTACTTCTGGTTGTTCAGCCGGCCTGTCATTGCGCTCGTTCGCTGGCTTATCCGCGCCGTACGGAAAATGCTGCATATCGGGGCTAGTATTTTCGAACTGGTAATCATTAAGCCTTTATTCCTAATTTACCGTCTAACCCGGGTAATATTGGGGGTTTTGGCCGCGCTTACTATTTTCCTCTTTAAAATTGTGTTACAATTGACACGTCCGCTCTGGCTTCTGCTAGGCTGGCTGCTCGGTCCGGTCCTCCGTCCGCTTGGGCGGCTGATGGCTCCTGTTGCAGTCTGGTGGGACAAGGGAAAACGAGTTCGGGCGGTCGGCGGATTTTTCTCCCGTCTGTGGAAACGATGGTTTTAAGGAGGTACATGCATGACGTACGCCAACTCCAAACAAGCAGCCGGCAACTCGGGTGCGAAACGGCGGTTGAAGCTGTGGGCGATCGTCATCGCGCTCTTCATGGGCTGGGCTGGATATACGCTGGTCAACCAGGCGAAGCAGCAAGAGGAGACGGCGATGCGTCTTGCTGCCATCCGGAACCAGCTGGCGGAAACCCACAAGGAAAATAACGGGCTCCGGAAGCAAATGGAACGGCTGAACGACCCGGAATATATCGAGCAATTGGCCAGAAAAGAACAGGGAATGGTCAAGAAGGGCGAGATTCAAATCCAAGTTGTGGAATAAGCGGGAATACCGCTGCAAAACGGGTGAACGTCTGTTGACCTTGCTTTCGCCATTCGGTTATAATCACGGTAAGAAGGCTTCTTCAAAGGGCATAGCTGCCCGCTGCATGCTTAGGCTTGCCGAAGGCTGACTTCGCAAAAATTTTAGGGAGGAACATTTTATTTTATGGCAATTGAAGTGGGAGCCAAATTAGAGGGCAAAGTGACAGGCATTACGCATTTCGGGGCATTCGTCGATTTGTCGGGAGGTGTCACAGGGCTCGTTCACATTTCCGAGATTGCCGATAATTACGTCAAAGACGTCAAAGATCATTTGAAGCTTGACGATATTGTCACGGTCAAAGTGATTAACGTGGACAAAGACGGAAAGATCGGACTCTCCATCAAACAGGCGATTGACCGGCCCGAAGGGCAGCCTGCACCACAGCGGGAACGCTTCAATCGCGGAGGCGGCGATCGCGGAGGACGTCCTTTCAAGCCGTCATCCGGCCGGGCTCCTTACAACAAGACGTCTTTTGAGGATAAAATGTTACGCTTCCTGAAAGACAGCGAAGAACGCATTTCGTCTCTGAAGAAGAATACCGAGGGCAAACGCGGAGGCCGCGGCGCCAAGCGGGTATAAGGATATAAATCGAACAAACGGCAGAACCTCAGACGGTTCTGCTTTTTTTGCGTCTTCCGGCCGTATGCCGAAAACTTTTCCCGATACATCCAGCATTCCCGACACGATAAGCCGCTGTTTCGTCAAGGTTTCCGGCACGGGTTTCGGCGAATGCTCCCGCCCGTAGTCGGCGGGAAGCTGCCGGCGATTAACGTTTCGTCCCGGTCGGGACAAGGGTTTGCGGCTCATACGACACAGGCGCGAAGACATGCGCGCTTTTGTCGGAAAAACTTTTGGACAGGCTACGTCATCTGACAAACTTTATAAAAACCAACTCCTATAATGAGGGAACATCTCAATTTTCGAAATGGTGGTGCTGTAGCGATGGACAAAAATCAGGTCGTGATGTTCCCCGGATCGCGTCGGACAAGCTTCATGCAGACGGCGATTCGCAAAGGGCGGGAATCGGCAGCTTCCAGCCGGATCGTCCGCGCCTTATCGGCGAAAAAGTGGACGCTGCTGCTGGTAGCTATCGGATTTCTGCTCGGTCGGGCCGTATTGCTGGAATCGCTTATGCCGTTTGCGGCCGCCTATTTCGCCGTTATCCACTTCATGCGCAAGGATGCCAGCCGCTGGGTCGCGCTTTCGCTGGTGGCCGGCAGCTTCTTCGCGATGACGCCCGAGCCGGTTTGGATCGCCATGGAGCTGGCGGTGCTGTACCTTTTGATAAGAGGAATGGAGGCTTATGAAAAGTCGGAAATATCGTACGCGCCGCTGCTCGTGTTTATGGCCACGCTGCTCGTCAGACTGTTCGATGCGTTTATCGACAAGGCGCTTGGCTGGTACGACTTGACGATGATCGGCGTCGAAGCGTCGCTCGCTTTCGTATTGACGCTTGTGTTTATGCAAGCCGTGCCGGTGCTGACGATGACGCGCAAGAGCGCTTCGCTCAAAACGAAGAAATTATTTGTCTCATGATTCTGCTTGCGTCGGTCATGACAGGGGCGGTCGGCTGGGTCGTTTACGGCATGTCGGCGGAACATGTCATGTCCCGCTACGTGCTGCTGCTGTTTGCCTTTGTCGGCGGAGCGCCGCTCGGCACTGCGGTCGGTGTCGTGGCCGGACTGATTCTCAGCCTGGTCGATCTGGGCGCCGTCGTGCAGATGAGCCTGCTTGCCTTCGCCGGTTTGCTGGCCGGCCTGCTGCGCGATGCGGGCAAGATGGCTGTCGCTTTCGGGATGCTGCTCGGCACGTCCATTCTATCCGTATATGTCGGCAATCAGACCGATGTTATGGCTTCCGTCTGGGAGTCGGTCGCGGCGGCGGCTTTATTCCTGATGACGCCCAAGGGGGTGATCCGCACGATCGCCCGTTATGTTCCCGGCACGCACGAGCATGCCAAGTCCCAGCATGAATACGCCAAACGGGTAAGGGAGGTGACCGCGCAACGGGTCGCGCAGTTCTCGGAAATTTTTCGCCAATTGTCCCGCAGCTTCGGCCCCATCCAGCCGGAGACGGGCGGGGAGAATCGAAGAGAGGAGGAGATCGGACATTTCATGAATGCGGTTGCGGAGCGGACGTGTGCCAGCTGCCACCGCCAATCGATGTGCTGGGAGGGCAAATTTTATCAAACGTATCAAATGATGACCGATATGATGACGGCGGTGGAAGAAGGCCGGCCGCTCGGCAACAAGGACCTGCCGAAAAGCTGGAACAGGCATTGCGGCAGGACGCAGCAGGTGCTTGATGTGATGCGGCAGCAATACGAACTGTACCGCAACGATCAACGTTGGCGCAAGCAGCTTGCGGAATCGCGCCAGCTTGTGGCTGAGCAGCTGTCCGGCGTATCGCAGGTTATGGAGGACCTGGCGCGCGAAATCAAGCGCGAAGGCCAGACGCTGCATTTGCAGGAAGAGCAAATCCGGGAAGCGCTGGAAGGTCTCGGTTTATCGATACAGGGCGTCGATATTATCAATTTAGAAGAAGGGAATGTTGAAATTGAAGTATACCATACGTTTAGCAGAGGTTACGACGAATGCCGGAAAATTATTGCCCCGCTTCTCTCCGATATCCTCGGCGAAAATATCGCCGTCAAATCCGAGCGCTACCCGGAGAAGAATGGCGACCCTGTACTTGTCGTCTTCGGCTCTGCCAAGGAATTCGAAGTGGAAACTGGCGTTGCGGGCGCGGCCAAAGGAGGCGATTTGCTCTCGGGAGACAGCTTCAGTACGGTCGAGCTCGGCAACGGCAAATTCGCCGTCGCCATCAGCGACGGAATGGGCAATGGCGAGCGGGCCCGGCTCGAGAGCAGCACCGCGCTGACCATTTGCAGCAGCTGCTGCAGTCGGGCATGGACGAGAAGCTGGCGATCAAGTCGGTCAATTCGGTCCTGATGCTGCGGTCGTCCGACGAAATGTTCGCCACGGTGGACGTGGCGCTGATCGATTTGTATACGGCCAAGACGACGTTTATGAAAATCGGATCGACGCCGAGCTTTATTAAACGGGGAGGAGAGGTAATCCAAATATCGGCCAACAATTTGCCGATCGGCATCTTGCAGGAACTGGACATCGATCTCGTTTCGGTTCAGCTTCAGCCCGGCGATACGCTGATTATGATGACGGACGGCATTTTCGACGCGCCGGGTTACACGGTCAACAAGGAGCTGTGGATGAAGCGGGTCATTCAGGAAATTGTGGCGGAGGATCCGCAAGAGATTGCGGACACGCTGCTGGAGCGGGTCGTCCGGCATCACCAGGGGGAAATTGCCGACGATATGACCGTCGTCGTCGCCAAGGTGGACAGGCATCGTCCCGAATGGGCTTCGTTCCGCTGGCCGGGGCTGTCCAGGCTGGAGCGCCCGCGAACCGTAAGCTGAACGGCCGATAGCGGCGGAGGTTGTTCCCGGGGAATGTCATCTTCCGATGACGCCTTGAGGGGAACAACCTTTTTTGCGTTGGAGACCTTTTGCTCCGTGCCGCCGCGGCCGTTTTGATTTTTATTTCCGATGTTGTTTATAATAACTATTAAATAAATTAACTTTCAAAATGAAAGGCGGGCTGAACGATGACGGCGACTTTGTCCACACCGTTTACGCTTAAAAATTTGCGGCTGAAAAATCGGATCGTTATGCCGCCCATGTGTCAATATTCGGTTACGGCCAAAGACGGCGTGCCGAACGAATGGCATTACGTTCACTATGTGTCGCGGGCGGTGGGCGGTGCGGGACTTATTATTATCGAAATGACGGATGTTGAGCCCGACGGACGCATCTCGGATTACGACCTTGGCTTGTGGTCGGACGAACATGTGCCCGCATTCCGGCGGATTATCTCGGAATGCCAGAAGTACGGCGCCAAGGTCGGCATACAGATTGCTCATGCCGGCCGGAAGGCCGAGGATGCGGCCGTGCCTGTCGGACCGTCGGCCATTCCGTTCGGCCCCGGCTTCAAAACGCCGCGGGCGCTTACGACAAGCGAAGTGAAGGCGATGGTCGGCAAATTCCGCGACGCCGCCCGGCGGGCGGTGGAGGCCGGCGTCGATACGATCGAGATTCACGGCGCCCACGGCTATTTGATTCACCAGTTCCATTCGCCGGCCACCAACGACCGTACCGACGAGTATGCGGACTACGCCAAATTCGGCGTCAAAGTTATACGCGCGATGAAGGAAGTGATGCCGCCCGATATGCCGCTGTTGATGCGGGTTTCGGCAGTGGAATATATCGACGGCGGATACGGGATCGATCATATCATTGAGATTTGCCGCCAGTATCGCGATGCCGGCGTCGACATGTTTCACGTTTCGAGCGGCGGCGAAGGCCCCGCCGGCAAGCGGAAGCCCGGCAATTATCCGGGCTACCAGGTGCCGATGGCCCGCGAGATCAAGCAAGCGCTGGGAGTGCCGGTCATTGCGGTCGGCATGCTGGACGATCCTCAGCTTGCCGGGAAGACGATCGCAAGCGGGGACGCCGATCTCGTCGCGGTCGGGCGCGGCATGCTGAAGGACCCTTATTGGGCGGTCCATGCGATTCGCGCCGTAGATGGCGAGACGACGGTGCCGCGCCAATACGAGCGGGCTTACTGATAACCGAAATCCGCCTTCGGACGAGGCCGAGGTTATGAACCTTCTGAATTTCGGGAAGACTGGTAGAGTGAGTTATAGACTCCCGAACAAGTCCCGAACAAGTCAGGAGGTCGGTAGAAGTGTATCAAATATTGCTGATTACGGACGGCTGCTCGAACGTTGGCGTCAACCCGGTTGTGGCGGCGGCCACCGCGCAGTCGGAAGGGATTGTGGTCAATGTCGTCGGCGTTGTCGATCAGGGCGAGCTCGGCGATTACGGCAAAGCCGAAATCGAGGAAATCGCCCGCGCCGGCGGCGGCATGAGCCGTTTGGTCAATACCAGGCAGCTGTCGCAAACGGTGCAGATGATGACGCGCAAAACGGTTGTGCAAACGATCCAGTTGGCCGTTCAGAAAGAGCTGAAACAGGTGCTCGGCACAGACGGCAAAATCGAGGAGCTGCCGCCCGACAAGCGCGGGGAGGTCGTCCGGGTCATCGACGAGCTCGGAGAGACGACCGGTCTCCGCGTCGCCTTGGTTATCGATGCCAGCGCCAGCATGAAGCCGAAGCTCCACGCGGTGGAAGAGGCCATTCGCGACCTGATGCTCAGCCTGCAGGCCCGGCAAGGGCAAAGCGAGCTGGCCGTCTTTCATTTTCCGGGCACGAGCTACGGCGACGACTGTACGCTCGATCTGGATTGGACAACCGATTTGAAAGGCGTTACTTCCATTTTTCCCAAGCTGCAGATGCGCGGCACGACGCCTACCGGACCGGCGCTTATGCGCGTCATTGATTTTTGCAGAGAGGACAGGTATGGTAGGAGGAGCAAAGACGAAACGGACGGGATGATGGGTGACTACGTCGTTTGAGCTCGGATTGCGCCGGGGCGTCATCGTTACCGGCAAGTGGAATCGCGGCCGCTACCGCGTCGAGCGGATGCTTGGCGAGGGAGCCAACGGCAAGGTGTTCCTCGTGCAGCGCGAACGGGACAAAGGATGGTACGCTCTTAAAGTGGGAGCCAACGCTGTCGATCTTCAGTCGGAAATCAACGTGCTGAAGTCGTTGGCCGGACAGAACCGGTCATCGGGGACGGGTTCTTTTCTGATTGATGTGGACGATCTGTGCGCAATGGACGGCAGCGAGCATCCGTTCTACGTCATGCGGTACGTCAGAGGCGCGACACTGTCGGAATATCTCGAGCGTAGCGGTCCCGAATGGTTCCCGCTTGTCGGCTACAATCTGCTGCTCAAACTGTCCGGTTTGCACGATGCGGGCTGGGCGTTCGGCGACTTGAAGGTCGAGAACGTGCTGGTTGCCGATTACGGCCGCGTCGAGCTGGTCGATTACGGCGGCGTGACGGCGTTCGGGAAGAGCGTGCGCCAGTTTACGGAGATTTACGACCGCGGCTACTGGAACGCCGGCTCGCGGACGGCCGACGCCGGCTATGATTTATTCTCGTTTGCGGTAATGTGCATTCAGCTTCACGAGAAGCGAAAGCTTGCGCAAATGGCCGCATCGCTTCTGCCGCAAAACCGTTCGCCGGAAGAGCTGATGAAGCTCGTCCAGCACAACAATGCGCTGCGGCCGCTGTCCGGGTGGCTCGGCGGCGCGTTGACGGGCCGTTTTGCGAACGGCCGGGAAGCGGCTGCCGCCTGGCAGCGGTTGATGCACCGGCCCGGCGGGAACAGGCGCGCCGGCGCGGTTCCGGGTTGGATGAAAGCCATGTTTATGGCATCGGCCGCTTTGCTTGCCGTCACGATCTATTGGTATGTGCGCAGCTAAAACGCAAACGTCCGGGGGGAGGGGAGTCATGGAGGAACTGGTGAGGAAGATAGCGGATATCGCTCATACGGAGCGGTTGTGGCAGCGGGGAGAGACGATCGTCGTGGCCGTGTCGGGCGGCCCGGACTCATCGGCTTTGCTCCATGCGCTCCATCGGCTGGCCGATCCCGAAGGGATTCGCCTGGTTGCGGCCCATGTCGATCATGGATTCCGCGGCGAGGAATCGGCCCGGGAGGCGGAGATGGTTCGGGCGTTCGCCGGCCGGCTCGGCGTTCCGTTCGAGACGGTGCGGCTCGATCTTCCTGTTTATATAGAAGAAACGCGAATGAATGCGCAAGCCGCGGCCCGGAAGCTGCGGTACGATTTCCTGCACGAGGTGGCCGCGCGCCGCGGCGCAGCCCGCATCGCGCTGGCGCATCACGCGGACGATCAGGCCGAGACGGTGCTGATGCGCATCCTGCGCGGAGCCGGTCCGGGCAGCCTGGCCGGTATTCCGATTCGCCGCCGCGAAAAAAGGTGGAACTCATTCGCCCCCTTTTGCGTATGAACAAGATAGAGCTGCTACGCTATTGCGAGGAGAACGGCGTTCCGTACTGCATCGATAGCAGCAACGAACAGCGGTACTACTTCCGCAACGAAGTGCGTTTGGACATTTTGCCTTATTTGAGCCGTTTCAATCCCCGGTTGCCGGAAGCGCTGGCGAGGCTGTCCGAAATCGCCGCAGAGGAAGACGCCTGGATGGCCGGCGAAACCGAAGCCGCCTTCAAGCGGCTGGTCCGCTGCTCGGGCGGCGAATGCGCGATGGACCGCCGGCCCTTCCTGGGCCTTCATGTTGCTTTACAAAGGAGATTGATTAAACTAATATTAAATTATCTGTCACTGGAAACGGAAACAGCCTCGTTCGAACGGATCGAGACGATCCGTCTCGCTGCGCTCGGCGAGGAGACGACCTGGACGCTGGATGCCGGCGGCGGCATACGCTGCGTAAGGGAATACGACACCCTTCGCTGGATTTCGCAGCGGGACGGACGATCCCTGCCCGGCCGTACAGGTCGTTACGCTTACCGCGTTTCGGCCGACTGCCGGCTTCTGCACGTGCCCGAAGCGGGCTGCTCGTTTCGATTCGACGAAGCGCCAGGGGGAGAGAAGACGCGCCCGTCCGGCCGCATGGAAGCGTGCTTCGATGCCGACAGGCTCGCGTATCCGCTCACGGTACGCAATCGCCGGCCCGGCGATCGGATGCGGGTCATCGGACTAAACGGTTCCAAAAAGGTGCAAGATATGTTCATCGACGAGAAGATCCCGCCTTCCCGGCGGGAGGCGATGCCGCTTTTGACCGATTCGGAAGATCGCATCGTCTGGATACCCGGATTGCGGCGATCGCCGTTTGCGCTGCCTGACGACTCTACCCGGCGGGTGCTGCGCGTTCGCGTAGAACGCTGCACGGATGCGGAATAACGGGGCGATAGCGGGCATTTGCCCGAATAAGTTGCACTTGTTTATTCATAAGTATAGCTATAACTTATAGGAGGACTTCATTTGTTAAACGACATTCAAGAAGTGCTGTACGATTCTGAACAAATCCGGGCGAAGGTCAAGGAACTCGGAAACAAGCTTTCCCGTGACTTTGAAGGACGAAATCCGTTGGTGATTTGTGTTCTTAAAGGCGCGTTTATTTTTATGTCCGATTTGGTAAAAGAAATCACTATTCCGCTGGAAATCGACTTTATGGCCGTTTCCAGCTATGGCCAGTCTACCAAATCGACCGGCGTCGTGAAGATCGTCAAAGATCTCGACACGCCGGTGGAAGGCCGGGACGTGCTGATTGTGGAAGACATTATCGATAGCGGGCTTACGCTCAGTTATTTGATCGACGTGCTGGAACGCCGCAATGCGAAGTCCGTAACGGTCGTGACGCTCTTCGATAAGCCGGCCCGCCGGACGGTCGAACTGGAAGCGGATTACACCGGATTTACGCTGCCCGACGCTTTCGTCGTCGGCTATGGGCTCGACTATGCGGAACGATACCGCAATTTGCCGTTTATCGGCGTGCTGAAGCCCGAAGTGTATGAGAAGTAGCGGAAAGTCCGTTGGCCAGTCCGATGCGCGATTCGCCGTACATGCCTCCCCATGCCGTTCTATTGTGGTGGAAAGACATGCTATGGTAAAATATTTTAAGCGTCTTGAGAGGAGGTAGGGGATGAATCGGATCATCCGCAACACTGGATTCTATTTGCTCATCTTCTTGGTGACCGTCGGGATTTTCCAATTTATCAGCAGACAAAACGATACGTCGGCCGAAATTCGGTACGACCAGTTGAGGCAAGAGATTGCAAACAATAATATCGAAGAAATTACGCTGCAATTCGACGGCTATTCCTATTTGGTCACCGGTAAATATAAAACCGCACCTCCGGATGCGCAATCTGACCGATTCTTCTCACGCACGAACGTTGAAGAATATGTAGTCAAGGAAATTGATGAAGCTTCGCGAACGAACGGCTTCAAGCTGACGATCAAGCCTACGGAAGAGCCTAGCATTTGGCTCACATTCCTTACCTCCATCATCCCGTTCGTGATTATGTTCATCCTGATTTTCTTCCTGATCAATCAGGCGCAGGGCGGCGGCGGCAAAGTGATGAACTTCGGCAAGAGCCGCGCGCGTCTGTACAACGAAGAGAAGAAGCGGGTCACGTTCGAGGATGTGGCCGGCGCGGACGAAGAGAAGCAGGAGCTTGTCGAAGTCGTCGAGTTTCTGAAAGATCCGCGCAAATTTGCGGCAGTCGGCGCCCGCATTCCGAAAGGCGTGCTGCTCGTCGGGCCTCCGGGTACCGGTAAAACGTTGCTGGCCCGTGCCGTGGCAGGCGAAGCCGGCGTTCCGTTCTTCAGCATTTCCGGTTCGGACTTCGTGGAGATGTTCGTCGGCGTCGGTGCCTCCAGGGTACGCGACCTGTTCGAAAATGCGAAGAAAAACGCGCCTTGTATTATCTTTATCGACGAGATCGACGCCGTCGGCCGCCAGCGCGGCGCCGGACTTGGCGGCGGTCACGACGAGCGGGAGCAAACGCTGAACCAGCTGCTTGTCGAAATGGACGGCTTCGGCGCCAACGAAGGCATTATTATCATCGCGGCGACGAACCGGCCGGATATTCTCGACCCGGCGCTTCTGCGTCCCGGACGTTTCGACCGTCAAATTACAGTCGACCGGCCGGACGTGAAAGGCCGCGAAGCGGTGCTGAAAGTGCACGCCCGCAACAAACCGCTGAGCAAGGACGTCAAGCTCGATGTCATCGCCAAGCGTACGACAGGCTTTACCGGGGCCGATCTGGAGAATCTGCTTAACGAAGCGGCGCTTCTTGCCGCAAGACGCAACAAGAAGGAGATTGCCATGGTCGAGGTGGACGAAGCGATCGACCGCGTCATTGTCGGTACGGAGAAGAAAAGCCGCGTCATCAGCGACCGCGAGAAGCGGATCGTCGCTTATCACGAAGCGGGTCATACGATCGTCGGCTATTTCCTGGAGCATGCCGACATGGTGCATAAAGTGACGATTATCCCGCGCGGCCGCGCCGGCGGATACGTCATTATGCTGCCGAAGGAAGACCGGATGCTGGTCACGAAGCAGGAACTGCTCGACAAAGTGACAGGGCTGCTTGGCGGACGGGTTTCGGAGGAACTGTTCATCGGCGAGATCGGCACCGGCGCTTACAGCGACTTCAAACAGGCCACCAGCATCGTGCGCAGCATGATTATGGAATACGGCATGAGCGAGAAGCTCGGTCCGATGCAATTCGGCAATTCGCAGGGCCAGGTATTTCTCGGCCGCGATTTCGGACATGAGCAGAACTATTCGGATGCCATCGCCTACGAGATCGACCAGGAGATGCAGCGCATCATCAACGAATGCTATGAGCGGGCGAAGAAACTGCTTTCCGAGAAGAGCAAGGAAGTGCATCTGATTGCCCAGACGCTGCTTAAGGAAGAGACGCTCGATATCGAGCAGATCAAGCGGCTGATCGAGACCGGGTCGCTTGACGGCGAGCCGGGCGAATCGCCGGAGCAGACCGAAGCGTCGAAAGAATCGTCGGCCGAACCGACTGTCGACACGCTCGGCAATGTCAGGGTTCGCATTCAGACGCGCGAACCGGGCGAAACGGCGGCTCCGCCGACCGATGACAAGAAGAGCGGCAACGACGATTCCGGCAATCGCGAATCGTAAAGCTTCCATCATATGGCTGCATTATTAGAGGCTCCGTTTCCGGAGCCTCGTTTTT
>NZ_BOVJ01000085.1 GCF_018403665.1 Paenibacillus cisolokensis
TTTTGCATAATTTTACGCCATAGTCCTCTATTTGGGCCAAAATTCCTGTACTTTTGCAGAATTTTTGCCAAAGCCAATCTGCCGGATACGGGGGAAGTCGAGGCGCACCGACGGATGGGCGACGATTTGACGGAAGTCGAGGCGCACCGATGGACGGGCGACGATTTGACGGAAGTCGAGGTCGCACCGACGGGCGGGTGACGAATTGACGGAAGTCGAGGTCGCACCGACGGGCGGTCTTATTAAAAAAGCTCCGGCTTCGCCCTTTCGATCGCATATCCCATACCGACCGATCAAGCGAAACCGGAGCTTCTCCGGATTGCAACGTTTAACGTGACGCGAAGCAAGGAAACATGTGCGCCACACAAGCAGCTATCGAGTTTCACGGTTTAAAAAACACCGATCCGATTGCCGTTACAAATCCCGGCAGCGGAAAGGGGAGCGCCCCTTCACGCCCGGGCGGAACCGGAACAAGCCGCCGGACAGCGGATGCTGCTCCAGCGTCTCGGTCGAAAGGCCGACGCGCGCGCTCGTGACGTACAACTCGTCGTAGTGTTCGCCTCCGAAGGCGCAGGACGTCACCAGCGGCACCGGAAGCGCGAGCGCGTCCAGCTTCCGCCCGGTCTCCGGATCCCAGCGCGTCACCTGCGATCCGCCCCAATGGGCGATCCACAGCTTCCCTTCCGCATCAAGCGTCATCCCGTCCGGATAACCGTCCTCCTCCGGCACCCGAATCGCGGTCCGCCGGCGTTCGATTCGGCCGGTCTCCCGGTCGTAATCGAATGCCGCTACCTCGCGCGTCGGCGTATCGATGTAATAGAACGTCCGACCGTCCAGACTCCAATCCAGCCCGTTCGACGTGGAAACGCCTTCAACAAGCCGGCTGATCCGCCCTGCTTCCTCCAGCCGGTACAGCGCTCCTTGTCCTGGCTTGTCCCCCATCGACATCGTCCCCGCCCAAAACCGCCCGTCCGGGCCGCACTTGCCGTCATTGAACCGGTTGGCCGGCCGATCGGCTTCCGGATCGCCAAGCGCCCGCAGCTTTTCCGTATCCCGGTCCATCGCATAGAAGCCGTGACGCATCGCGAGCAGCAGACCGCCCGATTCGGTCAGCGCCGCCGCTCCGACGTATTGATCGAGCTGATACGAGGTCAAATCGGCATCGGCGGGGCGATATTCCCATATGCGCTTCTCCAAAATATCGACCCAAACGATGGCGCCGCGTTCCTCGTCCCATACCGGGCCTTCGCCCAGCGTCGCTCTTACGTCCGTCAACAGTTCCCATTTTTCCATGTCGACCGCTCCCTTCGGATTACCATTCCGCCACCGAACCGTCCGCATTTCGCCATACCGGATTGCGCCAGCGATGGCCGACAGCGGCCATCTCCCTTACTTTCGCCTCGTTGACATGGATCCCGAGCCCCGGCTGCGTCAGCCGTTCGACATACCCGTCCTTGTATTCGAACACGCCCGGATCGGCCAAATAATCGAGCAGGTCCGAGCCTTCGTTATAATGAATGCCCAGGCTTTGCTCCTGGATGAACGCATTCGGCGTGCAAAAATCGAGCTGCAGCGAAGCCGCCAGCGCGATCGGGCCGAGCGGACAATGGGGCGCAACCGCCACGTCGTACGCTTCCGCCATCGCGGCTATCTTCCGCACTTCCAGAATGCCGCCGGCATGGCTTAAGTCGGGCTGGATAATGTCGGCCCATCCTTCCTGCAGCAGCTGCTTGAAGCCCCAGCGCGTATACATCCGCTCGCCTGTGGCGATCGGAATCGCCGACATGCGGGCAAGCTCGCGCAGCGCTTCGTTGTTCTCCGGCAGCACCGGCTCTTCGACGAACATCGGCTTGAACGGCTCCAGCTCTTTCACCAGCGCCTTCGCCATTCCTTTATGTACCCGGCCGTGAAAATCGACGCCGATGCCGATGCCGTAGCCGACCGCTTCGCGAACCGCCGCGATATTTTGCACCGCCTGATCGATCTTCGTATTGGAATCGATCCATTCCATGTCGGCCGTTCCGTTCATTTTCAAAGCGGTGTAGCCCGCCGCCACCTGAGCCGCCGCCGCTCGCCCGACATCTTCCGGACGATCGCCGCCGATCCAGGCGTACACCCGCATCCGGTCGCGGACCGGACCTCCGAGCAGCTCATAAACCGGTACGCCGAGCGCTTTGCCCTTAATGTCCCACAGCGCCTGCTCGATGCCGGACATCGCGCTCGTCAGCACCGGCCCCCCGCGATAAAAGCCTCCACGGTACATCACTTGCCACAGATCCTCGATATGACCGGCATCCCGGCCGATCAAATAATCGCCAAGCTCCTCCACTGCGGCGGCCACCGTATCGGCCCGGCCTTCCACAATCGGCTCGCCCCAGCCTTCGATGCCGTCGTCCGTCGTTATTTTCAGAAACAACCAGCGGGGCGGCACTTTAAACCGTTCGATCGTCCGAATTTTCATCGATTCTGCTCCCTTCTCCGCACGGGTCGTCTATTTCTCGCTGTAAATGTATGCCTAAACAACTATTCGCCCGGAAACGCGAATTTCCTCTAATGGCAAATTAAAAACGTTCGAACCGCCTCACCGGCGGCCGAACGTTACGGTCGCGATCGTTCATTTGAAAGAAATAATATATGTCCTGAACGTATAGCCGTTCTCGCCGGGGACGAACGTCGAGGACATCAGCTTTTCCCGGAGGGACTCCAGCGCAGCTTGTCGGTCGCGTATTGCAAATCGACGGCGATCTGCGTCGTTTTGCCGGTCGTCATATCGGCGACGAACAGGCCTTTCAAGCCGCCTTCCCGCTCCGAGACCAGATTGTACGCCAGACTGTTGCCGTCCGGCGACCAGGCGGTGCCGTAAATTTCCGTGCCGGTCGCGACGACTTTCGTCGTATTGCCTTGAGGATCCGCCACGACCAGCGACTTCTCTGTATCCGACTGATCGGCCTTCAGCACGAGCGCAAGATGTTTGCCGTCCGGCGAAGGCTCGATTCTGAAGGCGCCGTTTACCAGCTTCTTCTCTTCCCGCGTCTCCACATCGTACGCGTAAAGGTCGGAATTGTCGCCCATGATGTAATAGACGACACTTCCCTGCTTGACCACATGGCTCAAAACGTACGTTTCGGCCTTGAACAATCTCGTCAGCTTGCCGTCAGGATCGGCCAGATAGATCGTTCCCCGCATATCGGGAAAATAAGCCGGCCTTCCGGCGTCCAGCGTCCCTCGCTTATCGGTATGATATCGTCCCCGAGCTTCGCCGCTTCCTTCGTCTCCAGGTTCATAATGACGCCGGTCGACGTCGCTTCCACGTACCGCTTGAAGAACAAATATTTGCCGTCCGGCGACACTTCCGCAAAGCCCTGGTTGCGCTTCTCTTCGAGAATCGGCGTCTCGCCCGACATATTTTTGATATACAGATTGCGGACGTAGCGAAGCTCCCCTTCGACCGACTGCGGCTCGAAATTGCGGTTCTCCCTGTCGATAATGAGCCGGTCTTCGCCAAGCCAGTCCATGCCCCGCGCGCCTTCCAGCGTTTCGATATGGCTCACTTCGATTTCGCCGGTTTGCAGCTCTTCGCCGGTTTTTTCGCGCTTGTCAATGACCGTTATCGTCTTGTCCGGCTTCTCGATCACGGACTTCGACGCATTGCAACCGGACAATACGGAAGCGGCCAGCATTGCGGTACAAACCGCGACCGCCGCCTTTCGCCAAGCCCCTTTCATGATGACCCCTCCTTCGTTGTTCAGATGCCGTTCCCGGCATATCTCTCAGGTTGACGTTCCCTTTCTGTCCGCTTCCTGCCGGCCGCCGCGATAGGACGGAAACGTCAGCACAAATTCGCTTCCTTCCGGCCCCGTAGCCGCAAGCTTGACCGATCCTCCTTGAATTTCGGCCATCTGCTTGGCGACCGACAACCCGAGTCCGGTCCCTCCGGACAGACGGGAACGGCTTTTGCTCACCGTATAGAACGGCTCGAACAGACGGTCCTTCGCTTCTTCCGGAATGCCGATGCCCGTGTCGCGAACCGAAATATTTACCTGCCCGTCCTTTTCCCGGCAGCGGACATATACATGTCCGCCCTCGGTATTGTACTTGACGGCGTTGTTGAGCAAATTCATGAAGATATGCTCGAAGAGCTCGCTGTCCGCCCAAATGACGACCGGCTCGAGATCGGTATGGATCGCGATGCCGGAACGCGCGGCAAGTCCTTGCATGCGGGCGCACATGTCCGCCAGCGCTTCCTGGACCTCAAGCGGTTTCGCATTGGAATCGAACTCGTAATGCTCGAGCGCCGACATCCGCAGCACTTTCTCCACCATATCGTGCAGCCGGTCGGTTTCCTTGGCGATATTGCCGGCGGCTTCCCGCAGCAGGGCGGGATCGTCGCCGTACATTTCGAGCAGATCGGCATAGGCCCGGATCGACGTGAGCGGCGTCTTGAATTCATGGCTGACGCTGCCGATAAACCGTTTCTGGCGGCCGAAGTTCCTTTCAATCTCGCGGCTCATGTACAGGACGCTCTCGCCGAGATCGCCGAGCTCGTCCCGGCTCTTCACCGGCTGCTCGTCGAGATATTGGCCGACCCGAATCTGGTCCGCCGCCTTGCGCAGCCGGTGAAGCGCGGCGGCGAACCGGCTGAAGTACAGGAAGCCGATCAGCGCGCTTGCGGCGACGACGACGACGCCGATCCGGAGGAACAGGCTTTGCATCGACGCCAGAAACTCGCGATCCTTGTCGAGCGAATAGGAGAGCCCGATCATGCCGATCTGTTTGCCAGAAATCCGCAGCGGCGCAAAATAAAGCACCAGATTGCCGGTCGTCTGATAGGCGTCGTAGCCTTGACGCACATAATCCAGCGTGTCCCGGACGTCCCGGCTCCCGGAAGCCAGCGTGCTTCCGATCTCGTTGCCCCCCATGTCATAGAGCGCC
The DNA here is from genome assembly GCF_018403665.1 of Paenibacillus cisolokensis. GTDB lineage: Bacteria > Bacillota > Bacilli > Paenibacillales > Paenibacillaceae > Paenibacillus_AH > Paenibacillus_AH cisolokensis. The sequence goes on from NZ_BOVJ01000085.1 coordinate 4,933, forward strand.
ACGCCCGTCGCCACAAGCGGGGTCAGCTCGGCGGCGAGACTCGGACCGCGGCCTTTCAGGAACGAATCCGGGGAAGCGAGCGGCTCGGACAGATAGGACTGGCGGATGTACAGATTGGCGATCTCGCTTTTCTGGCCAAGGCTCGCCTCCATTCGGGCCCGCTGATTGCGCTCGATTCCGTTCAGCACGAGCCAGCTGAGCAGCACGACCGTGGCGGCCAGCAAGCCGGCCATGAAGGTGCTGAATTTCCAGCGGATGCCGAGTCTCACGGCAGCTCTCCGAGCCCCTTGTAGCCGATGCCGTATACGGTTTGCAGCAGCGCCTGATAGGGCTCCCCAAGTTTTTTGCGCAGCCGCTGAATATGAATGTCGACCGTGCGGGCGCCGCCGACATATTCCATCCCCCACACCAGATCCAGCAGGTCTTCCCGGGTATACACCCTGTTCGGGCGCGTAAGCAGCAGCGCGAGCAGATCGAATTCTTTGGGCGTCAGCTCCAGCGATTTGCCGTTCAGCTTGACGGTGCGGTTATCCGCGCTGAGCGACAGCTCGCCGATCTCCACCGCCTTCGTCTCCTTCTCCCTGCCCTGGCTTTCCAGCCGCCGCAGCAGCGCCTTGGCGCGGGCGATCAGCTCGCGGATATCGAACGGCTTGGTCATGTAGTCGTCCGCTCCCAGCTCCAGGCCGAGCACCTTGTCGACAATATCGTTTTTCACCGTCAAAAAAATGATGCCGGTCTCTTCCCTATTTTCCAGCCTGCGGCACACGTCGAACCCGTTCAGCTTCGGCATCATGACATCGAGCACGAGGAGATGCGGCCGGAACGACGCCGCCTTGGCCAGCGCTTCCTCTCCGTCAAAGGCGGTATCTACCCGGTACCCTTCCCGGCGGAAGCCGTAGGAAATCGCCCCGGCGATGCTCGCCTCGTCGTCGACGACGAGTATCCTTTTATCTTCGTTCGCCATGTTCTTCCCCTTCCAGACTAAAAGGCCGAATTGTTTCTAGTATTGGCTCGATTCCGCGTTTGACTATCATCGTAAAGAAAAGTTGTTTCGAACTGATAAACGGAACGAAAAATATGCGTACGCCGGCGGGAGACGCCTCTAAATGCACAAAATCAGCATCCGTTCGGTCAGATGCTGATTGTCGCCGTCCGGCGCGGACCGGCCGTCACTCCTCGTCGTCGTATGCGAAGTCGAGGTGGTCCGCCTTCTTCAGATTGCAAGCCGAGCAGGCGCAGACGCAGTTCTGCGGCGTCGACAGCCCGCCCTTCGACTTGGGCAGCACATGATCGATCGTATCGCCGTAGCGTCCGCAATACCGGCAAGTATAGCCGTCCCGCTGCAAAATAAGCAGCCGGAAATCGCTTTTCGTGTACAGCTTATGAATAAGTCGCGGATGGACAATGCCGGCCGCTCCTTCGCGCACCATGCGGATCGCGACTTCCGTCTCGATTTCGGTCTGCCAGCGTTTTCCCGTTTCGCGCCGGCCGCGCAGGCGGATCATGCCCGTTCCTTTGTCGTTCAGCAGCCCCACGTCGAAAGAGAATGGGCCGCGAAACGGCACGATCCGCTTGAACGGAGGCCGCCCGGTATGGATGGCCGAACGATCGTCACCACCGCTTCCCGCCGCCGTCATCCCGTCGGCCGCTCTTCCTTTGCGCCCTCTCCGCCGCCGTTTCCGCTTGCGCTTCGCCGGTCCGGCGGAATCCGCTTCCCCGTCCTGCGGCGGGAGTAGCTGTCCGGAAGCCGGCGTCTCCGGACTTCCTTCAGTTTCCGTCTTCGCTAGCGTCGCCGGCGCTTCCGTGCCGATGCCGGACAGCGCATCCTGCGTTCCGGCGCTGCCGCGGCGTCGCCGGCGCTTCCGCTTGCGCTTCGCCGGCCCGGCGGGAAGCGGGACGGTCTCCCCTTTCAACCCGGCACCCGTCCCCGCGCCGTCGCCGGGCGGAAGGACGGGAACCGCTCCGGCGCCCGGCGACGCGGGTTCGACTTCCGGACCGGGCTCATAAGGCGCAAGCGGGCCCACCGGGCCGCTCGCCCCCTTCTTCCTGCGCCGGCGCTGACAGGCCCGGCAAGTGCCTCGGCGCGCCGCCTTGCCCGCGCGCTTCGGAAAAGCTCCAATCGGCTTGGCGCTTCCGCAGACAGCGCATGTTTTGGTCTCCATGTTACATATACGCTCCGTTCGTGTACCGCAGCTTTCATCAAAATGAAACAGCCGGTTTCTTTTTTCTTTAACGATAAACAAAAATCCCTTGCATCGCAAGGGATTGCCACCTTATTCTTTCATCCGGTCCTCGCCCGGAGTGCCCCGCGGCGAATGACGGACGGCGGCGTACAGCGCGATTCGGCCTCTTCGATCGGGTCTCTGCAATTCGGTTTTACGATTCGCCCTCTACGATCGGGCCGCTACCGAAGCAGGCTGTCCACCTTTACCGGCTGCCCCGTGCGGATCGAATGATTCGCCGCAATGCCGGTCAGGATCGACATCGCTCCGTCCCGGTGCGTGGCGGCCCGTCGCAGCGGATCGTCCTCCGGCACGCCGAACAGATCGTTCAGCAGGATCGGATCGCCGCCTCCGTGTCCTCCTTGTTTTCTTTCGATCTCCACCCGGTACGGTTCGCCGAACATCGGAAAGACGAGAATATGCTCGCCGACGACGGCCCCTTCCAGCGCCTTGTCCCCTCCGCCGTTGACATACGACTGCTCGACTACCTTCATTTCGATCCGTCCCTTGCTGCCGTTGAACGCGACATTAAATCCTTCCCACGGCATGTAGGCGTTGAGCGAATACGTCAAGATCGCCTTGTTCCGGTAGCGGACGGTGACCCCCATCGTATCCTCGATGCTGATGCCGTCGCCGAACACGCTCTGATCGCGATGGTAGCCGTCCTCATGCTCCGCGTCAAGATACATCGCCTTCAGCTGCTCGTTGTCTTCCAGATGCAGGGCGAACGGATCGTTCCTCGCCGCCTCGCTGCCGTACGCCCGTTGATAAAACATCGTCACGCCACGCCGTTCCGCATTTTCGCGCCCGTAAAAACGCAAATCTCCGAACGCGAAGACCGTCTCCGGCTCCGATTCCAGCCAGAAATTGACCAGGTCGAAATGATGCGTCGATTTGTGCACGAGCAGTCCTCCGCTGTTCCGCTTGTCGCGATGCCAGCGGCGGAAATAGTCGGCGCCGTGGCGCGTATTGAGCAGCCATTCAAAATGGATCGAGTACACCTCGCCGATCGTGCCCTTCATCAGCAGTTCCTTCACTTTGGAATGATGCGCCGCGTAACGGTAGTTGAACGTCACCCGCAGCTTGCGTCCGGTGCGCTCGACCGCTTCCATAATGGCGCGGCACTTCTCGTCGTCCACGGTCATCGGCTTCTCCGTAATGACGTCGCAGCCAAGCTCCATCGCCCGGATAATGTAATGATGATGGAGACGGTCGATCGTCGTGACGATAACCGTATCGGGACGCTCCTGGCGAATCATCTCGTCAAATTGTTCGGCGCCGTAAACCGGCACTTCCGGATGATCGTATTTTTCCCGCAAATAACGGTTGGCCAGCGCCATTCGCGTCCGGTTGATGTCGCAGAACGCCTTGAGCTCGCTTGTCTCGCGAAAATCCCGGGCCAACGCCCCGTAGAACATTTCGGCGCGGCTGCCGCATCCGACCAGCGCATACGTATGTTTCTTCATTCCGCTTGCTCCCTCCCCGTCAACTGCAAGCTCGCGCGCTGTCCGCGTAAGCGCTTGCTTCTGTTACAAGGATATAGGAAAATGATTTCAATTTCTAACCGTATTCATGCTCTTTTCGCTCAAAAAATGTGTTATTATGCCTGTATCGGACCATATGCCGGACAACGCGAGGACAGGTGAAAACAAGGTCGCGCCGGTTTTCAGGAGGGGTGCACATGTCCCGTAAGACGCTGTTCGTCGAACGACGCGAACGCATTTTTCCGTACGAAATGCCGAACGAGCTTCACGATCCGTATGAAATCTATTATCTGGTGGACGGCGAAAGACGTTATTTCATCGGGGACAAAACGTATACCGTGGAGCCGGGCACGCTCGTGTTCGTGCCGCCGAACGTCATCCACCGCACGCTGGACAGCCGCCAGCCCCGCCACGACCGGATTCTGATCCAGTTCCCCGGTTCGTATCTGTACGTGCCGTTCGATTCGCTGCCGCTCTACCTGGAGCCGTTCCGCATGCCGTATCCGCTGCTTCGTCTCGGCAACGACCGGGCGTCGCTCGAACCGCTATTGCTGCGCATGGTCGACGAATACAACGGCTCCGGGCCGGACAGGGACGCCATGCTGCATGCGATGCTGTGCCGGCTGCTGCTTGCGGCCGGCCGGATGATGAGAGACGGCGCCGGGAACGCCGAAAGCGGCGAAGAGCCGAACGGAAGGCTGCAGCCGATCGTCGACCATATTCTCCGGCATTATTCGGAGCCGCTTCAACTCGGCGCGCTGGCCGCCGCCTACTATTTCAGCCCGTCCCACCTGAGCCGTCTCTTCAAGCGGACGACGGGCTTCCAGTTTTCCGAATTCGTTCAGCTTGTCCGCATCCAACGCGCGCAGGAGCTGCTTCGCACGACCGACCGCAAAGTGTCGGAAATCGCGGAGGCGGCAGGCTTCGGGAATTTGTCCCATTTTCAACACGTATTCAAAAATCGTTCACTGCACGCCGCTCCAATACCGGAAAGCATGGAGGCAGCGCAACCGCTCCCGCTGATCCGCGCCCGCGCCGACCGCTTATTCGCCGGAACGGGCGGCGGCAACAAGGGCCTCCACATCCGTCTCCGCCGGTTCTCTCTCCGTCCACCAGGCGGGCAGCAGCATGCGGAGAATCGTCCTGCCGTCCGCGCTCAGCGCTTCCAGCTCGCCTCCGTGCTCGAAAATGACGGGATAGGCGATCATGAGCGGATAACCGGTTCCTTTTGCCTTCGTATTGTAATACATCTCTCCCATTTGACGGAACCGCTCCTCCGCGTCCGCCTCGCCTGAAAACGAAATGGCCAGCTCGACCGTCTGGTCGTCGATCCGGATCAGCCTCGCGGCAATCGGCTCCTCGGCTTCCTGATGCTCATGCGCTTCCTGCAGAAGATGGCGGATCACCCGCAGCATGCGGGTCTTATCGGCCTCGATCCATACCTGTTCCTCGACTGTCTTCGTCACGACGGGAACATATCCCGGTTTGACCTCGTCGGTCCAGTTCTCCACCGCTTCTCTGACGAGCCGTTCGAAATCCAGCTTTCTCTTGTCAGCGGACGATTGGGAGGCCAGCATCAGAAAGTCGGTCACGATGCCTTCGATCTGGCGAATTTCCGACAGCATCGTCGTATAAAGATACGGCTTGGACGGACCGTTGAGCATATATTGCACGATCCCTTTGACCGTCGTCAGCGGGTTGCGGATTTCATGCGCGATCCCTGCCGCCAGATTGGCGATCACCGCAAGCTTTTCCGCCTTGCGGCGCTGCTCCTCCTTCTGCCTGTCCGGACCGGTGTCTTTCGCGATCATGTAGCAGCCGAACCGGCGGTTTCCGGCCTGGACGGGAATGGCGGTCAGGTTGAAATGACCTTTGCGCCCGTCCTTGCCGACCAGTGGCATATCGAAGTTGACCTTCAAACCGAGCAGCATCCGTTTTTCGTACCACTCGTAAAGCGGCCATTCTTCCGGCGGCAGCAGATGGCGGAAATCACGGCCGGCCAGCTCGCTTTTGCCGTAACCGGTCATGCGCTCGCCGGCGATATTGATATCGACCAGTTTTCCTTGCCCGTCCAGCGAAAATAAAATATCCGGCAGATGCATGAACAGACTTTCCCGCTCCATCGCCGATTGTTCCGTCCGCAACCGGTCGGATCTGCGGCCGAGCAGCGTTCCGGCTAGCAGCAGCCCAAGCATGAGGAACAGCAGCGCGCCGGTCCGGGCAAGCAGCCGCACACCGGCTTCGTCTTCGGATATTGGCGGAAACGCTCCGGTTGCCGCCTGACCGGACGCCAGCCTGGCCGCCAATTCCGCGGCGTAATGCATGGCGGACAAAGCCGCGCCGAGCCAGGCGGCCGAATGCCATAACCGGAAGCCGCCGGCATGGCCGGCGCTTCGGTCTGCCCATACGCCAAGCAGTCCCGCGCAAGCAAGCAAAATCGCTGCGGCCCCCGACGACGCAACCGTCCAGGGATGATAGGCCGCAGCCGCCGCATGCGGCGATACGGCGCTGTCCAGCGCATGCATAAACGCGCAGCCGCAGCCGAGCGCCAGTCCGGCCAGCGCGGCATGACCCGCGCCGCCGCCCTGCAGCAGCGCAAAGGAAACGGCTGATGCCGCGATGGCCACGAGCAGGAGGGCGATGGCCGCATCCCATCGGAACGCCGTCTGCTCGTTCGAACCGCTTGCCATTTCCAGAACGTGGATTACCCATAATCCGAAGCCCATGGACAGGGCGCAAATCGACAGTCGTATCTTCGGACGGAATATCGGGCCGGTACCGCAAGAACGCCGCAACATGCCGAGAGAGACGTAAGAAGCGGCGACAGCCGTCGCGAAGGACAGCAGCACATGGATCACGTCATCCAAACCGTCCCGAAAAACCTGGCGGGCAATCGCCCGCGTTCTCCTCCTGACTGATATGCAGCCAATGAACCGAAACCGAGTAACATTCCACTATCGTCTCCTCCATCTTGAATCCGACCCATTCCCGATTATATAACTCTACTAAATTTTGAACAAATACGTAACAGTTTCCATCCTGCGATTTTACTATTTTCATATAAAAAAGGTTGTCCCGGCAGCAGATTGATCTGCTCCGGGACAACCTTGACAACCCCATGACCCAAATCGGTTCTATTCGTGCGGATGAGCTACAGCCCGATCTCCAATACGGCGGCGCCGGCATCCGGTGTAAGCCGCACGCCCAGCGGCGTTGCCGCCGCGGTGCCGCCGCGCACGGCAGCGACGTCCTTCACGCCGCGCAGCAGCACGCTCCACCGCTTGCCGGCCGGGCCTTCGACGCTTACCGTCACGGCGCGGCCGCTGCGTGATGCGCTTGCGCGCAGCGACACAGCGCCGTGAAGATCGCGCACGATCGCGCGCGCGGTTCCGCCGTCGGCCAGCTCGAAAATATGCAGCTCGACGCCGTCGGCAAAATCGTAATCGGGACGGTCGCGGCCTGGCCCGACCGCGATGATCGAATTTTCCCGCACATACAGCGGGAGGCTGAAGTAGTCATGCTTCTCCTTGCGCCACGTCCCGCCGCGAACCGTCTCGCCGCTCAGGAAGTGCGTCCAGCGGCCTTGCGGCAAATAGAAGGACACATCCCCCGTTTCGCTGAAGACCGGCGCGACGAGCAGTGAAGATCCGAGCATATATTGCCGGTCGAGATAATCGGCCGCGGGATCTTCGGGGAATTCGAGCATCATCGCCCGCATCACCGGAATGCCGCGTTCCGCCGCTTCGGCGGCGGCATCGAACAGATACGGCATCAGCGAGCATTTGAGCCGCGTGAAATGCGACATCACATCGACCGCCTCCTGGTCGTAAAGCCACGGCACCCGGTACGATTGGTTGCCGTGCAGCCGGCTGTGCGTCGACAGCAGGCCGAATGCCGCCCACCGCTTGTACAGGTCGGCCGGGGCCGTGCTTTCGAAGCCGCCGATATCGTGGCTCCAGAAGCCGAAACCGGACAAGCCGAGCGACAGCCCGCCGCGCAAGCTTTCCGCCATCGATTCGTAATCGGCCGAGCAGTCTCCGCCCCAGTGGACGGGAAACCGCTGCCCGCCGGCCGTCGCCGACCGCGCGAACAGCGTCGCCTCCCCTTTGCCGAGCTTCTGTTCCAGCGTCTCGAATACGCATTTGTTGTACAAAAACGTGTAGTAGTTGTGCATCTTCTCCGGATCGGAGCCGTCGTCATATACGACATCGGTCGGGATACGCTCGCCGAAATCGGTCTTGAAGCTGTCCACGCCCATGTCGACGAGACGGCGCAGATGCGAGGCGAACCATTCCCATGCCTCGGGATTCGTAAAGTCGACCAGCGCCATGCCGGGCTGCCAGCGGTCCCACTGCCAGACATCTCCGTTCGGGCGGCGCACAAAGTACCCTTTGGCCATCCCTTCGTCGAACAGGCAAGATTGCTGGGCGATGTACGGATTAATCCAGACGCATATTTTCAGCCCTTTATCCTTGAGGCGGCGGAGCATCCCTTCCGGATCCGGGAATACCGACCTGTCCCATTGAAAATCGGTCCAATGCAGCGACTCCATCCAGAAGCAATCGAAATGGAACACATGCAGCGGCACGTCGCGCTCCCGCATCCCGTCGACGAACGAATTGACCGTCGCCTCGTCGTAATCCGTCGTAAACGACGTCGTCAGCCACAGGCCGAACGACCAGGCCGGCGGCAGCGCCGGCTTGCCCGTAAGCGCCGTGTACGTTTCCACCACCGCTTTCGGCGACCCGCCGCCGATTATAAAATAGTCAAGCCGTTCGCCCGCGACGCTGAATTGCACCTTGGACACCTTTTCCGAGCCGACCTCGAACGACACAAGCTCCGGATGGTTGACGAAAACCCCGTAGCCGCGGTTCGTCAAGTAGAACGGGACGTTTTGTACGCCTGCTCCGTGCTTGTGCCGCCGTCCCGGTTCCATATATCGACCGTTTGGCCGTTTTCACGAACGGCGTGAACCGTTCGCCCAGCCCGTATACGCATTCCCCGACGCCCAGATCGAGCTCTTCGCGGACATATGTCGTGCCGTCGGCTCCGGTGATATGGGCGAGCGAACGCGTCCGGCTGCCGGTCAGCCGCCTGTTTCCGTCATAGAAATCGACAGCCCAGGAACCCCTTCTGCGCACCCGCACGCTCAACTCGCCGCTGATAAGCCATGCTTCATCTTCATTCGCGCCGGTCTCGACCGGCGGCTCCCCGTTCGCAAACAGCTCGAAGGAAGGCGTTCTTTCCCGCACCCCCTTATGCCGGAACGCCTGCACCCGAATGACGTTTTTCATCGGCGAGGAGAAACGAACCGTCAACAGCGGCAGGTCCAGCCGCGCGCCGCGATGCGTCAAATCGCGCGGAGAAGCGTACGCGTCCAGCGCCGCCTCTCCCGCTCTCACGTCGTGCGGATGCATCGCCTGTACCAGCTCGAATCCCGGCCGGGTCATCCATTGGCCGTCGGTAAACTTCATGTCAGCTTCACCCCGTCAGTCGATTGTTCATTGGCTCCGTTGCTTCCGTTCGCCGATGTCATTCGCTCCACAGCTCGACCGTGTCCTTCACCAGTTGCGTCATAATTTCTTCCGCCTTGCTGCTGTTCACCTTCTCCAGCTCCGCCAGCATCGTGTCGTAGATCTGGTCGAATTGGTCCGGTTTCGCCAATATCGCTTCCGGAATCCTCTTGCGCACAATATCCTGCACCTGCTGCTCGATGATCGGCAGCTCGGAGTTCTGCGGCTTCGAAATATTCCATGCCGCGCCCCACGGCTTGACCGGGAATTCGTCCTCTTTCGGATACAGATCCTTCCATGTCTTGGCGTTGTATCGGGCCAACGTTTCCTTCTCGACGTCCGAATAACCGGCGATCACCTGCTCCGGGAATGACGTCGTATAATAGTTGCCCGTCGAATCTTTTACGCCGTCGCCGTATCGGACGGTATAGTTGGAATAGAGACCGATGCCGCTTTCCTTCGTAAAGGCGGCGTTGTCGTTGTTTTTGCGTTCCTGGATTTCCGGCGGAATGACGCGCTTGCCGTTCTCCATTTTGTAATGCTCGTTTTCAATTCCCCAGTTGATCAGCACCTGCCCCTCGTCGGAAGCGAGGAAATCGAGAAACTTGATCGCGCGGACCGGGTCCGGATTGCTGGTCGTGATTCCGATTCCCCAGCCGGCCATGAAGCCGGTCTGCTGGAACGAACGATCTTTCGTTTCCGTAGTCAGCTGCACCGGATAGTGGCCGTATGTCTGATCGAATCTTCCGGCTGCCTTCAGGGCGTTCTCGCCGTCCGCGAAGCCCCACTGCTGGTCGATAAGTCCAAGAACGCGGCCGGTCGCGACTTTGGCCTTGTACTGGTCGTCCTTCTGTACGAAGCTTTCGGGATCGAGTATGCCTTCGGCGTTCATCCGGTTCAGCCAGCGGAAATATTCGCGTTCTTCCGGGCGCTTGTAATGGAACGTCGCCTCGTACGTTTCGGGGTCGATGTAATATTCGCCGTCATCGGGCGCGCCCGTCGCCTGAAACGCCGGGTTGGTAACCGAGATCATAATCCGCCAATCGTCGGCAGTCAGCGACAGGCCGATGTTCGGGTTTCCGTTTTCGTCGGTCGGATGCTTCTTCAAGTAATTTTTGATGGCGTTCTCGAAATCTTCGACCGTCTTGATTTCGGGGTAGCCCGCTTCCTTGACGACGCGATGCTGGAGCGCAAACGGCCCGCCCGCGTCGAAGGCCTGATGGTTGACCGCATTATAGGTCGGAATGAAATAGATCGAGTCGTCATCCTTGCTCCACTGCAGACGCGGCATATATTCGCCGATTACTTTCTTGATATTCGGCGCATGCACCTCGATCAGCGGACGAAGATCGATCAGCGCGCCGGCTTCCACCAGCAAACCGCCGTCACCCTTCGGCGAGATCAGATCGGGATACTGTCCGCTCGACGCGATCAGCGCGATCTTCTGCTTCGGATCGCCGACCGCGAACTCGGCGTCGAGCGTCACGCCCGTTTTGGCCGTTATCGCCTTGCCGACCGCATCCTGCATATGGTTCCAGTTCGGACTCGAATCCGCGCTGAACAGGGTGAAGGTGATCGGCTCGGTCGATGCTTCGCCCGGATTGCCGGCCGCGCCGCCCGTTTCGCCGTCCGCTTCGTCCTTCGTCCCGCAAGCCGCGAGCAGCGAACCGAACAGCGCCAGCAATACCAACAGCGATGTGATCGTTTTCATTTTCTTTCGCATGAAGAATACCCCTCCTGTTGACAAAAGATCGTAATGCGGCCGCCGCAGCGGCCCGGATATCGTATAACAGGCAAGCCTGTTTATACCGCAGATTACGCGGAGATTACGCCTTGACGGCCCCAAGCGTCATCCCTTTGACGAAATAACGCTGCAGAAACGGATACACGACCAGAATCGGCAACGTCACGACGATCGTAATCGCCATCTTGACCGACTCGGGCGACACGTTGCGCAGCCGCTCGGTCACATTGAACTGTCCCCGCATGTCGTTGCCCGTCGTCGTGCTTTGCAGCACCTTCATCAGTTCAAATTGGAGCGTTGTCAAATGCTCGGCCGACCCGTTGTACAAATACGTATCGAACCAGGAGTTCCATTGGCCGACGGCCAGAAACAGCGCAATCGTCGCCAGAACCGGCTTGCACAGCGGCAGAATGACGCGCCAGTAGATCGTAAAATCGTTCGCGCCGTCCAGCTTTGCCGATTCCTGCAGGGCATAAGGAAGCCCGTCGATGAACGAGCGGATGACGAATACGTTGAAGGCGCTGACAAGTCCCGGAAAAATATAGACCCAGAACGAATTCATCAAGCCGAGATCGCGGATCAGAATATATACCGGAATCAATCCTCCCGACACGTACATCGTCAGCGCCAGGAAGACCGATACGAACCGGCGTCCCTGAAAATCGGGACGGGCAAGCGTGAACGCCAGCATGGAAGCGCTGAGCAGACCGAGCAGCGTGCCGACGACCGTGCGCAGCACCGAAATGTTCAATCCGGTCAGCAATCCGGAATAGCCGAAGATCGTTTCGTAGTTGGCCCAGGTAAATGCCCTCGGCCAAATATGGATGCCGCCCCGCACGGTATCGGTCGAATCGTTCAGCGAAATGGCCAGCACGTTCAGAAACGGATACAGCGTCACCGCCGTAATGATCAGCATCAGGGCGAAGTTCAGCGTGTCGAAGATGCGGTCCGACACCGTAGCGTTAAAGTAGCTTCCTTTCCGTCTCATGCCGGAGCCTCCTTACATGATGCTTTCCTTCGTCAGACGTTTGAACAGTCCGTTGGCCGCGAACAGCAATATGACGCTGACGACGGAATTGAACATGCCGATCGCCGTGCCGAATGAATACCGCCCCATGCCGAGACCGTAATTTAGCGCGTACAGATCGAGCACCATCGCGTAATCCTGCACGAGCGGGTTGCCGAGCAGAAACTGTTTTTCAAAGCCGATGCTGATCAGATGGCCGATCGACATAATGAGCAGCACCGTAACCGTCGTCCGGATGCCGGGAAGCGTTATATGCCATATTTGCCGTATGCGTCCGGCCCCGTCTACCCGCGCCGCCTCGTAAAGCTCCGGATCGATGCCCGAGATGGCGGCCAAATAAATAATCGAGTTCCAGCCGAGCTCCTTCCATAAATCCGATGCGGTCACGATGCCCCAGAAATATTCGCCTTTGGCCATCCATTGCACCGGCTGTTCGATCAGTCCGACCGACAGCAGCAATTGGTTGAACGTTCCGTCCACGGCCAGCATCTTCGTCACGATGCCCGCCACGACGACCCAGGATACGAAGTGAGGCAAGTACGACACCGTTTGGGCAAACCGTTTGAACAGACCGTTCTTGAGCTCGTTGAGCAGGACGGCGAACAGGATCGGGAACGTAAACCCGACGACCAGCCCCATAAAGCTCATCGCAAGCGTGTTGCGGAGCACGAGATAAAACCGCTCGTCGCCGAAGAGCGTTGCAAAATGGTCGAAGCCGACCCATTGCTGTTCGAAAAACGACCTTCCCGGCTTGAAATTTTGGAAAGCCATCGTCCATCCCCAGATCGGAATGTACTGAAAGACAAATACCCAGACGACGAACGGCAAAGACATCATGTACAAATATTTGTTTTTAAAAACGTTTTCCAAATTTCGATTGCGCGCCTTGTGCGG
>NZ_BOVJ01000086.1 GCF_018403665.1 Paenibacillus cisolokensis
GGGGCGGGCCGTTCGCGGTTTCGGCGAACGCTGCCGGCCCTTGCCTCGTAGCGAGCGGCCGCTGCATCCTGCCGGGAGGGGAGACGGCGGCCGATGTGGCGACCGGCAAGGAAGGTGCCGCGCCGTGGGAAGTGATGCTGGACCGGGCGGTGAAGTGGGAGCCCTACGGCGGGACGGCCTTTCTCGGCGCGATGGAACGGGTGGATGGGGGGCTGCTGCCGCACGGTTGGAACGGACCGGACGGCGGACGCACGGACGAAGCGCACTGGTCTGCGCCCGAAACGAGGTGGCCGGCGGACGGCCGGACTTACGGGCTCATACCGCCGTTTCCGCTGCTGGAGCGGCCGATTCCGCTTCTGTATGAACGGCCGCGCCGTTTTATCCGCGAGATGCCTCGCGGAAGGGACGGCACGCCTTTCGGCACGTTCGGGCCCGCTCTGACAGAGCCGCTTGACGTCGCCGCGAACGAAACGCGCGCCGTCGTGCTCGACGCCGGAGAGCTGACGACAGGCTATCTGTCGCTGCGGCTGACCGGAGGAGCGGGCGCGGCCGTGCGCATCCGCTATGCGGAAAGTTACTCCCGCATCGGAAAGCGCGCGTTCCGGGAGAAGGGACGGCGCGACGATGCCGATCAATACGATTTGCTTGGCCATGAGGACCATTACAGAACGGGCGGCGGAGAGGAGACGTACGAGCCGTTCTGGTGGCGGACGTTCCGATTTGTACGCATCGAGGTGACAGCAGGGGACGAGCCGGTTGCCGTTTATCCTCCGACATACCGCGAGACGGGCTACCCGCTGGAGGAAGTATCGGCGGTCCGGACATCCGCCGACTGGACCGGTCCGCTGTGGGACGTAAGCGTGCGCACGCTGAAGCGCTGCATGCACGAGACGTACGAGGATTGCCCGTATTACGAGCAGCTGCAGTACGTGATGGATACCCGCCTGCAAATTTTGTTTACGTACCGGCTGTCCGGAGATGTACGGCTGGCCAGGCGGGCCATTGAGGACTATCAAGCCTCGCTGCTGCCCGAAGGCATCATTCAGGCCCGCTTTCCGTCGATGGAGCCGCAAGTGATTCCCGTTTTTGCGCTGCACTGGATCTTTATGCTGGAGGATTATGTGTGGCAAACCGGGGATACCGGATTGCTGCTTCGCTGCCGGCCGGCCGTCGACTCGATTGTCGGCTGGTACGCGCGCAAGCGCGGGCCGCACGGCCTTGTGGAAAAGCTCGGATATTGGGAGTTTTTCGACTGGGTGCCGGAATGGTCGGATACGCTCGGCGCGCCGGCCGCCACGCTGCACGGCCCTTCCGCTTGCCACAACGCCGTGTTCGTATGCGCCTTGAAGGCGGCCGCCCGTTTGCTGCGCCTGACCGGACGAACGGAGACGGCCCGGGAATACGAACAGATGGCCGAGTCAACGGCCGAGGCGCTGAAGCGGCTGTGCTGGTCGGAGGAACGCGGGCTTTACCGCGAAGGGCCCGGACTGGAATGGTACAGCCAGCATGCCCAGGTGTGGGCGGTTCTCGCGGAAATCGAACAGGGGGAAGCCGCGGCGTCCCTTATGGATCGGATGCTGGCGGCCGATGACCTGCCGGTGTGCTCTTATGCCATGTCGTTCTACCTGTTTCGCGCGCTCGAAAAGACGGGCCGTTACGACCGGACGGAAGCGCTATGGAAGCCGTGGCGCGAACTGCTTAAGCTCGGTTTGACGACCTGGCCGGAAGATCCGTTCATGCAGCGCAGCGATTGCCATGCCTGGGGCGCGCTGCCGCTGTACGAATTTACGCATGCGCTGCTCGGCGTTCGTCCGGCAGCGCACGGATGGTCGGTCATCGGAATCGAACCGCAATGTCTGTCGCTGACCGAAGCGGAAGGCCGCGCCGCGACGCCGCATGGACCGGTCGACGTCAGTTGGAGCAGGCGAAATGGCATATTCCGCATCGCGGTAACGACTCCGGACGGAGTGCCGGTCCGGGTGACGCTGCCGTGCGGCAAGACGGTGGAAATGCCCGGCGGAGGCGCCATGACGACGGAAGAGCCGATAGTCCTATGAAAATGAAAAATGAGAACTATAGACGCGGAAAGAACCCGCGTCTTTTGTCGTTAAATGATGGAAAGGGAAAGCGGAAATCATTGACGGCCGATGCTCCTTATGTTACATAAATAATAAACCAACAGGGTATGACAGCTGTCATGCAAGTCGGATCGGGTTGCAGGCGGCCATCGCCTGCCGGCCATACATATGAACTTTTACGCCATGGGTATATCAGCCGTTCGGTCCGCAATTCGGTGCCCAGGGCTTTTTTCATGCCAAACGATTTGCTCGGAAAAGGGGGGATCCGGCTGTAATGACAACAGACTGCAGCTATAAGGAGCGCTCACAACATCATATTAACGAATGGCGAGGCGACGTCCGATGAAGAGCAATCATGCAACGAAAACAGGATTTCGGATTACGGGTACCAAACCGTCATACGTCCTGGAATCGCAAAGCCTTTGCGAGCAGTACGGAATCGACCCTTCGCAATTGCCTATATTTGAGCAGCTATCCGATGCCGAGCTTCGGGACAAGCTTCGCGATTACGGCGAGTTTCTGGCGATAACCGACCATTTTATGGAACGGATGCTGGGCACGATCGCGGAGCCGATCCCCGTCCTGTTGGCCGTCTGCGACTATGAAGCCAGCATTTTGCAAATTCGCGGCGACGAGAGCATCAAAAGCTTTATGGATCAGATCGGCTTCAAGGAAGGCGTCCGGTTTACGGAGGAATTGACCGGCACGAACGTCGTCAATTTATCGCTTCGTCTGAAAAGGCCGATTCAGCTTGTCGGGGACGATCATTATCACCGCGTATTTTACCAGGCAGCCTGCTATTCCGTACCGTTTCGCTTCGAACAGCTCGGCGATCTGACAGGGACGATCTGTCTGATGACGACGGCCGGATTGCATAATCCGCTTTTCATGAATATGCTGCAGTCGACGCTGGATTTGATCGAGCGGGAGATTATGCTCCGCAATCAGAATAAACAGCTGCATATATTGAATCAGATCATGATGGAGACCGAAATCAACGCCGTCATCGTCACCGACCGCAAAGGGCAGATTACGGAAATCAACAAATGCGCCACCAATATTATCGGCGTACCCCGGGAGAAGATGCTGGGACAACTCGCCCAGTCGCTGCCGTATGTCGGTTCCTATTTCACCCAAGTGCTGGAAAAGGGCAGCCGCTTCGAGGATATCGAGCTGCGGATCGAACTTCGCAATCTTGTCGGTCTGTTCGACGTATTCCCGATCCGGGACGAGAAGGGCAGTCTGATCGGCGCATACGGCCATTTCCGCGATATTACCGAACGGTACGAAACCGAGATGAAAATCAACTACATGGCGTATCACGACGAGCTGACGACGCTTCCGAACCGCCGTATGCTGATCAAATATCTGGAAGACAAAATTTGCGATTACGAGCGCAGCGATGGCAACAAATTGGCGGTCATGTTCCTCGATCTCGACCGGTTCAAGATGGTCAACGACACGCTTGGGCACAGCGAAGGCGACGTTCTTCTCCAGCAGGTCGCCTCCCGGCTCGTCCGGTGCATCGGCAGCGGGGATCTGGTTGCGCGCATGGGCGGCGACGAGTTTATGATCGTACTCGAACGCCCGCACGTGAAGGAAATCGAAGAGACCGCGCGCGAGGTGCTGAAGACGTTCGGCACTTCGTTCGTCATCGGCGAATACGACTTCCATGTATCCGCCAGCCTTGGCATCGCCGTATGTCCCGACAACGGCACCGACGTCAACTCCCTGATGATATTTGCCGATACCGCGATGTACAGGGCGAAGGCGAAAGGCAAAAATACGTATCAGTTTTTCGATCCGGATATGCCGCTCATTACGCATGAACAGCTCGTGCTGGAGATGGACCTGCGCAAGGCTATCGAACGCGGCGAACTGCTGCTTCATTACCAGCCTCAGGTCATCGCTTCAACCGGACAGCTTGTCGGCCTGGAAGCGCTCGTTCGCTGGCAGCATCCGGTATTGGGCATTATTTCGCCGGACAAGTTCGTTCCGGTTGCGGAAGAGACCGGCCTCATCCTGCCGCTCAGTCTCTGGGTGCTCAATGAAGCGTGCAGGCAAAACAAACGCTGGCAGGACGAGGGGTTCCGGCCGATTCGCGTTTCGGTCAACTTGTCGGCCCTGCAGTTTTCGGACGAGGCGTTCGTCCAGACCGTCGCTTCCGTGCTTGAAGAAACCGGCCTCGATCCGCAATATTTGGAGCTTGAGCTGACGGAGACGATGGCGATGGACGTCGATCATGCGGTAGGCACACTGAACGCTTTGAAGGAACTGGGCGTACAGCTGGCGATGGACGATTTCGGTACCGGGTACAGCTCGCTCAATCATTTGAAGCGGTTCGGCCTGCACAGGCTCAAAATCGATCAGTCGTTCGTCCGCGATCTCATCAGCGATTCCAACGATGCCGACATTGTCGGTACGATTATCGCGATGGGCCATCTGCTCGGTCTTCGCGTCATCGCGGAAGGCGTGGAAACGAGCGAGCAGTTCGACTTTTTGCTTAGCAAAAATGCGACGAAGTGCAGGGATACTATATCAGCAAACCGCTGCCGCCGGATCAGGTTGTGAAGTTGCTGGAGAAAAACTGAGAAGTCGCGCGGCTGCCGCTTTTCGAAATCCGTGAAAACAAGTCGAGTCCCCGATCCGTCTGTCGATCACAGTTCGAGTCTGGAAGGAGTTCCTATTTTTCCGAAAATTACGATGCGAAGGAGTGACCGGGATGGAGAGTGTAGCTGCTGTTTTGGCCAAACATTTCCAGTCGTGGGCAGTGACGCATGTATTTGGCGTCCCAGGCAAGGCCATTCTGCCGATCATTAATGCTTGCGATCGGGTAGGTATCCGCTTTGTGTTAAGCAGCCACGAAGGCGCGGCCGGATTCGAGGCATCCGGCTTCGCATGGGGGAAAGAGACGCTCGGCGTCTGCCTCGGAACATCCGGCCCCGGCGGCACGAACCTTGTGACCTCGGCAGCTCAGGCCAAAGCTTCGAATTTGCCCGTACTGTTCATAACCGGTCACCCGTCGATGAAAGATACCGGTGCCGGGCTTGGCCAGGACGCCTCTTATTTCGGAACCGATATTGTCAAAATATTGGAGCCGGTGACGAAATTCAGCATGCGGGTCGAAAGAGGCGATTTGCTGAAAACCTATTTGCGCCATGCGATGGAGCGGGCGTTTTCCGGCGTGCGTGGCCCCGTCCATTTATCGATCCCCTACGACGTATTTCAAGAACAGATCGAACCTTTCGAGCTTGAGCTGCCAAGCTTTTCTCCGACATGCTCCCTGAATCTCGGCCATGTCGCCGAGTTGATCGAGCGCGCGAGACGCCCGGTTATATTTGCCGGCAAAGGCGTCCATAGCGCGAGGGCGTATGACGAGCTGCGCCGGCTCGCGGAGCGCTGGAGCATTCCGGTCATGACGACGGCCAGCGCGAAAGGCGCTTTTCCGACTCTGCATCCGCTGTCGCTGGGGGGCTTCGGTCTCGGCGGCACGGACAAGGCCGACCGTTACTTGCTTGAAGGTACCGATCTGCTGCTCGTCATCGGCACCAAGCTGAGCGATATGACGCTTTCCGGCTACCGGGAAGAAATGAAACCGGAACGAATCGTTCACTTCGATTTCGAGCCGACGTTTATCGGCAAGACGATCGATTGCCCGACCGTTCCCGTGCTTGGCGACATCAAGGCGAATTTGGCCGAGCTCCTGCGTCTGTCGGGGCGGATGTCCGGCGGCCAGCCGGAGATGGAGGCCGTCCGCGTCTCGCGGGAAGCGGCGGCTGCGGCCGAAGCGCCGGTACAGGACGGAACGCCGGTACTGGACGAGACATCGCCGCAGAACGGAACGCCCGTACTGGCAGAAGCGCCGGTGCAGAATGGAATGCCGGTACTGGCAGAAGCGTCGGGAGCGGTGCCGTCGGGTCCCTCCGCGATTGCGGCGGCGCCGTCTGCCGGAGACGGACGGCCGGAACGTCCGGACAGAGGAGGCTTTATCTCTTCCGGCGACGCCATACGGGCGATGCAGAGACATATGCCGCAAGACGCGCTGCTGTTCGGAGATTGCGGCAGCCATACGTTTTATGCGATTCGGGATTATGTTGTACACACGCCAGGCACGTTCATTTTCGACAGCTTGTTCGGCGCCATGGGCCATGCGATCGGATATGCGGTGGGCGCGAAGCTGGCCAGGCCGGAACAGACGGTCGTGTGCCTGACGGGTGACGGATGCATGCTGATGCACGGTACGGAAGTGTCGACCGCGGTAAATTATGACGTGCCGGTTATTTTCGTCGTGCTGAACAACGGCCGTCTCGATATGGTGGAGAAAGGCATGACGAAATATTTGGGCAAAGCGATCGGCGCCATCTATAAACAGCCGATCGACGCCGCGGCGTTCGGCGAATCGCTCGGAGCGCTCGGGTTCCGGTGCCTGACGGAAGAGGATATCGGACATGCGATGCGCGCGGCGCTTGCTTCGGGTCGGACGGCCGTGCTCGACATCATCGTCGACCCGCTGGAGACGCCGCCGACGATGAAGCGGTAGAGCGAAGGAACAGGGGGGACGAATAATATGGAACTGTCGCGTGTCGAAAAGGGCAGGCAGGTCATGTACGATATGATGGGAGAGCACGGCAATGCCGCGCTGAACCAGATTGCCGCGATGGACGAAGGGTTCGCGGAATTGTTAATCGGATTTTTCGGCGATATTTACGGCCGGACGGGGCTGGACAAGAAGCAGAAGGCTCTTGTGACCCTGACGACGCTCATTACGCAAGGCGCACATGCCCAACTGCGGCTGCATACCCATACTGCGCTTCGGGCGGGGCTGACCGAGCGCGAGATTATGGAAACGGTCATTCAATGCATTCCGTATGTCGGGTTTCCGTCCGCAACGAACGCGCTGCACGTTATTCGCGAAACGCTGGATCGGGAGAAGAATTGACCGATGCCGATGAAGTGGCTGCGCTGGGCGAAGCGTCTGCAGGCAATAGCACAGGCGGGGTTGACCTATTCGAAGGATCCGTACGACCGGGAAAGATTCGAAGAGATTCGCGAGCTGAGCGTTGAAATGATGGCGGCCCAAACCGGCACGGAGGCGGCCGTCGTCCGCGAATTGTTCGCCAATGAGAAAGGATATGCGACGCCGAAGGTTGACGTTCGCGCTGTCGTATTCCGCGACAACAAGCTGCTGATGGTTCGGGAGAAGGCGGACGGATGCTGGTCCCTTCCGGGCGGCTGGGCCGATATCGGCCTGTCTCCGGGCGAAATCGCCGTGAAGGAGACGCGGGAGGAGGCCGGTTACGAAGTCCGGGCGGAACGTCTGCTGGCGGTGTTCGACAAGCGGCTTCATCCGCATCCGCCTTCGCCTTACGACACCTATAAATTGTTCATCCGCTGCGAGATATGCGGCGGATCGGCGCAAGCAGGGCTCGAAACCGACGGCGTCGGATTTTTCGCCGAAGACGGGCTGCCGCAGCTTTCGACCGAACGCAATACGGAATCGCAAATTCGCCTCATGTTTCAATACTTGCGCGAGCCGGACCGCCCTTGCGCCTTCGATTAGCGATTCGGCTTTTCGCAACCGACGTTTAAAAGCAGCCGTACGCCGCCATAATGAGAGGGAAAATACCGTATGCCCGGCATACGATGGCAAAGGGGCGGAAAGCTGTGAATTACGATTGCGCGATTGTCGGCGGCGGCTTCGCCGGCGTGCAGGCCGCCATCCAGCTCGGAAGATACCGGCACAGCGTCGTGGTGCTGGACCGCGAGGGCGGCCGTTCCAGCCTGTGCAGGCGTTATCACAACCTGCTCGGCTGGCCGGACGGGGTGAGCGGCCCCGAGCTGCTCCGACTGGGGCGCAGACAGGCCGAAGAGCTGGGCGTCCGGTTCGTCAGGGCCGATATCGGGAGGGCGGAGCGAAGAGGCGATTCGTTTACTCTGCATGCGGACGACGGGACAGTGTATCGCGCCAGGCGGCTGCTGCTCGCCACGGGCGTGAAGGATCGGTTGCCCGACTTGCCCGGGCTGCTGCCTTGTCTCGGCTTGACGATCTTTATTTGTCCGGATTGCGACGGTTATGAGGTGCGCGGACGGCGCACGCTTGTGATCGGTTCGGGCGATGCGGGCGCGAATATGGCGCTTACGCTGGCCTACTGGACAAACGATCTGGTCTATGTGAACCATGAAGGGAAGGCTATCTCGCCGGACAGGATGGAGCAAATCCGGCATCTCGGGATCGAGTACCGCGAGGAGGCGGTGATCCGGCTCGAGACGGACGGCGGCGAGTTGCTGGGCATCGAGCTTCAGTCGGGCGACCGCATGCCCTTCAATCGCGCCTTTCTGGCGCTTGGCGGCAACGAGGTCAAATCGGAACTGGCCGTCCAGCTCGGCGTAGCGGTAGCGGACAACCGCCATATCAAGGTCGATCCGCGTACGAAATTGACGAATGTGGAGCATGTATGGGCGGCAGGCGACGTTACGGTTCATTCCGAACAAGCGATAATCGCGATGGGCGACGGGGCCCAGGCCGCAATCTGGATGCATAAAAGCTTGTTGTCATAAGGTTTCGCCGGTCGGGTGACGGATGATCGATTCCGTTGCCCGATCGGCATTTTGGGGGGGCGGGGCGCGGCTTTCACCGCGGACGGGGAAACGGGCGCGCTGGTACTAAGGCCCTGCGGGTGCGCTATGGCGCCTGAGCAGGCGAGTGCCTGCAGGTGCGCTATGGGCAACGGAGCAAGCGATCGCGCCTGCAGGTGCGCTAAAGGCAGCGGAGCAGGCGCGTCCTGCCAGCGATGTCAAAACGGGAAGGACAGTTGTTCTACGCTTTCCGTTGCCGCGGGCGGTTTCGGCTGTCGTCCTGGCGGCGGGGCGGTATTGCCGACGGGACCGCTTCCGCCGCCGTCTTGAAGGCCGAGCCGCTTCCGGATGTCACGATAATTCGCGGAGAGCGGTTCCTTGTAGCTGTCCGGTACCGTGCCCGAGCTTGCATACAGCGTTTCGTATGCGCGCTTGAGATGGGGATAGTGGAAGGAGAGCGTCTGCATGAACCAGCTTTTCACTTCGGGCGTGCTAAGCCGGAGGAAGGACGTCATGACGAAAGAAGCGCCCGCCTTGACCGCCTTGGCCATCAACTCGTAAATTTTCTCCGGATGGTCCGAAATATAAGGCAGTATCGGTGCGATAAACACGCCTGCCGTTATACCGGCGCTGCGCAGCTCCTGGAGCGTTTCCATCCGCTTCGCGGGGGACGGCGTGGACGGCTCGAATGCGCGCCAGATCGCGGGGTCAAGCGTGCCGATGCTAATATTGACCGACCCTCCCGGCAATTTCTTCAGCAGGTCGAGGTCGCGCAGGACGAGCGGCGAGCGCGTCGTGACCGATGCGGGAATGCCGTATTCGACCAGCAATTCGAGGCAGCCGCGCGTCAGCTTCGCGTCCTTCTCCGCCGGCTGGTAAGGGTCGGTGGCCGTGCCGATGACGACATGCCCGGCGCGCAGGGAGGCGAGCCGGGCCGGCGTCATTCGTTTCAGCTGTCTGGCGAGCGCTTCCCGCGCGTTGCCCTTGATCATGATGCGGTTTTGAAATGTATCGTCGGCGTCAAGCCCGAGAAAGGCGTGCGTCGACCGCGCATAGCAGAAGCTGCAGCCGTGTTGGCACCCTCTGTAGGGATTGATCGACCAGCCGAAAGTCATGGAAGGCGCCTTGACCGGATTGAGCACCGTTTTGGCTATCAGCGTTTCGTAACGGATCGTCCGTTTCATCGTCCCACCCTCGTTTTATCCGCAAATTAGAAAAGAAGCAGTTGATTGCGAACATTTGTTCTCGTATATTGTAACATACAAACGTTCAAAATCAACCCGGCAAATCATGCCTTTGCGTTCGCGATGCCGAGTTGTTCGTGTGCGACGACGGCTTGTCCAGCGCTCTGGATGCGGAGACGGAGCGGAAATGGTGGGAACGGCTTTTCAGCATACGTCACGGCGCGACTTGCCTTGTCATCTCGCAACGCAAAACGACGCTTGTGCATGCCGATTGGAACATCGTGCTTGAAAATGGCCGCATGGCGGCGGAAGGAACGGCAGAGGGAACGACGGACCGCGAACGGCCCGCCCC
>NZ_BOVJ01000087.1 GCF_018403665.1 Paenibacillus cisolokensis
GCATGTATTAGGCACGCCGCCAGCGTTCGTCCTGAGCCAGGATCAAACTCTCCATAAAGGTAAAGTTGATTGTGCTCATTATTGTTGCTTCCGTCAATTCTCATTGACGGGGCAGTTCGCTCGTTGTTCAGTTTTCAAAGAACAAATGCTGCTTTCGTTTCACCGCCGTTTCAGCGGCGACTTTTATAATATATCACGCTCCCCTGCTAGATTGCAAGTGTTTTTTTTAAATTAATTTTTTCCACAACATAAACATAGTCGGGGTCGCCATCGAATGACATCGGATGACGACCCGTTCTATGAGTTGTCGCGCCTTACGCTTCGTCCGCCCGCTCTCTCATCAGCGGGAACAACAGCACATCGCGGATCGACGGCGCATCCGTGAGCAGCATGACGAGACGATCGATGCCGATGCCGAGCCCGCCGGTTGGCGGCATGCCGTACTCGAGCGCACGGATAAAGTCCTCATCCATCTCATGCGCCTCGTCATTGCCCTGTTCGCGTTCGAGAAGCTGCGCTTCGAATCGCTGGCGCTGGTCGATCGGATCGTTCAATTCCGTAAACGCGTTGGCGTGCTCCCGGGCCACAATGAACAGCTCGAAACGATCGGTAAACCGCGGATCGTCGGCATTCTTTTTGGCCAGCGGGGAGATGGCGACCGGGTGGCCGGTCACAAAGGTCGGCTGGATAAGCGTATGCTCGACAAACGTTTCAAAAACGCATTGACGATATGGCCGAACGTCATATGCGGCTCTACCGGCACATTATGTTCCTTCGCCAGCCGATGAGCTTCTTCGTCGCTCATCTGCACACTGAAATCCACGCCCGTCGCTTCTTTGACCAGATCGACCATCGAAACGCGCCGCCACGGCGGGGCCAAATCGATTTCCTGGCCCTGGTACGTAATGACCGTCGTGCCAAGCACTTCCTTCGCAATATGGGCAATTAAATTTTCAGTCAAGGCCATAATATCCTTGTAGTCGGCATAAGCCTCATACAGCTCGATCATCGTAAATTCGGGATTGTGACGCGTCGAAATTCCCTCGTTGCGGTATACGCGGCCGATTTCGTATACCTTTTCCATTCCGCCGACGATCAGTCTTTTCAGATGAAGCTCGATCGCGATCCGCATATACAGCTGCATGTCCAGCGCGTTATGATGCGTAATGAACGGACGCGCCGCGGCGCCGCCGGCAATCGCATGGAGCGTCGGCGTTTCGACCTCCAGATAACCGAGCGAATCGAGATAGCGCCTCATCGATTGAATGATCCGCGACCGCGTAATGAACGTGCGCTGAACGTCAGGGTTCATAATCAAATCGACATAACGCTGACGATAGCGCAATTCAACGTCTTTCAGGCCGTGGTATTTATCGGGAAGAGGGAGCAGCGACTTGGACAGGACGACGATTTCTTTCGCTTTAATAGAGGTTTCGCCGGTATTGGTCCGAAACACCGTGCCGCGTACGCCGACAATATCTCCGATATCGAGAATCCCGAAAGCGTGGTATTGCGCATCATCCAAGGAATCTTTGCGCGCGTAAATCTGAATCTTCCCGCTCAGATCCTGAATGTGGGCGAATCCCGCCTTGCCCATCCCGCGCTTCTGCATGATCCGTCCGGCTACGCTGACCTCGACGGACAGCGCTTCGAGCTCTTCCTTCGGTAAATGATCGTATGCCTTAATAATGTCTGCCGCCTGATGAGTGCGCTCGAATTTGCCGCCGAACGGATCGATGCCAAGCTTCCGCAGCTCATCCAGCTTGTCTCTCCGAATTTTAGCAGCTCGCTCAGTTCCTGTTCCTGAACTTGCGTTTCCCGCTCCACTTCCATTCACTCCTTAAATATGGCCATGCGGCAAGAAAAGCCTCCGAAAGGAAGCTTTTCGATTTCGAAAGTTGCCGCACAACATTATTTTTTAATATCTACGATTCGATATTGAATAACGCCAGCCGGAACGTTCACATCGACGATCTCGCCTTTCTTTTTGCCCAAAATCGCTTTTCCAACCGGACTTTCATTGGAAATTTTGTTCTGAAGCGGATCGGATTCCGCAGTGCCGACGATGGCGTATTCCATCGTGTCGCCGAATTCCACATCTTCCACGATCACGGTGGAGCCGATGCTGACGGTATCGGTGTCGATCTCCTCATTGTTAATAATGCGCGCGTTGCGAAGCATTTTCTCCAACGTAATGATACGACCTTCGATGAAGGCCTGCTCGTTCTTCGCGTCTTCGTATTCGGAGTTTTCGCTGATATCGCCGTAGCCGATAGCGATTTTGATCCGCTCCGCCACTTCGCGCCGCTTCACCGATTTGAGGTTTTCCAGTTCCTCCTCGAGCTTCTTCAATCCATCCTGCGTCAGAATGATTTCCTTATCGCTCATTTCCGATTCTCCTGTCATATGACATATTTTCATACCGGGCATACACGATTGGCCGAATGTTCATATCGTACGCACAAACCTTGCGCATCATGCCAATTTATGCGGCCTGCGCTGACGTCAGGTTGTGTTCATTGGGTGATTTATACTGCAAGATTATATTCAAATGAACACGGTATGTCAATCGCATCCAGACAAAGGAATGAAAACGCATAACATGTCCGACAGGCAGCCCCGGGAAAGCGGGACTGACCTGTCAATGAACGGCTGCTGCGTCCGATCGCGATTGCGCTTCTTCTTCGCGAAGAGAAGCGACATACTGCTGCAAAATGTCGACCAGTGTATCGCGGCTTGTTTCTTCCATAATCATATCTTTCACCCTTGCGGAGCCTTTCAGGCCTTTCAGGTACCACGCCAAATGCTTGCGCATTTCGCGCACCGCTATCGCTTCTCCTCTTAAGGCGCACAACCGGTCCATGTGCAGAATGGCGATTTCGATTTTCTCTTCCGGCGTCGGCTCGGGGAGCAGTTCTCCCGTCGTCAAATAGTGAACCGTTCGATACAGCATCCATGGATTGCCGAGCGCGCCGCGCCCGATCATAACCCCGTCGCAGCCGGTCAGGTCGAGCATCCGCTTGGCATCCTCCGGCGTCATGACGTCTCCGTTGCCGATAACCGGAATCGAAACGGATTCCTTGACTTCTTTTATAATATTCCAGTCCGCTTTGCCGGTATACAGCTGTTCGCGGGTGCGGCCGTGGACGCTTACCGCCTTCCCGCCGGCCCGCTCGACCGCCTGGGCGTTGCGGACCGCATATATATGCTTGCTGTCCCAGCCGATTCGCATTTTGACGGTAACCGGCTTATCGACCGCATCGACGACAGCCGACACCATTTCGTATATTTTATCGGGATCAAGCAGCCATTTGGCGCCAGCGTCGCAATTCGTCACTTTGGGGACCGGACATCCCATATTGATGTCGATAATGTCGGCGTTCGTCTGTTTATCGACGATTTTTGCGGCTTCGACAAGGGAATGTCGGTCACCCCCGAAAATTTGCAGGCTGAGCGGCTTCTCCCGTTCGTCGACATAAAGCATCTCCATCGTCCGCTTATTGCCGTGCAGAATGGCTTTATCGCTGACCATCTCCGCGCATACAAGCCCGGTTCCGAATTCCTTGGCAATGAGCCGGAAAGCGGGATTGCACACGCCGGCCATCGGCGCTAGCACCACGTTGTTTTTCATTTCGATATCTCCGATTTTCAGCATGCCGCTCCTGTCTCCTTTCGTTTGCCGTGTTGGATACGAACTTTTCCTCACCGGTTATGACAATCGGCTGTCACCCGCTGTCAGTTCTTCGTAACTGATGCCGAGCTGCTCGGAAATCCGTTCAAGCAGTTTCGGATCGGGCTTGCGCGTGCCCCGTTCCAGCGAGCCGAGCACGGCGACCGATATGTCGAGCGCCGAGGCCAGCTCCAATTGCGTGTAGCCTTTTAATTTTCGAAACGCGCGAACGCGTTGTGCCAGTTGATCGTATTCCATAGGGCGATGCCTTCCTTTCCGTCCCTGAGCGCATCTGCGGCCAATTCCGCCACCTGATTGTACAGCGGATGCTCCCGATGAAGCACATCCCGCAGCGGTACGAGCACGAATGCCCGCTCCATCATCCGCGGATGCGGCAGCGTCAGCTCGTCGTCTTCGAACCGCCTGTCATCGTAAAGCAATAAATCGAGATCGATCGTTCGGGGTCCCCAGCGGACGTCCCGGACCCGTCCGAGCTTGCGCTCGATATCCAGCAGCAGGCGCAGCAATTCTCGCGGCGTCAAGGATGTCCGGACCGCGGCGACCATATTGAGAAAAGCCGGCTGCTGCGTGTAGCCGACCGGATCGGTCTCATAAACGGGAGATACCCGGAGCACATCCGCCGCCGGGTGTTCGTTCAGCAATTGAAGAGCTTCAAACAGCGAACGCTCCCGGTCGCCCAGATTGGAACCGAGCGCGACGTATGCGGCTCCCCGCTTCGCGGTTTGCCCGGCCGGCTTGCCGCTTGCGTCCTGCGGCGAGCGTTCAGACGGGAACGACATGTCCATGTTCATCCCGCTTTCTGGTCAATTCGATCGCCACCCCGTCAAATTCCACGTCGAATGGCGGATGTGGTTTGATGACGCGAACCGTCACTTCATTTATCCTAGTATAAGCTTGCAGCACCCGGGATGCAATGTGACCCGCTAAAGCTTCGATCAGCTTGAAGGGAGGGCCTTCCACGATGCTCTTCGTCAGCGCATGCAGCTCCGCGTAATTGACCGTCTCCCGAAGATCGTCCGTCGACGCGGCCGCCGACAGATCGAGCTTCAGCTCCAAATCGACGCGGAATCGCTGGCCGAGTCTGTTCTCCTCCGCATATACCCCATGATATCCAAAAAACTTCATGCCTTTCAATTCGATTCGATCCATCGTCAGGCTTCACCCCTGTAAACCGGGCTTGGCTTCCCTTAGGCCAACCGATAAACGATCGCATCCGTCATGGCGGCTACCCGTTTCATCTCTTTCACATCATGAACCCTTACAATTTGACATCCCTGCGCAATGCCGAGCGCCACCGTCGCGCCCGTCCCTTCCACCGCCTCGTCGACCGGTACGTCGAGCGTCTGCCGGATGAAACGTTTGCGCGAGGTGCCGAGCAAGACCGGGAATCCCATTGCGGCCAATTCCGACAGTCTGCCCATCAGGACGAGATTGTCGTCGTAATTTTGGCGAAGCCGATGCCGGGATCCAGCCATATCCGGTCATCGCGGACGCCGGCATGCCGGGCAAGCTTCACGCTTGCCTGAAGATCGGCCAACACATCCGGCACAAGATCGCTGTAATCCCGAGCGTGGCGATTATGGCTGATGATGACCGGACAATCGTACTCGGCGGCTACGGCCGGCATCCGTTCGTCTCCCTTCAGCCCCCAAATATCGTTGATGATGTTCGCGCCTGCTTCCAGGGCCGCTCTTGCCGTCTCCGCCTTGTACGTATCGATGGAGATCGGCACTTTCGGAAGCGCCTCCCGGACTGCCCGGATGACCGGCAACACGCGGCGCTGCTCTTCCCCGGCATCGACAAATGCGGAGCCCGGACGCGTCGACTCGCCGCCGATATCGATAATGTCGGCTCCCTCCTCGACCATCTCGACCGCCCTGCGGACAGCCTCCTCGACAGTCGTATACCGGCCGCCATCCGAGAACGAATCCGGCGTCGCGTTCAATATGCCCATAATCAGCGTCCGCGAACCAAGCTCAAGCTCCACGCCTCCGCCCAAATCGTAATGGCGAATATGAATCGGCGGTCTCATGAATGTTCTGTGCAATCTGCTCACCTTCCGTTTTGGCAGTTCAGTTTCGAGCCGGGAGACTCCATCGTCAGCGTTCGCCCGACGCGTCCTGGCGATACAACTTGAGAAGAGCGGTTGCGATCGGGCCGGCCGTCCCGTTGCCGACAATATGCGGCGATGCGTCACAGGATGTCAGCCGGGTGACGGGAACGAGCTCCTGAACGGAATTGGTGATCCATATTTCGTCGGCGTCCAACAGCTCGTCATAGCGATAATGGCCTTCCTCTACGTCATACCCGGCCTCTTCCGCCAGCTCCAGCACCCGTCCCCTTGTGATGCCCGGCAAAATGCCGGTATCGGTCGATGGCGTGCATATTTTACGGCCCGACGCGAAGAACAGATTGCTGACGATACCTTCTGCCAGCAGGCCATCGGCCGTGAGCATCAACCCTTCGGTGTTCGCCGCCGCGCCGCTTCGCATCAGTT
Source organism: Paenibacillus cisolokensis (assembly GCF_018403665.1). Taxonomy (GTDB): domain Bacteria; phylum Bacillota; class Bacilli; order Paenibacillales; family Paenibacillaceae; genus Paenibacillus_AH; species Paenibacillus_AH cisolokensis. The sequence goes on from NZ_BOVJ01000087.1 coordinate 6,189, forward strand.
CCCGCTTGGCGAGCAAACTGTTCATATAATGCAACGACTTGTGACGCACCGAGCCTTCCGGCGTATTGCGCCGCGTACGAAGCAGCCGCAGTTCTTTCCCGCGCACATCCTGCAACGGATCGACCGGCGGCAGCGGCTTTACAAGCAGCAGCTCATTCGGCCGCTCGTAATCGCCGGCAGGAAGCCCGAGACCTTCTTCGCCGGCCGTTATCGTCAGGCGCACATAAGCCTCTTCCAACCCGTTGGACGCCATGACGCGGCGAAGCCATTGCTCAAGCCTGGCCCTGTCAGGCGTATAACGTATGCCCAGCTCCTCGCAGCCGCGGACGAGACGGTCCAAATGCCGGTCCAGCAAATACGGCTTGCCGCCATAGGTCCGGAACGTCTCGAACAGTCCCATCCCGTATAAAAACCGTGATCGTAAACCGAGATCACGGCTTTGCCGGCTTCGACCACAGCTCCGTTAATTCCGATATTCATCGAACCGCATTCGCTTTCATCGACAGGAAATTGCGAAGCAGCGTCAAGCCATGCTCCGTAATGATCGACTCGGGATGAAACTGCACCCCTTCGATCGGATATTCCTTATGTCTCAATCCCATAATTTCGCCTTCGGCCGTCTCGGCGCTTATCTCCAGACAATCGGGAAGCGTGTCCCGCTTGACGATCAGCGAATGATATCTCGTGGCCGTATAGGGAGAAGGAATGCCGGAGAAAATCGTTTTGCCGTCATGATAGATTTCGGATGTTTTCCCATGCATGAGCCGTTCCGCCCTGACCACCTCGCCGCCGAAAGCCTGGCCGATCGATTGGTGCCCGAGACATACGCCCAATATCGGAATTTCCCCTTTGAACCGGTCGATCAGCGAAAGGCTGATGCCGGCTTCGTTCGGCGTACAGGGACCGGGGGAAATCAAAATATGGTCCGGCGCAAGGCGTTCGATGCCTGCCAGATCGATTTCGTCGTTGCGCTTGACGATGACCCGTTCGCCAAGCTCGCCCAAATATTGCACCAAATTGAAAGTAAATGAATCGTAATTGTCGATTACCAGTATCATTCCCGGCGTCCCCTTTCCATCTTGAGCCCGAGGCGGACGCTTTATTCGTCCGCTATATCCATTTTCCGCCGATCGGCCGCCAGAGCCGTTCCGGCCGTCCCGGCGAAACGTTCGCATAAATCTATCGCTTTCCACAGCGCTTTCGCTTTATTCAACGATTCGCGATATTCCCGCTCCGGATCGGAATCGATTACGATGCCCGCTCCGGCCTGTATATATACGACGCCGTTACGGACGGTCATCGTACGTATAATAATATTAAATTCCAAATCACCGCTATAGTCAATCCAGCCGAGCGATCCGGTATACGGGCCGCGCCGCACCGGCTCCAGTTCCTCGATAATTTCCATCGTCCGGATTTTGGGCGCGCCTGTAATCGTCCCTCCGGGGAATGTCGCCGCGACGACGTCGAACGCATCCTTGCCGTCCGCGAGCTTGCCTTCCACCTGGGACACCAGATGCATAACGTGAGAATAGCGCTCGATGACCATCAATTCCTTCACCTGAACGGTCCCATAAGCGGATATGCGCCCCAGATCGTTGCGTTCCAGGTCGACAAGCATAATATGCTCGGCCCGCTCTTTATCATTCGTCCGCAGCTCCTCGGCCATCCGCTCGTCTTCTTCCGGCGTGCGGCCGCGGCGGCGCGTACCGGCGATCGGCCGGGTGGACAGCGTACCGTCCTTCAACTGCACGAGCAGCTCGGGAGATGCCGACACGAGCTGAAAATCGGGACAGCGCAAAAAGCCCATATAGGGAGACGGATTCAGCAGACGCAACCATTCGTATAGCTCCTCGGGAGATGCGTCGACCGGCCGTTCCTGCCTTAACGACAGATTGACCTGAAAGACGTCGCCTTGCCCGATATACCGCTGAATCGCCCGTACCGCTTCCATAAACCGCTCTTTTGAAAAGGGGGACGAAAGACCCGGGAGCGACTCGATGTCGATATGCGGGCTTTGCTCCGCCACATACCGGCCCCGGCGTTCCGCAAGTTTCCGGTCCGCGCCGTCCGGCGATACGATCGTTCGCCACAAATCCCACATTTCTTCCGTCTTCCGCAAAGCCGCCCGGTGAAAAGCCTCCAGCTCCGCATCGCCAACCGCCCTGTCCACATGCGTATGAACGGCGCAGATTACTTCCCGCTCCCGATGATCGACGATCCACAATTCGTCCACACGCATAAACAGGTAGTCCGGAAGGTCCAAATCGTCATGCGCCAAAACCGGCAGCCGTTCGATCGAACGGACGACGTCATATCCCCAAAATCCGGCGCAGCCTCCGGTCCAGTTCGGCCCGTCCTCCAGCCGCGGTCCCGTATAAGCCGCCATCCACCGTCTGACGACGTCGAGCGGTTTGCCGTTATAGGCCGTCCGCTTCCCCGTCGACAGGTCAATCTCCTCGGCCGCTTCTCCTTTTCCCCGGATGACGGCGGACGGGCGGATCGCCAAATACGTATACCTTCCGTCCTTGCCGCTCTCCAGCACGATCGCATACGGGGAAGCGGCTTGCCACGCTTTCGTCCACGTCCAGCCCGCAGCCGGCGACGCTTCGCCGAATGTCCACGACCGTTTGCTGAGCAGCGGCAGCGTCGTATATTTGCCTTCATTGCGCCACCGTTTCCATTGCTCCAATGACGTCGCTTCCACTTGCCGCTCCCTCCACCCGATTAGCCTGCGGCATTTGCCGCCCGGCCTTGTTGCAAGCTAGTATACCGAATCGACAGAAAAAAGAAAAGCGGCGGAACGAAAGCCGCCCAAAACAGAGGCAGCCCCCGGCCGGCGCCGG
>NZ_BOVJ01000088.1 GCF_018403665.1 Paenibacillus cisolokensis
GTTTCCCAACAGCCTGAAAAATGCAGGATTTTTGGCCCGAATAGACGCCTATGGTGCAAAATCCTGCGAAAATACAGTAATTTTTTACAATTTTTGCTTATTCGGTTTAATCGGAACAAAATTCCTGTACAATCGCAGGAATTTTTGCATTTTGGTTATTTTATCCCAGGAAAAATTGCACTTTTGCAGCTTTTGGCGTGGAAGACCGAGGCATTGGCATGATAGCCCGACGACATTGGCGCGGAAGACCAATTGCCTTCCATTCTTCGAAAGATTATAAAGCGCTTATTCGAACGAAGGAATATAATGCGCTGATAAATAGATCTACGGTTACCGACTCGGTTTTTGCACCGCGCAACGTTAAAATCGAAACGAGGGAATGCGATGACCAGGAAAATGGGCTTGGCCAAAATGGGCTTGGCCATAAGATTTTCAGTTGCGGCATTATTCTTCGTATTGCTGCTTTCTTGCGTGAATCACATACGCAAGGTACGCTCTGGTATATCGTGACGGACGAACTCGAAGCGGATCTGCACTAACCGCCGATAAAAGCCGCCAACCGCCGCCTCAAGCGGCGGTTTTTTTACGGTCGAACGCCGCCAAGCGGCACCACGGCCAGCGGCTCGTACATCGGGCTGCGTCCGAGATGGGAGCGATACAGCACGATGTCGCGAACCTCCCAGGACAAAGCGCCCGCATCGGACGGTTCGGGCCAGACCGCGTCGTCCGCGGCAAGCGGTCCGGTCCCCGCATACTTTCGCGCCAGCGTCAGATGAGGCCGGTACGGACGGGAGTCGGGGCGGAAGAGGCCGGTCCGCTCAAGCTGCTCGCCGAGCGCGCGATGCAGCCGTTCCAGCCGCATCTGCTCGCCGCCGACGCCCAGCCACAGTACCGCGGGAGCCGCGGCATTTCCGAACGTTCCGATACCGGACAGGCTTAGGGTGAACGGCGCCGAAGCGGCGGCCGACTCGCGAATGGCAGCTTCGAGGCGCGGAACGTCGGCGGGAGCGCAGTCGCCAATAAAATGAAGCGTAATATGCCAGTCGTCGGGATGCGTCCGCCTTTTGAACGGCAGCGCCGCCATTCGATCGGAAACGCCATTCCGCACGGCGTCCCGGACACGTTCGGGCAAGGAAATTGCAGTGAAAAGACGAATATTCTCGTTCATAAATCAGTTCTCCGTTCGTATTTTTTGCAGTTGGTGCCGGTTTGGCACTTGATGGGCGCTATGAAAATTTGCTACAATTAGCGGTATCATTCATTTATTAGAGACAGGAGTGGGGTACGGTGACCCAACGCGCTTACAATTTCAATGCGGGTCCGGCTGCGTTGCCGCTCGACGTATTGAAACAGGCACAAGAGCAGTTTGTCGATTTCAACGGCGCCGGCATGTCCATCATGGAAATGTCGCACCGCAGCGCGCAATACGAGCAGGTGCACGAAGAAACGGCGTCGCTCATGCGCGAATTGTTCGGCATTCCGGACAATTATCATGTCCTGTTCCTTCAGGGCGGCGCCAGCACGCAGTTTGCCATGCTGCCGATGAATCTGCTGCGTCCCGGCCGTCCCGGCGCTTATATTATGACCGGAAGCTGGGCCGATAAAGCGCTGAAGGAAGCGAAGCTGATCGGCGAAACCGCGATCGCCGCATCGACCGAAGGCGACCGTTTCACGCGAATGCCCGATTCGTCGGAGATTCGCATTCCGGAGCATGCGGCCTATGTTCATCTTACATCAAACGAGACGATCGAGGGTACACAATACGCCGTCTATCCGGATACGGGCAGCGTCCCGCTCGTGGCCGATATGTCGAGCGATATTTTGAGCCGTCCCGTCGACGTGTCCCAATTCGGCGTCATCTATGCCGGCGCGCAAAAAATCTCGGCCCTTCGGGCGTCACCGTCGTCATTATTCGCGACGATCTGGCGGCGGAGAGCCCAGAAGGCGTGCCGACGATGCTGCGGTACAGCACGCATGCGAAAAACCGCTCGCTCTACAATACGCCGCCGTCGTTCTCGATCTATATGGTCAATCTGGTGCTGAAATGGATCAAGTCGAACGGAGGCGTCGCCGCCATAGAGCGCCAAAACCGCGAAAAGACCGATCTCATTTATAACGTGATCGATGCCAGCGGCGGTTTTTACCGGGGCGTTGCCCATCCGGCCAGCCGTTCGCGGATGAACGTGACATTCCGCCTCGGCGACGAGGAGCTGGAGAAAAAGTTTGTGAAGGAATCGGAGGCGGAAGGCTTCGTCGGATTGAAGGGCCATCGCAGCGTCGGCGGACTTCGCGCTTCGACCTACAACGCGGTGCCTTACGAAAGCTGCAAGGCGCTTGCCGATTTTATGAACGAATTTTTGCGCAGACACGGATAAGCAACGTTTCCCGACCGGTTGAAACAGGCAGACCGCCCGATCCTTCGATCACTGCCGAAGGGACGGGCGGTCTTCTGCCTTGCTTCAGGCCGGAGAAGAATCCATGACGTTCGGTCCGGTCAGCTTGTAGCCGACGTTGCGAACCGTCATAATATATTCCGGCGTGCGGGCGTTCTTCTCGATTTTGTCGCGCAGATGGCTGATGTGGACATCGACGATTCGCGTATCGCCGAGAAAATGGTAGTCCCATACGCCGTGCAGCAGCTGCTGCCTGCTGAGCACCTTGCCGCGATGCCGGCAAAGAAAGAGCAGCAGCTCGAATTCCTTCGGCGTCAGCTCGACCGGCTGGCCGCCGACGCTGACCTCGCGCTGAGCCGGCTTTACCGTCAGCCGGCCGATTTCGAACGGCGCCTCTTCGGCCGCTCCCGGCTGCGCGGTCACGCGGCGGAATATCGCCTCGATGCGGGATATAAGCTCCTGCGGGCTGAATGGCTTGGTCATATAATCGTCAGCGCCGTTATCGAGACCGGCGATTTTGTCGGTGACGTCCTGCAGCGCGGTCAGCATAATAATCGGGACGGCGTTGTTCTGCTTGCGCAGCGTGCGGCATACGTCGATGCCGCCCATCTTCGGAAGCATCAGGTCGAGCACGATCAGGTCGGGGCGGAACGGCTTCAGGGAATCGAATACCGCCTCGCCGTCGTGCACGCAGCGAACTTCGTATCCGGCAAGCTTCAGGTTGAACTCGATAAGCATGGAGATAGAGGGCTCGTCGTCAACAACCAAAATTTTCTTTTTCACGTCTCGTCTTCTCCTTTGCCTCCTGATCTTGCTTGCTATTATCGCAAAGGAGCTTTATCCGGCTATTAAACGGACGTTAAGCGGGTGTAAAATTATTTTTTTACCGAGGTGAAATATGGCGTATCACATTGTGCTGGTCGAGCCTGAAATTCCCGCCAACACCGGCAACATCGCGAGAACTTGCGCGGCGACGGGAACGCATCTGCATCTCGTGCGCCCGCTCGGCTTTCGCACCGACGACCGGACGCTGAAGCGGGCCGGGCTCGATTACTGGCATGCGGTGCATGTGCACTACTACGACTGCTTCGAGGAGGTGCGGCAGGCGTATCCGGACGGCCGCTTCTTCTTCGCTTCCACTCGCGCCGCCAGGCGCTATTGCGACTTCGCCTATCGGGACGGGGATTTGTTCGTATTCGGCAAGGAAACGAAAGGACTGCCGCAGCAGCTGCTGGACGCGAATCCCGAAACCTGCATTCGGCTGCCGATGACATCCGCTGTCCGCTCGCTCAATTTGGCCAATTCGGCCGCGATCGTCGTTTACGAGGCGTTGCGGCAAAATGGATTTCCGGGGATGGTCTGACGCAACTATGCGCCGTTTTTTCGTATAACCAAGTAGCAGTTCAAAAGGGCTAGAAATCGAGTGAAATGCAAGGTTCTCAGGAATGGCTGTAGACTAGACAAGACAATAGAAGAGGTGATCGTTTGATGAAACCGGCAGGTGTGGTCCGCAAGGTGGATCAACTCGGCCGTATTGTGCTTCCCAAGTCGCTGCGCAAACGGTATCAGATGAACGAAGGAGACCCGGTTGAAATTCTGGTTCAGGGCGACCATATTATATTGGAAAGGTATCGTCCCCGTTGCGTATTCTGCGGCTCGATGGACAACGTGTGCGAATTCAAGGAACGTTATTTGTGCTCCGCCTGCCTGACAGAAATGAAACAGCTTCGCCGCTAAGCCAGCTGACCGAAAAAGCATCCTGCTATGCAAGAAGCTTCCTCGCGCGCCGCGCGGGAAGCTTCTTGATCGAGCATATATTCCGGGAAAACGATGCTTCGCCGCCGCAGGCGGCGAAGCATCGTTTTGCTTTTCACAATCTAACGCCGGCTTAAAGACCTTTCGTTTTGTCGTCGTTGTATGCCGCTGTCAGCATGGCGATGATGAAAAGCAGAAATACGGTCATAATGATAATAAACGTTTGGGTGATTTCCATCGCTGTTCACCTCCGTAACTGTTTAATATTATACCCAACAGCCTGGCAAAAAGAAACGTAAAAAGTTGTGAACAGATTGTTACGCCGCATCCCTTTCGGCGGTCGTCCGGTTCTTGTCGTTTCATATTTTACGGAAGCTTTTTACGGTAACGGGCCGGCGATTCGCCGGTCTGTTTTTTGAACACTTTGCTGAAATATTTTTCGTCGGCGTATCCGACCATCTCGGCGATATCCGCGATTTTAAGCGTCCGGTTGCCGAGCAGCCGCTTCGCTTTGTCGACACGCAGCCTTTCCACGAATTCGGTGAGCGTCTCGCCCATTTCCTGCCGGAATTTGCGGGAGACGTATTCGCGGCTCAGAAAGAAGCGGCTCGCAAGCCGCTGCAGCGACAAATCTTCGCCGAGATGCTGCTCGATATAGCGAATCATATCGCCGATCACATGCCGCTCCTGCCGCATGGCGGCGGCGGTTGATTTGGCGATTGCCGCAAGCCGCTCCTTCCATATGCGCCCGGTCTCCTCCAGCGACAGCCGGCCTTGCTCGTCGAACGCGAACGGCAATGTTCCTCCGTCCGTTTCTTCGTGCGCATCGGGAGCAGGCGCGGACCGGCTTTCGAACCATTTGGACTTCATCATTCGATACTGCCGCGTCCACAATTCGAGATGCGCCGGCGTCACCGCCGGAAGCGAGCGCACGGCGTCCAGCCAGCGGTCGACGGCCGCTTCCAGCTCCGCGAGATCGAGCGCGAGGAGCGCGGTATGAATCGCTTCTTCCATGTCGGTCAATTGCGGAACCGGACCGGTCTTGCTGTCCGGCGGTTGCGGAGCGTGCGCAAACGGCCTGTCCGACAGCAGGTTGCGCTGCATGAGCGCCTGACGGGCGCGCTGCACCGACTGCGCTATGCCGCCCGGAAGCGGCTCCTCGCTGCCGATACCGGCATGGACCGGAGCGCGAAACGTCGAGAATATCGCCTGCATGATCTCTTCCGTCCGGCTTGGCGCAAGGGACGGCGCCGTCCAGAAGAGGATGACGATTTCATCCGTCGAGCCGAACGGGCGAAACGCATAGCCGGCCGACCAGCGGTCGTGAACGAGGTCGTTCGCGATATTGGCGACCGCATAGGCCAGCAGCTCCCGGTCGCCGCGAAACCGCCGCAGCAGCGGCGCCGGAACGGCATCCAGCCCGATGACCGCCGCAATGCCGCTCTTTGCCCGCTGGAAGCCGGGAAAATCCTGATACAGTTGCTGTTTCGCATCGTCGGCTTCCTTCGTATTGTGAAACAGCTGGCTGAACAGATAGTCGCGGTAGACCGGCTTGAACCGGTTTATGGCGATTCCCTGCTCGACCTCGTGCCGCCGTTTCAGCTCGAGCTTCCGTCTGGCGTCGACCGCCCGCATCACCGCTTCCTCCAGCTCTGCCGGATCGATCGGCTTTAATAAATAATCTTTTCCCCCGTATTTCATCGTATGACGCACATAGTCGAAATCATCGTAGCCGCTGATGACGATCACTTCCGTATCGGGCCGGTGCGCCTGAATCCATTCCATCAGCGACAGACCGCTGGATATCGGCATATGAATATCGGTCAGCACGATGTCGATCGGCTGTTCCTGCATCGTTCGTTTCGCTTCTTCTCCGTTATCCGCTTCGAATATGCGCCGAAAGCCGCGTTCCTCCCACGGAAACAGCAGCTTGACCGCATCCCGCGCATGCTGTTCGTCATCTACGATCAACACGTTCATGCCGGCTCGCCTCCTCCGTTATGCTGCGGGACAAGCAGCGTAATCCGCAGTCCGCGCCCTGGCCGGGATTCCAGCTTCATTGCCGCGTCCGGTCCGGCGTGCAGCCTCAGCCTGGACATGACATTGTACAGGCCGATATGTCCGTCTTCGCGGCGGGACGGCAGACTTTGCTCTTCCGGTTTTCGATTTCGTCAAGCAGCGTGCGCAGCTCCTGCAGCTTCGCTTCGGGTATGCCGGGGCCGTCGTCCTCGACCTGGATGGCAGCATGCCGGCCCTGGCGAAATGTCGAGATCCAGACCCGAATTTGCCCGCCGACCGGATCGAAAGCGTGCTTGAACACATTTTCCACCAAAGGCTGCAGCACCATGCGAGGAACGGCGAGCGCCGCCGTATCCGGCGCCATGCTGATCTCGTAGGCCAGCTTGTCGCCAAACCGCCGCTTCTGAAGTTCCAGATAAGCCTGCGTATGCTCGATTTCCTGTGAAAGTTGAACGATACTTTCGGACGTATTCATCGAATAACGCATCATTTGCCGAGCAGCATGACCAGGTGATAGACATCCCGTGCTCCGCTTTGCAGGGCGGCCGTGCCGATCGACTGCAGCGCGTTGTAAATGAAGTGCGGCTGCACCTGCGCCTGCAGCGCTTTTAGCTGATTCGTCTTGCTGGCCAGCTCCAGCCGGTATTCCCGCAGCACGAGGTTGTTGATCGTCTCCATCATCAGCCGAAAGCGGCGGGCCAGAATGCCGATTTCATCCTCGCGGGTCAGCCGGATGTCGGTTTCGAGCTCGCCCGATTGGATCCGGTTCACGTATCCGGTCAGTTTTTTGAGCGGGGACGTGATCCAGAAAGAGACGAAGATAGCGGCGGCCGCGGCGACGATCAGCGAGCATCCGAGCACGAACGTATTGACGGCCGTTACTTGCCGGGTGCCCGCCTGCAGCAGCTTGTCCGGTATCCGCTTGATGAGCGTCCAGTTCATGCCGTTGTCCGTCAGCCGCTCGTACACATAGATGCCGGAATGTCCTTCTTCCTTGTAGGATTGATGGCCCCGCGTCTGCCCGCCGGCCAGCGCCTCCCGCACCCATGCCTCGTTCAGCCGTTTGCCGCGCTTGCGTTCATCGGGTCCGTATACGATCGTGCCGTCCTCCGTCAGCAAATATAGTTCCTCCAGACCGGGATCGTACAAATTTCGACAAATGTCGTCGATGACTTCGGTCGTCAAATCGATCGCGAGCGTGCCGATCGGTTTGAATGAAGGCACCTGCACAATTTTTCGATGAATGGTAATGACAGGCTTGGGCGCATAATAAGGCAGTGTCTGCATGCCGTAAAGATGGCTCTGATGCGCCGGATCGATTTTCGTCATCTCCGTTTCCGGTATGGCCGAGCCATAAGGCTCCAGCTGATGCGCTTTCTTCAAGTTGCCTTTGACGACAAGGTACCCTTTTCCGCAGCAGCCGCATGAAGATACACTTGATAAATCTCTTTCATCGAGTTGCCGATTGACAGCAGGCTCCGGTTGACGACCTGTTCGGACAAATAATCGTCGCGTCCCTGCTCCAAAATTTTGTACAAGGTATCGCCGAATTGCGTGTCGTTGTAGGGGAGCAGCGTCGTCTCGTAGGCCATGTCGAAATAGTTGTTCAAGTTCGTTTTGCCCTGGTAGATCAAATTCGAAGCCTGACGAACCGCCTCGTCGGATACGATTCGTTCGGTGCGCGCATTCGTCGCCAGGATGGAAGCGAGCATCGGCAGCCCGATGGCAAGGAGCAAAAGACGATCAGCTTGGTGCGGATGCTGCGTTTCAGCCAGTTCAGCTTCATGGCGGGTACCCTCCTTTTGACTACAAGTAGTATAGGCAATCATGGGTGGCAGATCAATATGTTCCACCTATCATGTCACCATTGTCGGTGGGCCGGGCCGCGGAACCGCATTATACTCAAAGCAAAAACCGGGAAAGGGGAGATCCTAGACATGAACAAAAACTTTCTATCGAGGGAATGGGTTCAGCAGATCGTCTTCACCGGCCCGGCGGTGCTGGCTTTCGCCCTTATCGTAGCGCTTCCCTTTTTCATGGGGATGTATTATTCGTTTACGAACTGGAACGGCGTTTCGGACACGGCTTCGTTCGTCGGCTTCGACAACTTCGTGACGGTGTGGCAGGATCAGGGCTTCCGCGATTCGTTCGCGTTTACGGTCCGGTTTACCGTCGTCGCGGTCGTATTGACGAATCTTGTCGGATTTGTGCTGGCGCTCCTGCTGTCCGCGCCGTTGAAATCGCGGAATGTGCTGAGGACGCTGTTCTTTATGCCGAACGTGATCGGCGGCCTGCTGCTCGGCTTTATCTGGCAGTTCATCTTCGTCCGCGGCTTCGCCTCGATCGGGAAGGCGACGGGCCTGTCCTTCTTTCAACTGCCCTGGCTCGGGGACGAGCCTACCGCATTTTGGGCCGTCGTCATCGTCAGCGTATGGCATGGCGCAGGCTATCTTATGGTCATCTATATCGCTTCGCTGATCAACGTGCCGAAAGATCTGAACGAAGCGGCCGCCATTGACGGCGCGACCGCCTGGCAGCGGCTTCGGCATATTACGGTGCCGCTCATTATGCCGGCCGTTACGATTTCGCTGTTTTTGGCGCTGTCGTGGTCGTTCAAAACGTTCGACGTCATCTTGTCGCTGACGAAAGGCGGGCCGTACAACTCGACGCAGTCGGTTGCGCTGAACATTTATCTGGAGGCGTTCCAGAATAACCGCTACGGGCTCGGAACGGCCAAAGCATTCATTTTCTTCATCGTTGTCGCGTTGATTTCGACCTTACAGGTATGGCTGACGAAACGCCGGGAGGTGCAGGCTTAATGACGAATCGTTACAACTGGCGAACGCTGCTGCTGGAACTGATCGCCATTCTGGCCATGCTGCTGTTTATGGTGCCGTTCTATTTCCTGGGTAGCAATTCGCTCAAGACGTTCGGCGAAATTTTGCTGGACGCCGCCACGCTGCCGAAATCGCTCAATTTCAGCAACTACGAGCGGGCCTGGGACATTATGAAATTCCCGCAGGCGTTCTGGAATTCGCTGCTCATTACGGTCACGAGCGTCGCCGGACTGGTCGTCATCAGCGCGATGGCGGCGTACAAAATGGTGCGGCGTCCGAACAAGCTGAACAATACGCTGTTTCTCATGTTCGTCGCGGCGATGGTCATTCCGTTCCAGTCGATCATGATTCCGCTTATGAAGGTGGCCGGCTGGTTCGGCCTGACGAACAGCATGTGGGGATTGTGGCTTTGCTATATGGGCTTCGGTTCATCGCTGACGATTTTTCTGTTTCACGGCTTCGTGAAATCGATTCCGGTCGAGATCGAAGAATCGGCGGTCGTGGACGGCTGCTCGCCGTACGGCGTATTTTGGCGCATCGTCTTCCCGCTGCTCAAACCGATGACGGCCACCGTGCTGCTGCTGAACAGCCTGTGGATCTGGAACGACTTCCTGCTGCCGAACCTGATCATCGGCGGCGAGCGGACGCTCAGGACGATTCCGCTTTCGACCTACTCGTTCTTCGGCCAGTATACGAAGCAGTGGGATCTCGCGCTGGCGGCGCTCGTGATGGGCATCATTCCGATCATTATTTTCTTCCTGTCGCTCCAGAAGTATATTATAGAAGGCATTACGGCAGGATCGGTCAAAGGCTAACATCCTCCACCTTTTTGTTCAACATTCTCGGTGTTGGCGGTTTCAGGCGCGGACTATACTGAATATGGAATTGCGAAAGCGAAAAAAGGAGGGTTCTTCAGATGAAAAAGAGAGCGATGCTGGTGTTCCTCATCGTTGCCCTGACGGCCGTTTTGGCGGCGTGCGGCTCGAAGAACGACGGGGGAAGCGGAGCGGCGAACGACAATCAGGAAGGCAAGCCGGTTACGATTAAGATTTTCCAGTTTAAAGTCGAAATTGCCGAAGCGCTCGAGCGCTTGAAGGAAGAATACGAGAAGGAAAATCCGAACGTCAAGCTTGAAATCGAAACGGTCGGAGGCGGCGCGGATTACGGGGCTGCACTCAAGGCCAAATTCGCTGCCGGAGAGAAGCCCGATATTTTCAACAACGGCGGGTATCAGGAGCTGAATACGTGGATCGAGCATCTGGAAGATCTGTCGGATCAGCCGTGGGTAGCGGACACGCTTGACGTGGCGAAGGAGCCGATGACCAAGGACGGCAAATCTACGGCATGCCGCTCGGCCTCGAAGGATACGGCCTGATCTACAATAAGGACTTGTTCGCTCAGGCCGGCATTACGGAGCTGCCGAAGACGATCAGCGAGCTCGAAGAAGCGGCGAAGAAGCTGAAGGCGGCAGGCATTACGCCGTTCGCCAACGGCTTCGGCGAATGGTGGGTGCTCGGCAACCATAACTTCAATATCGCCATCGCCAACCAGGACGACCCGCGGGGCTATGTCGAGTCGCTGAACGCGGGCACAGGCAAAATCGCCGGCAATCCGGTATTCGAGCAATGGGCGGATCTGCTGGATTTGATGCTGAAGTACAGCAACGAAAACCCGCTGACGACCGACTATAACACGCAAGTTACGCTGTTTGCCAGCGGGCAGGCGGCGATGATGCAGCAGGGCAACTGGACGCAGGTGCAGGTTGACAGCATCAATCCGGATTTGAATATCGGCGTGCTGCCGATGCCGATTAGCGACAACGCGGAGCAATCGGACAAGCTGCCTGTCGGCGTGCCGAACAACTGGGTTGTAAACAAAAATTCGCCGGTGAAGGAAGAGGCAAAGGCGTTCCTGAACTGGATGGTAACATCTGATATCGGCAAGAAGTACATGCTTGAGGAATTCAAGTTCATCCCGGCGTTCAAATCGATCGAAGTGACGGATCCGACCATACTCGGCGATATGGCGAACGAAATTATCGCGTACAGCAAAGACAACAAGACACTCGGCTGGTACTGGTTCCTGTACCCGGAAGGCTTGCCGCAGGAGCTCGGTTCGACGATGCAGGCCTACATCGCGGGCAAGCTGGACCGCAACGGCATGTTCAAAGCTTTCGAGACCAGCTGGAACAATTTGCGGCAAAAGTAAGACGGCGGGTTCGCTCCCGCGATAGGCAGGGTGAAGCGGCGCATCCGGTCCCGTAACCGGACGCGCCGCTTTTTTATATGCTCCGCTTCGGGCTGTTCTGTGCCGGCCCGGAAAAGCGGGGGCGACCGGCCGCGTTCGGGCGGCTCCCTTTGCGAACGTGCCTTGCAGTTGCCTGCCGGAAGCGATAAGCGTAATATGTAATTATGCATAGAGTCGCTAAGGAGGATCACCATGAACTATCAGTTTGCGGGCCGCATGCAGCAATTGAAATCGTCGGCTGTAAGAGATATTTTGAAGCTGACGCAAGGCCGGGAAATTATTTCATTCGCAGGGGGGCTGCCGGCGGAAGAGCTGTTTCCGCTGGAAGCGGTTCGCGAGGCTGCGGACAGAGTATTCGCTTCGGGCCGCCAATCGCTGCAGTACGGGTTGACGGAAGGCTTCACGCCGCTGAGGGAGCAGCTGTGCGACCGGATGGCGGCCAAGGGAATGCAGGTGCACCCGGATCAGATGATTTTGACGACGGGCTCGCAGCAGGCGATCGATCTGGTCGTCAAAGTGCTGACCGATCCCGGCGATACGGTTCTCGTCGAGACGCCGACCTATCTCGCCGCTTTGCAGGTGTTTCAACTGTATGGATTGCAAGTCGAGGCGGTGGAATGCGACGAGCAAGGCATGATTCTCGAAGATGCCGAACGGCTGATACGGGAACGTCGCCCGCGGCTTATCTATGCCGTTCCGACGTTCGGCAATCCGACGGGACGGGTATGGAGTGAAGAGCGGCGCCGCGGCATGCTGGAGCTGTGCATCCGGTACGGCGTTCCGTTTCTCGAGGATGATCCTTACGGCGACATCAAATTCGACGAATCGGCACATTATCCGACGCTGTTCTCCATGCAGCAACATTCGGAGGGCGGGCCGGTCATCTATACCGGCACGTTCTCGAAGACGGTGGCGCCGGCGCTGCGCACCGGCTGGGCGATCGCCGACAGCCGCATCATCCGCATGATGGCCAAGGCGAAGCAAGCGGCCGATCTCCATTCCAGCACGCTCGATCAGCAGACGCTCGATCAATTGCTGCGGCACTTCCCGCTCGACCGGCATATACGCGCCATCGCCCGCATATACGGCGAACGCATGCTCGAAATGAGCGCGCTGATCAAGCGTCAAGGCTGGAAGGATGTGCGCTTTAGCGAGCCGAAAGGCGGCATGTTCCTGTGGCTGGAGCTGCCGGAAGGTCTGGACAGCGAGGCGCTGCTGCGCTGCTCGGTCGGCAAGGGCATCGCCTTCGTGCCCGGCGCTTCGTTCTACGCCTCCGAGCCGAAGCGGAACACGGCCCGCCTTAATTATACGCATAGCACGGGCGAACGCCTTGCCGCCGGCATCGAACGGTTCGCCGAGGCGCTTGCCGAATTTACCGCCCGCTGCTAGCGGCGGCGATCATCGCGCCTATACGGAAGGGGCTGTTCCCTGCGTCATGAGCGTTTGTACGTCATGAGCGTGACCGGGAACAAGCCCCTTTTTCGGCATTGCTGCGTTCGGCACTCCGCCCGATCGTCCCGGATTTAACGGATTTCCCGTCCGGAAAATCGGCGTACAGCCGCCCGTCCCGCACGAACACCGGAGCGCAGGCCAGCTTCTCGCCGTCCACATTGGTGCACTCGCCCGATTGCATATCGAACGTCCAGAAATGCATCGGGCAGACGAACTCGGTGCCGTAAACGCGCACCTCGCCGCCGGCGTGCGGGCAAATGGCGGAGATGAGGCGGTACGGCTCTGCGGAGCTTTCGGCGTTTTTCACGATAAAATAAGGCTCGTTGTCCACTTCCACCGGCGCGGGAAAAGCTTCAAAGTCGGCTTCGGCGCCGAGATCACGGGCGGCTTCGGCGGGTTTGTCGTTCATCGGACGATTCCTCCTTCGTTTTTGTGGCCAGCCATTCGGACAATACGTCGGCATACTCCTTCAGAGCGGCTTCGCCGGCGGGGCGCAGCCTGTAGAGACCGCGTCCGATCCGCTCGAACCAGCCGTAATAATTGTTGCGAAGCATGGGCCCCGTCTTCGGATAATCGATATGCGCCGCAACCTGGCTTGGCGACAGCGGTCCGTACGCCGCCAGCGCCCAGGCGCAACGGAGCGCCCGTTCCCGGTAGACGGTGACGAGCTTGCGTTTCGCGCTGCCGCCGACATTGTAATCGCCGCTTCGCTCGCGAAATTCATTCAGCAGCCGGGCTTTGCGGGCAGGGCGCGCGCCGCGCAAGGGGGGTTCGCCAGGCTCGCAAAGCATCTCGACGCGAGGCGGCTTCGTCTTGAACATGGTCACCGTCATCAGGCCGAGACCGAGCATTCGGCATAACTCGGCCAAATCGCCGAACCGCTGATTGTGAGCCCCGCTTTTCTTGCGGTTCCGTTCGACGGCCAGCACGACGCGGTCGCTGATTCGCAACCGCTCGATGCCTTGCAGCAGCAACGCGAGATTGAACGTTTTTTCATTTCCACGATAACGGTTTCGTCAACGGTTTCGTCTTCGGACGGCCGGACCGCTACAAGATCGCAATGGAGCACCTCGCTTCGAACGACGTAGCCGCGTTGTTCGTAATACGCTTTGATCGGTTCGTAGAGCTCCGCTTCCTGCTTGACGGCCACTTGCATTCCCCTTTCCACGATGTCCGGATCCCGTTTGTCTCCTGTCCCATTATACCAAAGGAGCGCTCAGCCGTGCTCCCATATTTCGGCAGCGCGTCGTTTTTTGAAGGATATGCGCATAAATTTTAGAGCAACTTCCCGTCCGGCCCCGCATACTTATGTAATACTTCCAAAAAATCGTCAACTCGTCAGCGGGCTTGCTACAATCCCAAGGCGGTGAAAAATAAAGCAACTTCGGGTACGATGGGAGGAGCATGGCATGGATATTTTCAAACGGATATCGGCTTACAAGGCCGAATATGAAAAATTGGCGTGGAGCGGGACGTTTAAAGAGTATATTGAAAAGCTGCGCAGTGACCCTTCGCCGGCCATGACGGCTCACGCGCGAGTATATGAGATGATCGCCTCTTACGGAATCGAAGAAGTGAACGGACAGAAGCGGTACAAATTTTTCGAGCAGGAAATTTTCGGATTGGACCGGGCGATCGAAAAGCTGGTGGAAGAATATTTTCATTCGGCCGCCCGCCGTCTCGATGTGCGGAAGCGGATCCTGCTGCTGATGGGGCCGGTTAGCGGGGGGAAATCGACGATTGTGACGATGCTCAAAAAAGGGCTCGAGCGCTTCTCCCGCACTGACCGCGGAGCCGTATACGCCATTAAAGGCTGCCCGATGCACGAGGAGCCGCTGCATCTGATCCCTCATGAGCTGCGTCCCGAAGTGGAGCGCGAGCTCGGCGTACGCATCGAGGGCAATTTGTGCCCGTCGTGCCAGAT
Source organism: Paenibacillus cisolokensis (assembly GCF_018403665.1). Taxonomy (GTDB): domain Bacteria; phylum Bacillota; class Bacilli; order Paenibacillales; family Paenibacillaceae; genus Paenibacillus_AH; species Paenibacillus_AH cisolokensis. The sequence goes on from NZ_BOVJ01000088.1 coordinate 14,628, forward strand.
GCGGCTCAGGACCGAATATGACGGCAATATCGAACAGGTGATGGTGGAGCGGGTGCTCATCTCCGAAGACAACCGCGTCGGCATCGGGACGTTCAGCCCTTCCGACCCGAAATCGCAGGATATCGCCGATCTGACCGGCAGCATCGACTTTTCGACCATTACCGAATACGGGTCGGAGTCCGATCCCCGCGCCTACCGGTTTGACGGCGAGCTGAACAAGGCCAACCGCGGCTTGATGGAATTCCAGGAAATGCTCAAGTGCGACGAAAAGTTTCTGTGGAACCTGCTGTCGCTGACGCAGGAGGGCAATTTCAAGGCCGGCAGGTTCGCCCTGATCTCGGCGGATGAGCTCATTGTGGCGCATACGAACGAGTCGGAGTACAAATCGTTCATTGCCAATAAGAAGAACGAAGCGCTGCAGTCGCGGATGATCGTCATGCCGATTCCGTATAACCTGAAAGTGACGGAAGAAGAGAAAATTTACGCCAAGCTGATCGGCCAGAGCGACATGAAGCATATTCATATCTCTCCCCATGCGCTGCGAGCCGCCGCGATTTTCTCCATTCTGACCCGGCTCAAGGAAACGAAGAAGCAGGGGATGGATCTGGTCAAAAAATGCGGATGTACGACGGCGAGGAAGTCGAGGGCTACAAGGAAGCCGATCTCAAGGAGATGCAAAACGAATATACCGAGGAAGGGATGTCCGGCGTCGATCCGCGCTACGTCATCAACCGGATTTCGAGTGCTCTGATCAGGCAGGACCTGCAGTGCATCAATGCGCTTGACGTGCTGCGGGCGCTGAAGGACGGCCTGGACCAGCATCCGTCGATTACGAAGGAGGAGCGGGAGAAATATTTGAATTTCATCTCGATCGCCCGCAAGGAATACGACACCCTGGCCAAGAAGGAAGTGCAGAAGGCGTTCGTCTATTCGTTCGAGGAGTCCGCGCGCACGCTGTTCGACAACTACCTGGACAATGTCGAAGCCTATTGCAACTGGATGAAAATCAAGGACCCGCTGACCGGGGAGGAGCTTGATCCGGACGAAAGACTGATGCGTTCCATCGAGGAGCAAATCGGCATTTCCGAAAATGCGAAAAAGCGTTCCGCGAAGAAATATTGATCCGCATCTCCTCTTATGCGCGCAAAGGGAGGAAATTCGACTATTCCAGTCATGACCGGCTGCGCGAGGCGATCGAGAAGAAGCTGTTCACGGATTTGAAGGATATTGTCAAAATTACGACGTCGACGAAGACGCCGGACGAAATGCAGCTCAAGCGAATCAACGAAGTGACGTCGCGGCTGATCGACGAGCACGGTTATTGCCCGGTATGCGCGAATGAACTGCTGCGTTACGTGGGAAGCTTGCTGAACCGGTAAATCTGCGCCGACCTTTCGAGATAGATCTTTTGTAAATATCGCCATACGTTGATGAACGCCGTCCAGGCGTTTTTTCTTTTATGGAGGGGGTTGTCGGGACGGCCCGCCGCGCTTTGCCGTCTTGCGGCCGGCGGACATTTGCAGGACAATATTCTTAGGTCTGAGGTCAGAGAAAAAAACGCAAATCTTAATCTGATTCTAGTATTTCTGCAACGTTTGCATTATAATGGTATTAACAAGATGTGGTGTTTATCCGAAGGAACTGAATCCATTATGAATGTCGTACTATTCGTTATTTTCTCCTCACTCGAATACTTTTCAATTTTCATTTTCCTTTTTGTATTATTCAGGTTTGATGTAAAAGAACATTTATTTAATATAACCGTTTGTTCAGTCGTTATGGCTTTAATTTCTCATATGTTTATGCTTCAAGGCATTAGCAACCTTTCGATATTTGCCCAATTTTTCTTTTGTTGTTTTTCTCTCGTCTTATGCTGCGAACGAGTTTTTCAATACTGCAATTATGTTGCTAATATCTTATATTGGTTTTGCAATGAGCCAGACGGCTATTATTGCTCTTTACAGAATGAACCAGCACAATGTAGAAATTATACCCTACACCAAAAATGTATATATCGTTCAAATTGTTTCGGCTATCGTTATTTGTATAATCGCTGCTTATATTCGTATTAATAAAGGCGGGTTTAGTTTTATTGACCGAGATGGTCGGCGAAGAACCAAGATATTTATTAAAGACAATTTTCGTATTCTCATTGCCGTAGTTGTTTCAATATTGATATTTATTATAGCGAACATATGGATTTTGCTTTCCGAAAATCCGCCGTACTATACGATTTCACTCGGTTTGCTGGTGGCTCTGTTGTTTTTGATTTATTTATCCATTAAAAAGGATGAGTTAGATGATTGAGTCTATCGCAGACAGGATTGCAATCATGATAAAGAGAACCGCACCCCAAGAAACAGCCAGCGTTCCGGTTATGAGATTTGCATTAATTGCGATCATTAATACTGCTGCCGCTTTATTATTGGCGTTCTCAATCAGCTTGTTCTTGTCAACGTTATGGGAAACGGTGTTCGCTGCTTTTGCCTTTATGGTTTTGCGTTTTTTTTCAGGTGGATTTCACCTACAATCATCGACATTATGTACAATCGCTTCAGCTCTTTTGCTAACGACTATTCCCTTGCTTCCGTTTTCTGACGATAGTATTTTTTGGGGGACGGTGCTAAGCGTTATACTTCTTCTAATATTCGCACCTTCCAATATTAAAAATCATGCAAGAATTCCTGAACGATACTTTCCATTGTTAAAAGTCTCGTCTATATTGATAGCAGGTAGCAACTTCATTTTTCATAACCCAATTTTATGTTATAGTTTCTTGTTTCAAGCTCTGCTAACGATTACTATAAGAAGGGAGGTTAAAAAATGAAGAAGAGTCTTGCCGTAGGAGCTTCGAAACTGCTGGCGCTGATTGCCGTACTCTTTGTAAGTACAGCTTCTGCATGGGTTCTGCACAGACCAGAAATCCCTGAAGAATTGCAAAATAATCGGATGACCTTAGTGTTTTTGGTTTTCCGGTTGGAGGTGACGCAGCATGAAAGTCCCATTGCTCAGTGACACAGGCCAACCGAGTATTATCGACATAAACGAAGTTCTTATTATCAAGACGACATCCAATGGTCCTGAGTTCCATACGAAAGAAGGAGTTTATTATTTCCCCTCGACTGCAAAAGAATTGATGGAGCTGTTTGCCGATTACGGCTTCGATAAACTGGACCGCTGCAATCTGGTCAACATGAATTTGGCCCAAGCCTATGACGAAAAGCAGCGGAAGGTTTATTTTGAAAACCCGTGGGACAAGCATAGCCAATATGCCAGCGTCTCGGAAGCGAACCAGAAGAAGGTTCAGCACCTTATTCGCGAATCCGAAGACACGAAGGTTGCCTACAAAGGTCTTTCCTCCAGGTTCCGTATCGGAAAGAGCTCTACATAAGCCGCCTGATGGCGGCTTTTTTTCTGCAGGGACTTACTCGCCCGCGCTACCCCGGTCTCACAGCCCATTAATGTTCCTCCTGCCGGTCCGAATGCGAATACATTTTTTGGCCGATTTCACTCAAAAAGAGCTTTGTTTCCTTCTTGACAGTATTCGCCAACCTGATGCAGAATAGGATTCAGTTCTTACGGAAACGGAGTCTATCGAATGCTTGCGAATTGGAGAAAAATATTACTGCTTGCGATCCCGTCTTTCGTGTCGTTCGCTACGGCTACCGTAACGGGAACGATCAATCTCATTATGATCGGCGATCTCGGCTATCTCGTCATCGCCGTCGTCGGTGTCGTCAACATTATTATGTATAACGCTTTCGCGCTATTTTCGGGCATCGGCCATACGGTCAATTATTTGGTCGCCCAAAATTACGGTGCGGGCGATATGCGCAAAGGGATCGAACGAACTTATCTCGCGTTTTACCTTTGTTTCGCTTTTGCGTTTCTTTTGATCGTGTTCGGATTGACGCTTTCCGACGAGGTGCTGCGTCTGACAGGAGGTTCCGAGGAATTGGTCAGCACGGGCACTCTGTATTTGCAGCTGCGTTTCTACGCCATGTCGTTCGGCATTATCAATTTCGTATTTCACGGTTTCCTGCGGGGAATCGGTTCGACTACGCTTTCGATGATCATTTCGCTTATCGGCAACGGGCTCATGATCTTTTTTACTTATGCGCTTACATTCGGCGCGTTCGGCTTTCCCGAGCTCGGCCTGATGGGCACCGGTCTGGCCGTTATGATCGGCGAAGCGGTGCAGACGTTGATCAGTGCATACGTCTTTTTCTTCGTCCTGAACAAACGTTTCCCGACAAGGATGCGCGCGAAGCCGGATTGGGCCGAGATGAAGCTGATAACCAAGGAAAGCGGAAAGCTCGGTCTGCAGGAATTTCAAATGAGTCTGACGATGTTCATCTTCACCGTCTTCGTCGCAAGACTCGGCAACCAGGCGCTCGCCGCGAACGAAATCGCGCTCAATGTCATGTCTTTCGGCTTTATGCCCGCTTTTGCCTTCGGGGCGACGGCAACGATACTGGTCGGCCAATACGTCGGCGAAGGACAGCCGCTTAAAGGGCGCCGTGCCGGTACGGACACGGCCATTTTGGGGACGATCTTTCTGCTCGTACTCGGGACGGTGGAGATGATTTGGGCTGAGCCGATCGCCATGCTGTACGCCAAGGAGCGCGAAGTATACGAGCTGGCGGCGTATTTGATTCAACTGTCGGCCTATCTGCAAATTTTCGACGGATTTCTGAATTTCTATGCCGGGGGACTGCGCGGCATCGGCGATTCAACCTATTTGATGCGGTTCTCCTTTGTCGTCAGCTGGTTTTTATTCGTGCCGCTGGCCTACTTGCTCATTTTCGTGCTGGATATGGGCAGCGTCGGCGCGTGGCTTTCGCTATATACGTATCTGACCGTATTCGGCATCGGTCTGGCGATCCGCTTCTACCGGACCGATTGGCTGAACGTCCGGCTGAAGGAAGCATCCCATTCCTGATGCCGCCGCAGCAACCGTCCCGTACCGCCGTACGGGGAAGCACCGGTCCGTTTCGGGACTTCGGATTCATGTTTTAGGAATAATTTACTTTCAATTTCTCCGAATGAAGCCGATATAGAAAATAGACAGATATGTGAAAGGACCGATGACATGATCAATGTTTCCGCACAACGCAAAGTCCAGATCGAGTATACCGGCATAACGGAAGAGGATTTGCGTCTTCTTGCCGCAAGCCGTCCGATATTCGAACAGCTTGCAGACGTCGTAGTGGACCGTCTGTACGCGCATATTCAGAAGCAGCCGTATTTGATGTCTATCATTGAACGCTTCAGTACGATCGAGCGATTGAAAGAGACGCAAAAAGAATACTGGTTGTCGATCACCTCGGGCGTCATTGACGACGCATTCATCGAAAACCGGATCCGCGTCGGCCTGATTCACTCCCGAATCGGGTTGACGACGGACTGGTACTTGGGTACATACATGATTTATCTGGATATTGCCACGCCGGCACTGGAGGCCGCTTCCCCCGACCGGTGGCGCTCGATCGTGCATGCGCTCAGCAAAATGTTCAATTTCGATTCGCAGCTGGTGCTGGAAGCTTATCTGCAGCAGGAGCAGCAGCAGCTGAAGGAGCTGGCCGATACGCGCAAACAGCTGCTCGGAACCATTACCCAAACGGTGCAGGAGTTGGCGGGGATGGTGGTCGAGCTTGACGAGGGCGCCCAGACGATCGCGGAGACGGCTGTGTCGACATCGCAGGCGCAGGACAAGACGAATCAACTCTTGAGCGATCTGCGGGAAAATATCGAAGGCATTACCGAGATGGGCGAGCTGATCCGGGACATCTCCGACCAAACGCATCTGCTCGGCTTGAATGCCGCCATCGAAGCGGCGCGGGCCGGAGAGCAGGGGCGGGGCTTCGAGGTCGTGGCCAACGAAGTGCGCAAGCTGGCGGGATCGTCGCGGGAAGCGCTGGAGCGCATCGAATCGCGGCTTGCCGAGATTGAGGCGAAAATCGCGGAGGTTCGCAAGGAATCGGAGGCTACGACGGAAATGGCCGACAGGCAAGCGGCAAGGTCGCAGGAGCTGGCCGCCTATGTGCAAATGATCGAGAAAATAACGAAAGAATTGCAGAAGTGGATTGACTTGACGTCCGACTAGGAATAATCAGAAAGGCCCGGCAACGCGTATGCGCTGCCGGGCCTGAATCCTTTACAATATCGGTTTGTTTTTCAGCCTGTATTCGCTGTCGAATTTTTGAAGCAGCTCGTTCGCTCGGTCTTTGTCCTTCGGGTGCACTTGCAGATGGATGATGCCGCCGGCGGACATGCGGTTGCCGCTTGCGATTCCGGCTTGCGGTACTGCCGTATCGCTCGTTTTGAGACGGTTCCGGACGCCTTTGTCAACGAGATAGGCGCTGCGCGTTTGCAGTTCATCCGCATTGTCCGTTCTCGCGGTCCGAATCGTTCGCCACTTGCCGCCGGACAAGACGGCAGCCAGCACGATCAGAGCGGCGATACCGAGCGCGATAAACAGAGTTTCCATCCTCCTCACCTCGATTCCGGGGATGCCCCCTGTGGTACTTTTTACATACCCGGAATACGCAGGATTGAAACAGGAGCCCGGCCTTTACAAAAATTTTCGGCTCGACTTCTTGCCGTCCATGCTGAATACGATGCGTTTGTCTTCGACGACCGTCTCCAGATGGACCGTTTTGCCCCATAGCTGCACGATATAAGGAAGCGTCCGCTCCACATATTTCAAATCCAGCTCGACGCCTTCGTACAGATGCTTCAAGTACAGCTCGCCGTTCCGATTGAAATCGCCGTCCTGGACGACGATGCTCGGGAAGCCGCCGTTGACGCGTGAGAATACGAGCTGGTCGCGGATATTTTCCCATGTCTTGTCGGTAATTTTCCATTCCGGACCTTTCTTCTCGAACACATACAGGTCGAGGTCTTTCACCAGATCCTTCGTCAAATAGTTGCGGATGAACGAAATGTCCGATTCGTATTCGCGCACTTCGAAAATTTTTCCCGTCCCCGTCCCGGCTCGCGGCCCAGCCGTTCCCGTTCCTCTTTCGTCGGATTATCCCATCGCCGCTCGATGTCCTCGAAAATTTTCAGCCCGAGATAATACGGATTCAGCGTATGGCGGGAAGGCTGAACAACGGCGGAATTCAGCTTGGCGAACTCGATCGTTTCCTCGCTTGTCAGGTCCAGCTCGCGGATGATGCGCTGGTGCCAGTAGGAAGCCCAGCCTTCGTTCATGATCTTCGTCTCGATTTGCGGCCAGAAATAAAGCATCTCGTCGCGCAGCATCGACATGACATCGCGCTGCCAGTCCTCCAGTACGGTCGAATATTCCTCGATAAACCAGAGCATATCTTTTTCCGGCTTGGGCGGGAAAAGGTCGGTTTCCTTCTTCTCTTCCTCCCGGTCGCGTTCATCGTCGTCGAGCGACCACAGATCTTCGTATTCGCTCCGGAAGGCTGTCTGGACCGACCGCTTCTTCTCCTTCTTCAGCAGACTGATATACCGTTGTTTGTCCAACTGGTACGGCTTGATGATGGTCGGATCGACATGCTCCTGAATCGCCAGCACAGCGTCGATGAATCGCTCCACCTTCTCCGCGCCGTGTTCGGTCTCGTATTGCTGAATGCGTTCGGCCGTTGCCGACATGCTTTCGACCATGAACCGGTTGGTCGCGGCGAAGCGGGCGTTGTTTTTGAAAAATCGCAATGCGCGAGCACATGGGCGACGATCAGTTTGTTCTGAATGAGCGAATTGCCTTCAAGCAGGAAGGCGTAGCACGGGTTGGAATTGATGACGAGCTCATAAATTTTGCTCAGGCCGAAATCGTACTGCATTTTCATTTTATGGAACGTCTTGCCGAAGCTCCAGTGGCTGAAGCGCGTCGCATGCCGTAAGCGCCGAATGTATAAATAATGTCCGCGGGACATATTTCATAGCGCATCGGGTAAAAATCGAGTCCGAATCCTTGTGCGATTTCCGTAATTTCGTCGATTGCGCGCTCCAGTTCGCGGATCTCCTCCTGATTCATCCGTCATCCCTCCGTACGGAAATTGTGTTTACCCCATTAGTATGAAAGACAGCGGCAGCCGATGCGGCGGCAGAGGCCCGTATTACACATCCCCGTACTTGTTGCGGTACTTGGCGAGCGCCAGCAGCGGCCAGCTATACCTGTCGCTATGGTAACGGAGATACAGACTGCCGGGAAGGCCGCCGCCTGTCGGATACGATGCCCGCCAGTCGTTCTCGTGCAGCAGCCGGATCAGGCACTCGATGCCCGCATCGATCTCCGGAATCGGCCGATCGTACGCCTCGATGAGCGCCTCCAGCGCCCATGCCGTTTGCGTCGGTGTCGATGCCCGCAGCGCGACGTGCCGGCCCGCTTCGTCGCTGGCGCACGATTCGCCCCAGCCGCCGTCGCCGCTGCGGACGTCCAGCAGCCAGCGAAGCGCCAGCCGCACCGCCTGATGATCGGCCGGCACGCCGGCCGCCAGCAGCGCTTGAATGACGGCGGCTGTGCCGTGGACGAAGCAGATGCCCCAGCGGCCTTTCCAGCTGCCGTCCGGCTTCTGCATGCCGAGCAGCCAATCGACGGCGCGCTGTACGGCTTCCCGGTTGCCGGTCAGGCCGGGCGTCCGGCACAGGAAGACGACGACGCGCGCCGTAAGATCGGGCTCGGAAGGATCGAGCACGATCGATTTGGAGCCTTCGAACGGAATCGCCGATGCGATCAGCGGATGATCGACGCCCCGCTCGAAGGCCGGCCAGCCGCCGTCGTCGTTCTGCATCGTAATCAGCCAGCGGAGTCCGTCTTGCCAACGGGCGCGCTGGGCCAGGTCCCGATTCGCCGAGGCTCGCACCGCTCGCAATGCGGCGGCCGTGTCGTCGGTGTCCGGGTAGAGCGTGTTGACGTCGGAGAAGCCGAAGCCCCCCGGCTTCACGCCGGGATTGCGCAGCTTCCAGTCGCCGTAGGACGACTGCTGCCGTTCCAGGATATAGCCGGCTGCGCGTTCCAGCGCGGGGCGCGCTTCCGGCAGGCGGGCTTCCTGCAGCGCCCCGGCGAGCTGCGCCGTATCCCACAGCGTCGACGTGGCCAGCTGCAGATGGGCTTCGCCAGCCGGCTCGTCGTGCCAGACGACCGACTTGACGCCGGCCAGCGCCCGTTTCATCACTTCCGATTCCCGGTCGTAGCCCTGGGCTTCCAGGGCGAACATCATCAAGATGGTGGCCGTCGGGAAGGTAAGCAGCGTGCCGTCCGGTTCGATCCGCTCCAGAAGGAACGTCTCGGCTTTGCGCATGGACGCGCCCTGCAGCGGGGAAGCGGGGAGCGGAAGATGACTGAGCAGCTTCATGAGCCGGGCGAGCCAGCCGCCGTCGTGCTCGAATTTGCGGCTGCCGCCGAGAAACAGAGAGGAAAGGTCGGGGAGATCGGACGAGCCGGCCGCATACTGCCGGGAAGCCATCATCATGATCGGTACGAGATGGACTCTGGCGTGTCCGGACAGATCGAACAGATTGGCCGGGAACCAGACAGGGGCGAGCAGAAACTCGATGGGAAGGCGAAGCGATCCGGGCCATTCCGCCTGTCCGGTTGCGGCCAGCAGCACCTGGGTCAGCATCGACCGTACCTGTCCGAGGCCGCCTTTGCCGATAATAAACGCTCTGGCGCGGGCGAGCCGCTCTTCCCGTTCATGGTGCAGCCCGGACAAGAGCAGCGCGTAGTAGCCTTCGACCGTCGCCTCCAAATTGCCGACCGGCTCGTCGGGATATCGTTTCCAGGAGCCGTCGGCTTCCTGGCGGGCGGCAATCCGGGCGGCCAGCGCCCGCATGAGCTGCGGTTCCTCCCACTTCTGGGCGCGCAGCAGCGCGATGAGGAAAGCGTCGCCCGATATGCCGCTATCCAGGCAGAATCGCCAAGAGCCGTCATCGGCCTGGAGAGCGATCAGCTCGCCGGCTAGCCGGCCGATCTCCTGCCGCATGTTCCGCAGCGTCATGCATCTCCCGCCTTTCGCACACGTCGTTTTTAGGTTATATATATGCGGGCGGAACGCCGGTTAGATGATCTTTTCCACGCTTCCTGCGCGATCGCCAAAAGGGAACGGCCCCGGCTGCTGCGGCTGCCGGCTGTCGCTCGCGTTCGGGCGTTCGGTTCAAACCGCGCCTTCCGGCTGCTTCTTGAAAAATGTTTTCAACGCGGCGTACACTTCGTTTTTTCGCGAATGACATAATACAGGAACCGGGGCAGATTGATGTTTTTATACGCCGTCATCAGCGTGCTGTTGCGGTTGTACTGGTTTACTTCGCCATAGCCGAAAATGTTGGCCCGCGTCAGCATCTCCTTGATCAGCCGGACGCACCGTTCGTTGTCGCTGGTCAAATTGTCGCCGTCGGAAAAATGGAACGGATAGATGTTGTAAAGCGACGGCGGATAGCGGCTGTCGATAATTTCGAGCGCTTTGACATAAGCGGAGGAGCAGATCGTGCCGCCGCTTTCGCCGCGCGTAAAAATTCTTCTTCGGACACTTCTTTGGCCTCGGTATGGTGTGCGATAAACACGATGTCGACTTTCTCATACTGCCGCCTTAAAAATCGGGTCATCCAGAAGAAGAAGCTGCGCGCGCAATATTTTTCGAAAGACCCCATCGATCCCGAAGTGTCCATCATCGCCAGAATGACGGCGTTCGATTGCGGCTTTACAATTTCCTCCCACGTTTTGTAGCGCAGATCGTCGGGCGATATGCCGTGGATGCCGGGCTGTCCGGCCGTTGCGTTGCGGCGCAAATTTTCAAGGATGGTCCGCTTTTTGTCAATGTTGGACATGATCCCTTTTTTGCGGATGTCGTTGAAGCGGATATCGGTAATTTCGATCTGATCTTTGTCTTTTTGCTGCAGATAGGGCAGCTCCAGCTCCTCGAACAGCATGGATTCGAGATCGGCCAGACTGATGTCCGCCTCCACGACGTCTTCGCCCGGCTGATCGCCCGCTCCTTCGCCGGCTCCGCCTTTGCGCGCCGACGGATCGACCCCCAGCACGTCTCCGACCTGGCTGTCCCCGTCGCCCTGTCCGACATGCTTGCTTTTATTGTAGTTATAAATGAAGCGATACTCGTCCAGGCTGCGGATCGGTACTTTGATGATTTGCTTGCCGTCGGACAAAACAATGCTTTCTTCCGATATCAAATCCGGAAGGTTTTGCTTGATCGCTTCGCGCACTTTTTGCTGATGGCGCGCCTGATCCTGATACCCTTTGCGGTGCAGCGACCAATCCTCGCGAGAAACGATGAACGAATGCCGTCTTGCGGACTCAAACTCCATCTGTGATCCACCTCCTCGCCGTATACCTTGCCCTGAATTCGGAGAATGGCAGGCTTGTTAATCAATATATTCAAGTCACTTGCGGTTATGTGAGACAAAATCGCCCCGTAGCGGCCGTCTCGCAAAAAAAGTTTTGAGACTTTGGAAGGATAATAGAAAAAGGATGTCGAATGAAAGAATAATACCGAGATATCCGATTATTATGCTTTGTTTTTAATGGTTCGCTTTTACGGCAAAGGCGCTTGGCAGCAGGGACGACGTTTCGGAGGCGATTTGATGAAAAAGGTACGTAAGATCGATTATTGAGCGAAATGTTCGGGAATTCGACAAAATGATAACTATTTCGACAAAGTCGTGTTGACTAATGTTCGGGTATTCGGTAGGATGAAGTATAGGATAATAGACAAGGAGAGATTGGATTACAATGAAAAAATATGGCTCGTATTCATTGCCCTTGCGGTCTTTCTGACGGCATGCGGCGGTGGCAAGGCACAAGAGGAACAGGGGGCTTCCGGCGGGAACGGCTCGGATGCAAATAAAGAGACGAAAATTGCGCTCATTCTGCCGGAAAAATCGGGGTCAACCCGTTCTTCCAACTGATGGACGAAGGGCTTCGGAAAGCGGGCGAGGAGTTCGGCGTAACGGTCAAAACGATCGAATCGACCGATGCGAACGCGCTGGAGCAAAACCTCCGCTCGGCGGTAGCCGACAAATACGATCTGATCATCACGTCGACGTTCCAGGCGGAAGACGCGCTGAAGAAGCTTGCGGCGGAAAATCCGGATCAGAAATTCGCGATCATCGACACGGTGGTCGATATGCCGAACGTACGCAGCGTCGTATTCCGGGAATATGAAGCGTCGTATCTGATGGGCGCGCTGGCCGGCCTCATTACGAAGTCGGGCACGGTCGGCATGGTGGCGGCGGACGACATTCCGCTGCTCAAGAAGTATACCGTACCGTTCGAGGAAGGACTGAAGTCGACGAATCCGGACGCGAAGTTCATCATCAATTACGTCGGCGGCGCCAACGCCTTCAACGATCCGGCGAAAGCGAAGGAGCTGGCGCTGCTGCAGCATTCGCAAGGGGCCGACTTCATCGCCGGCGCGTCGGCGGCCGGAGACTTCGGCGTGTTCGAGGCGGCGAAGGAGAAAACTTCTACACCTCCGGACAGGATATGGACCACACCGGCACCGATCCCGACCATATCATTTTGTCCCAGCTGAAAGGAACGGACGCCGCCGCTTACGAGACGGTCAAAGCTTTCGTCGAAGGCAATTTCGAGACCGGCGTTGCCGTCGATTACGGCTTGAAGGAGAACGGCGTCGGCGTCACGTACGTGACGCATGAATCGGCTACGCCGCTGAATCCGTTTATCGGCCAGGAGAACATCGACAAAGTGAAGGAATTGAAGGATAAAATCGTCTCCGGCGAGTTGACGGTGAACGATCCGCTGAAACAGCAATAATTTGACATGTAACGATTGGTTTGCGCTTGCCCGCTCGCTGCGGACGGACAAGCGGAATGGACAGCGCCGACCGGCTGCGATGCATCGCAGTCGGTCGGCGCATTCTCCGCTGAAAGGGGAAAAAGCATAGTGATGTTGCTTCAAATGGAACGGATTACGAAAGTATACGGCGATTTGGTCGCCAACCGCGATGTCGACTTGAACGTTCGCGCCGGCGAAGTGCACGCGGTCGTAGGCGAGAACGGAGCCGGCAAAACGACGCTGATGCGCATTTTGTATGGGATGGAGAGGCCGACCTCGGGCGTGATCAAGCTGCGGGGGAAAGAAGTGTCGTTCGCCAATCCGTCCGACGCGATCGCGAATGGGATCGGGATGGTGCACCAGCATTTTATGCTGTTCCCGTCCTTTACGGTGGCTGAAAACGTTGTCGCCGGCTCCGAACCGTCCAAGGGCATCCGCTTCGACCGCGCGGCTGCGGCCGAACGGGTGCGGGAGCTCGGCAAAAAGTACGGCATGCCGCTCGATCCGCTGCGCAAGGCGTCGGCCTACTCCGTCGGCATGCAGCAGCGCATCGAAATTTTGAAGGTGCTGTATCAGGGAGCGGATATCATTATATTGGACGAGCCGACGGCGGTGCTGACGCCGCTCGAAGTGAAGGAGCTGCTCCAGGCGATCCGCATGTTGGCGTCGCAAGGCAAAAGCATTGTGCTCATTACGCACAAGCTGCACGAGGTGATGGAGGTGGCCGACCGCATTACGGTGCTCCGCGGCGGGCGTGTGACCGGCACGCTGGAGAAGAAGGATGCGACGATTGCCGGCATCTCCAAGCTGATGGTCGGACGCGAGCTGGCCGATCCGGTGAAGTCGGCTTCCCGGCCGGGCAATTCGGTGCTGACGGTCAGCGGGCTGACGGTAAAGGGCGCCGGCAAGCCGCTTGTGGACGGCGTCAGCTTTGAAGTGAAAGCGGGTGAAATCGTCGGCATCGCGGGCGTATCGGGCAACGGCCAGACCGAGCTGATTCAGGCGATCAGCGGGCTTGGACCGGTTCACGAAGGCGAAATCCGGCTGCTCGGCCGCGATATCGCCGGTCTGCCGCCGGGAACGGTTCGCGATGCCGGGCTCGCCCATATCCCGGAAGACCGCTATATGTGGGGAGCGGCCAAGGACGCTTCGGTGCGCGAAAATGCGATGATGGGCCATCACCGGCGGCTGCACCGTTCGGGCTGGCTGCGCAAGCGGACGATCACTTCGCTTGTCGCGGAGTGGATCGGGAAGTACGGCGTCAAGACGTCTTCGCTGGAGGAGAAAGCGCAGCATCTGTCCGGCGGCAATTTGCAGAAGCTGATCGTCGCGCGGGAGATGGCGCAGCAGACGCCGTTTCTCCTTGCCGCCGAGCCGACCCGGGGCGTCGATATCGGCGCCATGGAATTTATTCATGACAAGCTGCTGGAAAAGCGGAACAGCGGCGGAGCCGTTCTGCTCATTTCTTCGGAGCTGTCGGAAATTATGAAGCTGTCGGACCGGATTCTCGTCATGTTCGAAGGACGCATTGTCGGCGAAGTGGACGGACTTACGGCGACGGAAGAACAGATCGGCCGGCTGATGGCCGGGGGAGGGGCATCATGAACGTGTGGAAACAGCGGGCGTCCGCGCTCGTTCAGCCGCTTGCGGCGATCGCGATCGGGCTTGCCGCCTTGGCGGTTGCCGTCGCGCTGGTCGGCGGTTCGGTCGCGGAGGCTTATATCGAGCTGTGGCGGGGCGCATTCGGCAATTTCTACTATTTTACGAACACCCTGACCCGGGCGATTCCGATTTTGCTGATCGCCGTCGGCCTGTCGCTCGCCTTCCGCGCCGGCTTCTTCAACCTCGGCGCGGAAGGACAGATGGTGCTGGGCGGCATCTCCGCCGCGCTTACGGCGCTCTATTTGCCGGCGCCGGGCCCTGTGCGGCTGGTCGCGGCGATTGCCGCCGGCATGGCGGCCGGCGGTTTGTGGGCGGCGTTCGCGGGCTGGTTGAACGCGCGTTTTCGTATCAATCTGCTCATCTCGACGCTGCTGATGAATTATATCGCGACGTATTTCGCCGCTTATCTCGTCACCGTCCCGTTCAAAGACAATACCGGTTCCGCGGCGTTGCCGCAAACGGAGATGATCGATCCGTCCGCCTGGCTGCCGAAGCTGTTCGCGGGATCGAGCCTGCACGCGGGTTTCTGGCTGGCTGTCGCGGCGACCGTTATCGTTTATGTCATTATGAAACATACGGTGTACGGCTACCAATTCAACATGATCGGCAGCAATCCGCTGTTTGCCGCGTACGGCGGCATCCGGCGGGGGCCGATGCTGGTGGCCGGCCTGTTCATCAGCGGCTGCCTGGCCGGACTGGCCGGCGTTTCGGAGGTGCTCGGCATGCAGTACCGTTATTTGGACGGAGCCTTGACGACGCCGGGCTATGCCTGGTCCGGGCTGATGGCCGCGCTGATCGCCGGATCGCATCCGATCGGCGCGGCGCTTGCGGCAATTTTGCTGGCTGCCCTGCAGACGGGGGCTATGGGACTGGAACGCAATACCGAGGTGCCGCTCGAAGTCGCCAGCGTCATTCAGGCGACCGTCGTGCTGTTCGTCTCGGCCAAGCTCGGAATCGGCTGGCTGAAGCGCCGCAGAAAGGGGAGGACGACCGATGGAGCAGCTGTTTGACCTGTCATTGCTGAATTCGACGATCCGGATGATCGCGCCGATTTTGCTGGCGGCGCTTGGCGGCATGCTGTGCGCGAGGGTCGGCCTGTTCAATGTCGGCCTGGAAGGTTTCGTGCTGCTCGGCGCTTTCTCCGCGGTCGCCGGCAACTACATGTTCGGCAACGTGCTGCTGGCCGTGTTGTTTGCCATCCTCTGCGTCATGCTGTATTCGCTGCTGTTCGGCTATTTGAGCATCCATCTGCAGGCGAACGAAATTGTCGTCGGCATCGCGATGAATATGCTGGCTTTGGGATTGACGACGTTTTTGCTGCGCGCCTTGTTCGGCGTAAAAGGCACCTTTTATGACAAAATATGGTCGGGCTTCCGAAATGGGACATTCCGCTTCTGCGCGACATTCCGGTTGTCGGCCCTATCCTGTCGGGACATTCGCCGATCGTCTTTTTAAGCTTCGCGCTTGTCGTGGTTCTGTTTTGGTACATGTACAAAACCGTTTCGGGATTCCGTCTGCTGGCGATCGGGGAAAATCCGGCCGCGGCGAGAAGCATGGGCATGCGCGTTGCCCGCTACCGGTATGCCGCCGTGCTGGCCTCCGGCGCGCTGTGCGGTCTTGCCGGCGCGCAGCTGTCGCTCGGCCAGCTGACGCTGTTCACCGAAGGGATGACGGCCGGGCGGGGCTTTATCGCGCTCGTCGCCATGATGCTCGGCCAGTCGACGCCGTTCGGGGTGATGGCCGCCAGCGTCTTCTTCGGTCTGATGGATGCGCTCAGCATCCGGCTGCAAGGCTTTTCGCTGCCGACGCAATTTACGATGATGGTGCCGTATGTCGTCACCTTTATCGCGCTTTTCTTCTTCAAGGACAAAAATACGTTCGAGGAAGCCTCCGGCAAAGCCGGAAGCTCGCGTTAACAGACCGAAACGGACAGGAGGTAGTGCACGATGAACAAAGCCGACCGCATTCGCAATATGAAAGTCGGGCCCGTCGCGCCTGAATTGTCGGACCGGGTCCCCCCGGGGCAAATTGTGACGGAGAAATTCCCGATTTTGCACGAAGGGGAAGTGCCGGAATACAATCTGGACGAATGGGATTTGCGCGTATTCGGCGAAGTCGAGGAGGAGCGCACGTTTTCCTTCGCGGAGCTTGAGCGGCTGCCATCTACGAAGGTGACCGTGGACATTCATTGCGTCACCCGCTGGAGCAAGCTCGATACGGTATGGGAAGGCATCCGTTTTCGCGATTTTGTCGCCACGCTGAAAGTGAAGCCGGAAGCGCGTTACGTTATGCTGCACGCGGATTACGATTATGAGACGAACGTGCCGCTCGCCGATCTGATGCGGGACAACGTGCTGCTCGCCTACCGGTACGACGGCAAGCCGCTTACCCCGAAGCATGGCTGGCCGCTTCGCCTTGTCGTGCCGCATCTCTATTTCTGGAAAAGTCCGAAATGGCTGCGCGGCATCGAATTTATGCGGGAGGACCGTCCCGGATACTGGGAAGTCCGCGGCTTCCACAATTATGCCGACCCGTTCCGCGAACAGCGGTTTTCCGGCGAGGCGCTGCCGATTCCCGAGGACGAGTGGGAGAAGAAAGAGTACGATTGACAATCGGCCGCCGGCGGGCGGCGATCGAAATTCATCGTTCATTTGAAGGAGTGGAATGTTGTGTATTTGCCGATATTGCAAATTCATTCCGAAGATATGCCGCCCTATGCGATCGTTTGCGGCGATCCCAGGCGGGCCGAGGCGATCGCGAGGAAGCTTGAACCTGTGCGGGAACTGTCCTTCGCCCGGGAATACCGGACGTTCGTCGGCACTTACGACGGCGTGCAGCTGGCGGTCGTCAGCCACGGCGTCGGCTCGCCGGGAGCGGCGGTCTGCTTCGAGGAGCTGATCCGGGCCGGCGTCAAGACGCTCATACGCGTCGGAACATGCGGTTCCTACCAGGCCGATCTGCCGGCGGGCAGCCTCGTGATCAGCACCGCGGCGGCACGCGAGGAAGGATTGACGAAGCAGCTGGTGCCGCAAGGCTTTCCCGCCGTCGCCGACGCGGAAGTGGTCGCCGCTCTTGCCGAAGCCGCGCGGGAAGTGCCCGGCGACGGAGCGGTGCGCAAAGGGATGACCGTATGCTACGATGCCTTCTTTACCGGCGTTCTTGAACTGCCTCATAAAACGTACAAGCAGGCCGGCATCCTTGCGGTGGAAATGGAAATCGCCGCCCTCTACGTCGTTTCCTCGCTTCGCGGAGCGCGGGCCGGCGCGATACTGGCCGTTGACGGATTTGCCGACAGCGATCTGGCCGCGGAATACGATCCGCATACGGACGCGGTTTCCCGTGCGGTTGAGCGGGAAATCGAGATCGCGTTAAAGGCGGCGTCCTCGCTCGCCAAGCGCGATGCGCTGAAGTAAGCGGCTCGTACACGAATTTGTAACCGTCTGTTCATTGGGGCCTCCGCCGCGTTGTGCTATAATGTGACCGACTACAACGTACAGGAGGATGTGAAGACGATGATGTTTCCCCGGTATGCGGCATACGGGGCCATTCACGCATTGCTTGCGGTGGCGCTCGGCGCGTTCGCCGCGCACGGTCTGGAAGACAAGCTGAGTGCGGATTATCTGGCCGTGTTCGAAACAGGCGTGCGCTATCAGATGTATCATGCGATCGGGCTTTTTCTGCTGTCATTGCTGGCCGGCAAACTGAACGAACCGCGGCGTTTGCTGCTCGCCGGCCGCCTGATGCACGCCGGCATTATTCTGTTTTCCGGCAGCCTCTACGTCCTGTCGCTGACCGGCTTCAGCAAACTGGGCATCATTACGCCGATTGGCGGCGTCGCCTTTATTGCGGCCTGGGCTTTGACGGCAGCGGCCGCCTGGGGTTCGCAGAAGCGGAACTCCGCGTAACGATTAAAAAATGTCTGTCCCGATCAGGTCTCTTCCTCTATAATGAAACTTGTCCGCATATGCTTTTAGGCTTTAGAGCGAGTGGGGAGGACTGAGGATGAAGAAACAGCCCGATCGGTTGAAAAATGACAAACATCAACGTCTCGTTCCGGATACCTTTGCCTTTGCCGCATCGGCGGCGTTGCTTTCGGTCGGCGCCGCCGCATTCGCGCTGCCGGCCAAAGCCGCCGTAGCTCTTTCCTCAAGCGTGACGGCTATTTCGCTTGCCGCTTGCATCCTCATGCTGCGCCGTAGCCGGTTCGCTTCCGTTCCGCTTCATCCGCGTTCCGATTTCCCGCCCCTTTCCGACCATGTCATGCGCACGATTTTACGCAGCCATAAAACCCCCTTCATTCTGCTCGATTCCGAAGGCAAAATCATTGACGTCAGCGAGGGAGCCGTCCATTTGCTCGGCTACCGCAAGAACGATTTGCTCGACAATCCGTTGGAAAATTTTGCTGATTGCACCGTTCAGGAGGTCGGCAATACGGAGAAAGCCGAGGAAGGCGTGAAATATTTTCAAATCCGGATGATGCATCGGGAAGGATACCCGCTCGAATGGGATATCGAATGTATTCCGATACAGGACGGGGAACGAACGATCGGGACCGTCATGGTCGGGATGGATGCCAGCGAACGGAAACGCCAGATCGAACGCATCCGTTATATGGCTTATTACGACGACATGACCGGATTGCCTAACCGCAGAATGTTTATGGACAAATTGGACGAGGCGATGAACGAATCGGCCGCGTTCGGCGGTCTGGTCGGCGTCTATTATGTCAACATCGACCGGTTCAAGCTGGTCAATACGTCGTTCGGCCGGGAAGTTGGGGATATGCTGCTTCTCCAGATTGCCGAGCGTCTGCTGTGCGGCCGGCACGAACATCATTCGGTCGCCCGGATGGAAGGCGACGAGTTCGCGCTGCTCGTTACAGATGCGGGATCGGAAGAAGAATTGCTCCGGCGGGCCAAAGAGCTGCTCAAACGGCTGGAAGAGCCGTTCGAAGTGCAGGGGTTTCCGCTTCATGTAACCGCCAGTATCGGCATTGCGACGAACCGCGATTCGAATCAGAATGCGGGTGCGATCATCCGGCAAGCGGAGACGGCGCTCGTCAAGGCGAAGGACAGCGGCCGCAATTGCGGGCTTGTCTACTCCGACAAATGGGACAATTCGGCGCGCGAGCGTCTCAAGCTGCAGCATGAGCTGTTCCGCGCGATTCGGAACCGGGAGTTCGTGCTGCACTATCAGCCGCAGTACCGGATCAACAGCGGCCGGATGGTCGGGGTGGAAGCGCTTGTTCGCTGGGAGCACCCGGAGCGGGGCCTCGTGCAGCCGAAAGAATTCATACCGCTTGCCGAAGACAGCGGTATGATCGTTCAGCTTGGCGATTGGGTGCTGGAGGAAGCATGCCGGCAAAATAAAGCGTGGCAGGATTCCGGTCTTCCCGCTATTCCGGTGTCGGTCAATTTGTCGCTGCGCCAGTTCATGCACCAGAATTTGCCGGGCAAAGTGGCGGCGGTGCTGAAAGGCACAGGCCTTCCCGCCCGCTATCTCGATCTGGAAATTACCGAATCGGTTGCCATGGATACCGCCGACGTTTCGCGCCATTTGTCGGAATTGGCCCGACTTGGGGTTGGCATCAGCGTCGACGATTTCGGAACGGGCTACAGCTCTTTTCTATATTTGAGGAAATTTCCGATCGATCGTCTGAAAATCGACCGGTCGTTCGTTCGCGACATTATGCATGATCCCGGAAATGCGGAAATCGTCGCGGCGATTATCGCCATGGCCCACAATCTGAACCTTCAGGTGATCGCCGAAGGCGTCGAAACGGAAGATCAGGTCCGTTTTTTGAAAAGGCATCGATGCGACGAAATGCAAGGGTTTTTCCGCAGCCCGCCCGTACCTGGCGATAAAATTGCCGAGATGCTCGGGAAAGAGGCATCCGGTCCTTATACAAGCGGGTGACGGCGGCTAGTCGTTCATTCCGAAAATTCGTCGATTTCGTACAGGTTGAACGCGTATACCTGCTTCTCGTCGACATGGTAGACGGTCAGAAGCTGGGCGGTTTCATCGAAGTTTAGAATCCGGCACGGAATGCTCAGGCGGATGCCGTAACCTTTGTTCACACTCAAGCGTATAAGACGTTTTGCCTCGATGCAGCGGCGAATCCGTTCGTTGATCGACGGATCGCCGTTCGGGTCGCGGCTTTGATCGGCGTCCGTTTTCGTTTTCGCCGCTTGCGTCCCGCCGGACGGCGGCGCGGGATTGCCTGCTGCCGCCTTTACCGGAATGGGGCGGAATTCCGCTACCGACTCGCGCATATTCGCGATGAGAGTCCCCATTTCCAGCCCGGACACGATTCGGTAGTCAGGGAAGTTTCCCCCGTTCAGCACGTTCAGCAGCTTCTCGAGCGCGACCGCATTCGTCTCGCCTTCGACGAGAATATCGACATTGAACAAATAGGCTGTTTTGTTTTTGGAATGTTGTCGCTTCATTTCGGTATGGTTCAGGTTCCCGCCGCGTTTCGCGCTTAACGGAGAGCCTGCAGCCGTTCACTTCCTTTCGGTCGTTGCATTTTTCACAGATACTAATATACCACCAAAAGAACTAATCATATAGTCCTATTTCGGGTATAAAATTTAAGACTTTCGAACGTGTCTCTATCGCGCCTGCAGGGATGGAAATCGTCGTCCGAGGGCGCTTGTACCTGACCGAAAATGCCGAAGCGCATATAGTGAATAAGCGGCTGCGCATACCGCATACGGCGCTTCGGCATGCGGCCGCACAAGGAGGAGGAGCCTATGATGAGAATGGTTCCCCGCGCATTGGACAACGGCCGGACAGTGCTGGGAGTGGAAGTCAAGCTGCCGAAAACGACACTTCTGGTCTGGACGACAGAAAACGGATACATTATGTGCGGGGCTCTGGATGTGGCGCTGTTGAACGAGCGGCTGAAAGACCGCGGCATTGTGGCGGGGAGAGCGGTCGGGGTGAAAACGCTTGACGAATTGTTTGAAGCGCCCCTCGAATCGGTGACGCTTGCGGCGGAAGCGCGGGGCATCGCGCCGGGAATGAAAGGTTACGAAGCGCTGCATTTAATGGCGTGACAGCGGTTTTTCGTCCTTGCGGAATGCGAAGCCGTTCTCTCGCCTGTTCGGCGATCCGCCCGCCGGGGGGCGGAAAAGGCCGGCTTCCCGCAGGGAACCGGCCTTTTCCGCTAAATATAGGTTCCGTTCGCGTTGAACGGTTTTTCCGTCAGGTGGAGAACAGCTTTTTCAAGTTTTCGGAGAACGGCGCACGCACAATGCCTTTCTCGGTAATGATTGCCGTTACATATTCCGCGGGCGTGACGTCGAAGGCGGGATTGAAAACTTTGACGCCCCGCGGTGCCGTTCGTTTGCCGAACCCTTCGGTCACTTCCTCGGCGCTGCGCTCCTCAATGGGAATTTCGGCGCCTGTCGGCGTTCCGAGATCGATGGTCGACAGCGGGCAGGCGACATAGAACGGAATGCCGTGCGCCTTGGCCAGCACCGCGACGCTGTAGGTGCCGATTTTGTTCGCGACGTCGCCGTTGGCGGCCACCCGGTCGGTCCCGACGATAACCGCGTCAACCCAGCCTTTGGACATGACCATGCCGGCCATATTGTCGCAAATCAGGGTGACGTCCACCCCGGCTTGCTGAAGCTCGAACGCGGTCAAACGGGCGCCCTGCAGCACCGGCCGGGTTTCGTCGGCGAATACCCGGATATCGATCCCCCGCTCCTTGGCGAGATAGATGGGAGCAAGAGCAGTGCCGTATTTGGCGGTCGCCAGTCCGCCGGCGTTGCAGTGCGTCAGTACGCCCATTCCGTCTTTCAAGAGCGTCAGCGCATGCTCGCCGATCAGCCGGCAAGTCTCCTCGTCTTCGCGCTGAATGGCGACGGCTTCTTCGAGCAGCTCGCGCTTGCACGTCTCCAGATCGCGGCCGCTTTCCGCCAATGTCTTCGCCTTGGCGCTCATCCGCTCCAGCGCCCAGAACAGGTTGACCGCCGTCGGACGCGAGGTGGCCAAATATTCGGCCGCTTTCAATACGCGCGCCAGCCAGTCGGATACGCCGCCCCGTTCGTCCCGGCTTGCCAGCACGACGCCGTAAGCGGCGGTTATTCCGATAGCGGGGGCGCCCCTGACTTTCAAATGGCGGATCGCTTCCCACACTTCCTCGACGGTGGTCAGCGGCAAATAAACAATTTCCTCCGGCAGCAGCCGTTGGTCGAGCAGATCGAGTCTATCGTCCGCCCAGATGACGGACTGCAGCCCGGCGTAACCGGTCGTCATGTCGCAGCATCCTCTCATGCGATGTTTGCGGCTTGATGGAGCCTTTACTAAGTATATAGAATAATATTGCGGCATGGAATACCTGCAATTGGCGCATCCTAATATGGAATAAATTTTCAGGCTGGCAAAATGCGCATACGATGCGGGCTATCGTCTCCGCGGAAAGCCCGATCATGGTTTTCTCATTGCTTTATAACAAACATTATAATAAAATAATTATTGAGAATCACTGAAAATCACTCTTGGGCTTGCGCTTGCGCCATGCGACGCGAAGCCTGGAAGTATCGAATTTTGGAAGGAGCATTCGGAGTATGGCGACACATTTCAAAATCGAAGGTCTGAGAGCGGCCATCGAAGATAAAGAAATATTGAAAGGCATCGACCTCGAAATCAAAGGCGGGGAAATTCACGCCATTATGGGGCCGAACGGTACCGGCAAAAGTACGCTGGCTTCCGCGCTTATGGGGCACCCGAAATATGAGGTAACTGCCGGCACGGCGCTGCTCGACGGCGAAAATTTGCTGGAGATGGAAGTGGACGAGCGGGCGCGTGCCGGTCTGTTTCTGGCCATGCAGTACCCGAGCGAAATTCCGGGCGTTACGAATTCCGACTTTCTCCGCAGCGCCATCAATGCGCGCCGCGAAGAAGGAAACGAAATTTCGCTGATCAAGTTTATCCGCCAAATGGAAAGCAAGATGAAGGAACTGGAAATGAACACCGAGTTCGCTCATCGTTATTTGAATGAAGGATTTTCCGGCGGCGAGAAGAAGCGGAACGAAATTTTGCAAATGATGATGCTGGAGCCGAAAATCGCCATTCTGGACGAAATCGACTCGGGTCTCGATATCGACGCGCTCAAAATCGTCGCGGCCGGCGTCAACTCGATGCGCTCGGAAGACCGCGGTTTTCTCATTATTACGCACTATCAGCGTTTGCTCAATTATATTACCCCGGATTACGTGCACGTCATGATGCAGGGCAGAATCGTCAAGTCGGGCGGCCCGGAGCTTGCCCAACGGCTGGAGGATGAAGGCTACGACTGGGTTAAGGAAGAGCTCGGCATCGTGGACGAAACGGTAGGCCAAGCGTAACGAAAGGAGCGATGAACCTGATGAGTATTCAATTGACGACTCCGATCAACCGCGGCCTGGCCGAAACGTTGTCCCGGGAGAAGAACGAGCCGGATTGGGTCGCGCAGCTTCGCGCCGAGGCCGCAGAACGGGCAGGGGAACTGGAGTGGCCGAAGCCGGAAAAGACGCGCCTCGATCGCTGGAATCTGGATGCATTCGGCGTTTACAAGCAGACGTCTCGGATTGCGCGGCTCGGCGAATTGCCCGCTGAGGTGCGCGAGCTCGTTCCCGCCGAAGGCGGCGCCCTGCTCGTGCAACGCAACTCGGGAGCGGCTTATGTGCGCGAGGCCGAGGAGTTGAAGTCGAAAGGCGTTATTTTCACCGACCTGGAAACGGCTTGCCGGGAGCATGCCGATCTGGTGAAGCCGTATCTGTTTCAGGCGGTCGATCCGTTTGAAAACCGGCTGAACGCGCTCCATGCTGCGCTATGGAACGGCGGGGCGTTCGTTTATGTACCGAAAAATGTCGAAGTCGAATTGCCGCTTCAGGCCATCTACTTCCGTGACGACGCGGAAGCGTCGTTCGCGCCCCATATCGTGATCGTGGCCGAAAAGGGCAGCAGCGTCACTTACGTCGACTATGCTATTACGCCGGGCGAAGGCGGCGCGGCGCCGTTCATCCACCATTCCGTTATCGAGGCGTTCGTCAAACCGGGCGCGCGCGTGCGTGTCGCTTCCGTTCATCATATGAGCGATCAAGGCATCGATATGACGAATCGCCGCGCGATTGTGGAGCAGGACGGACGGATCGAATGGATTATCGGCGATCTGCACGACGGCAATACGCTGACCGAGACGCAGTCGCTGCTGCAAGGACAGGGCTCTTCCTCGGATGCCAAAGTGATCAGCATCGGTCTCGGCCAGCAGCGGATGAGCCTCACCACCCGCGCGGTGCATATCGGCCGCAGCTCGACAAGCTCCATGGTGACCCGGGCCGTCATGAAAGACGAAGCGACGGCGATTATCAACGGCGTGACGAAGATCGAGAAAGGCGCCACGAAAGCCAACGGCGAGCAGACCGAGAAAGTGCTCATGCTCAGCCCGAAAGCGCGCGGCGACGCGAATCCGATTCTGCTGATCGACGAAGACGACGTCAAGGCCGGCCATGCGGCAAGCGTAGGGCAAGTCAACGCCGATCAGGTATATTATATGATGTCCCGCGGCATCTCCAAGGAGGAGGCGGAACGTCTTATCATTACGGCTTTTTGGCGCCGGTCGTATCCGAAGTGCCGATGGAAGCCGTAAGGAGCCAGCTGCAGCGGCTGCTTGAAAGGAAGCTGATCGTATGAACGCCGAGGAGATCCGCACGCAGTTCCCGATATTGAAGCAGGAAATCAACGGTCATCCGCTCGTCTATCTGGATAGCGCGGCTTCTTCCCAGAAGCCCCGTTCCGTCATCGAGGCGATCGTCCGTTACTACGAAAACGATCATGCCAACGTTCACCGCGGCGTTCATACGCTCGGAGCGCGGGCGACGGACGCGTACGAGGGAGCCAGGGAGAAAACGGCCCGGTTCGTCGGCGCCGCAAGCAGCGAAGAAATTGTTTTCACCCGCGGCACGACGACCGCGCTGAACCTCGTTGCCGCCAGCTACGCCCGGTCCGTTCTTCGGGAAGGCGACGAGATCGTCATTACGCCGATGGAACACCATAGCAATCTCATTCCTTGGCAGCAGGCGGCCAAAGCCGCCGGAGCCAAGCTTAAATATATTCCGCTTCAGCCGGACGGCACCATTGCGATTGCGGATGTGGAAGCGACGGTTACGGAGCGGACGAAGATCGTCTCGGTGGCCCATGTCTCGAACGTGCTGGGCGTCGTGAATCCGGTCAAGGAAATTGCCGCTGTCGCCCATCGCAACGGCGCCGTTCTCGTCGTGGACGGCGCGCAGAGCACGCCGCATAGGCGGATCGACGTGCAGGAGCTGGACTGCGATTTCTTCGCTTTCTCCGGGCACAAGATGTGCGGTCCGACAGGCATCGGCGCGCTATACGGCAGAAAGGCGTTGCTGGAATCGATGGAGCCGATCGAGTTCGGCGGCGAGATGATCGATCATGTCGATTTGTACGAATCGACATGGAAAGATGTGCCGGCGCGGTTCGAGGGCGGCACTCCGATTATCGCCGGCGCCGTCGGACTGGCGGCGGCTATCGACTTTCTGGAACAAATCGGGCTGGACGAAATTAACGCTCATAACGAGAAGCTGGCGCATTATGCGTACGAACGGCTGTCGGCGATCGAAGGCGTGACGATTTACGGTCCGCAGCACAATCGCACCGGTCTTGTCACCTTCAACCTCGGCGACATTCATCCGCACGATGTGGCGACGGTGCTCGATGCCGAGGGCATCGCCATCCGCGCCGGCCATCATTGCTGCCAGCCGCTGATGCGCTGGTTGAATGTTACGGCGACAGCGCGGGCAAGTTTTTATTTGTACAACACGGAGCGGGATATCGACCGGTTGGCCGAAGGCCTGCTCCGGGCAAAGGAGTTCTTCGGCGATGCAATTGGATGATTTGTACCGACGGGTCATTATGGATCACTATAAAAACCCGCGTAATCGGGGTACAATGGAAGACGAGGCCGTAACGGTCAATCTGAACAACCCGACTTGCGGCGACCGGATTTCGCTTCAGCTGCAGGTGCAGGACGGGAAGGTAAAGCTGGCGAAATTTACCGGAGAAGGCTGCTCGATCAGCATGTCTTCGGCATCGATGATGACGGAGGCCGTCAAAGGACGAACGTTGGACGAGGCGCTGGCATTGGCCGAACGATTCTCTTCCCTGATGAAAGGAGAAGAGGTTGAGTTCGAGGAATACGAAGACATCGAGGCACTGTCCGGAGTCAACAAATTTCCGGCGCGCATCAAATGCGCGACGCTGGCCTGGAACGCGTTGCGCAAAGGCGTTGAGCAAGGACGCATGAATTGAAGAAAGGGAGGCGTTAGACCATGGCTAAGAAGATGCCCGAATTGGAAGAGTACAAATATGGCTTCCGCGATGAGCATAAAGCGGTCTTTCAGACCGGCAAAGGGTTGACGCCGGAAGTTGTCCGCACGATTTCCGAAATGAAGAACGAACCCGAGTGGATGCTGAATTTCCGGCTGAAATCGCTGGAGCAGTTCAATAAAATGCCGCTGCCGCGCTGGGGCGGCAATCTCGACGACCTGGACTTCAACGATATTCAATATTATGTCAAGCCGTCGGAAAAGCAAGGCAAAACGTGGGAGGAAGTGCCCGCCGAAATTAAGGAAACGTTCGACAAGCTGGGCATTCCGGAGGCGGAACAGAAATTTCTCGCCGGCGTCTCGGCGCAGTACGAGTCCGAAGTCGTTTATCACAGCATGCAGGAAGATCTCGCCAAGCAGGGCGTCATCTTCATGGATACGGACACGGCGCTGCGGGAGCATCCGGACATCTTCAAAGAATATTTCGGCACGGTCGTACCGCCTGCCGACAACAAGTTTGCAGCGCTGAACAGCGCGGTATGGTCCGGCGGCAGCTTCATCTATGTGCCGAAAGGCGTCAAATGCGAAATTCCGCTGCAGGCTTACTTCCGGATCAATTCGGAAAACATGGGCCAATTCGAACGGACGTTGATCATCGCCGACGAGGACAGCTTCGTGCATTACGTTGAAGGCTGCACCGCGCCGATATACAGCACCAACTCGCTGCACAGCGCGGTCGTTGAAATTATCGCCAAGAAAAACGCCCGCGTCCGTTATACGACGATTCAGAACTGGGCGCCGAACATTTACAATCTCGTTACGAAACGTGCGGTGGCGGAAGAGAACGCGACGATGGAATGGGTCGACGGCAATATCGGTTCTAAGCTGACGATGAAATACCCTGCTGTCGTGTTGAAAGGCCGCGGCGCCAAAGGGATGGTGCTGTCGATCGCGGTTGCCGGCAAAGGCCAGCACCAGGACGCGGGGGCGAAAATGCTCCATCTCGCGCCCGATACGACATCGACGATCGTCTCCAAGTCGATCAGCAAGCACGGCGGCAAGGTGACCTATCGCGGTCTCGCCTCGTTCGGGCGGAACGCCGAAGGATCGAAAGCGAACGTGAAATGCGATACGCTCATTCTCGACAACCAATCGACATCGGATACGATCCCGTACAACGAAATTATGAACGACAACATTACGCTCGAGCATGAGGCGACGGTGTCCAAAGTGTCCGAGGATCAGCTGTTCTACCTGATGAGCCGCGGCCTTTCGGAAGCGGAAGCGACCCAGATGATCGTCATGGGCTTCATCGAGCCGTTTACGAAGGAACTGCCGATGGAATACGCGGTCGAGATGAACCGTCTCATCAAGTTCGAGATGGAAGGCAGCATCGGATAAGATAGACTCAGGCGTATCAAGGGCTGAACGGAACTAAATCGAGTACCGTTTAGTTCAAGTGCGTATAAACGAATCCCCGCTTGGCCATTGTGGCCGGGCGGGGATTGATTTATGGCGTAACGGGTTGTTGTGCTGCAAGCTGGCCGGTAGGGCCTTTTTCCACAATGCTTGATTTTTTTAAGAAGAATCCCAGTATCAATGCAATAACCATGATGATAAACCAAATTACGATCAACATGGTAACACCTAGACCGGCACCGATTATCGCTCCGGCTTGCTCCGCGCCATTAGTAGCGTCATCGATAACTTCTCCTGCGCTCATCATGCCTGCAACGATAATGACGGCCATCGTTAAAGTCCAAAAAGCGCAAAGTTTTTAAGAACGTTCCAGGCGGTGCCGCCTTCCCTAATTTCTTTATCTTTTAAATTCCGTTTTGCGAAATAAATCGGTAACGCGATCGGACCGATCAAAAACGCCTATTGTCCAACCAATCGCATTGTTTTTCCGTTTCCTTGCGTCGAAGAATGTCCAGACTGCTAAAATTGCCCAAAGTATCCAGTACCACATACCAGTTCCTCCGAATTAATTCCCCATCGGCTGAGGTATTTGCTAGGACTTCCAGACTACATTATTTTACAACAAAAGACCTAATTTGACTATATGGGAATGAAAGTGGTTTATATTGTTTTCGAAGTGTTAAGATTCATAGGTATAATCTCCTATCTCTCAACTGTACTTGGTTATTATTTTTAATTTAACGAACGGAGTTGAGTCCGTATAATTGT
>NZ_BOVJ01000089.1 GCF_018403665.1 Paenibacillus cisolokensis
GGCAAAATAGAAAGCAAAAACAGCCGCCGACCCCGAACCCCGGGAGCGGCCTTTTTGCGGCTTTGCGTTTAACCGATTTTCGACACTTTCCATACGACAGGCGTCAGCCGAATTTCTTTCCCAAGCCATTGCTGGGCAATCTCTTTGAACATGCGCGGATCGCCGCTGCAAAAAATTGATGCACCGGAATCTCTTCGCCGTAAGCCAGCTTGCCCTTGTCATGCAGAATGGTGCTGATCTCGCGGGCCGTTTCATCGGCCGAGCTGATCAGCTCGACTTGCGGCCCCATCACTTCCGATATCGTATCGGACAGAAACGGATAGTGCGTGCAGCCGAGAATCAGGCAATCGATCGGCAGCTCGCGCAAATGGCCGATCGTGCGTTGGATCGTTTCATACGTTTCCGGCGAGCGGAAATTTCCTCTTTCGACGAGCGGAACAAAGGTCGGGCAAGCCTGGCTGTACACCTGGATGTGGGGCGAAAGCACCCTGAGCGCCACCTCATACGCGCCGCTGCGAATCGTCCCTTCCGTTCCGATTACGCCGACGAAACCGGTTTTGGTCTTGCCGACCGCGGCTCGCGCGCCGGGGTTGATGACGCCTGCGACCGGAATCGAAACGCGGGCGCGGATATCCTCAAGCGCCACCGCTGTCGCCGTATTGCAGGCGATCACGATCATTTTCGGATTGAACTGAATCAAGTAATCGACGATTTGCCTTGTAAAACGTCTGACTTCCTCTGGAGATCGCGGACCGTACGGCGTGCGGGCCGTGTCACCGAAATAGATGATTTTTTCCCGCGGCAGCTGACGCATTACTTCTTTGACCACAGTCAGACCGCCTACGCCGGAATCCAGAATAGCTATCGGTTGTTCCACTTACACACCGCTTTCTTGAACGAGATAAAAGAACAGAATAGCATATGAATGTATAGGGCAAAACGTACCTTCATCATAACGCATATCCGCCTGCCGTTCAAGAAAAGCGCCCGGCCGCGTCTTCCGTGAAAGACAACGGCCGGGCGAGGGCGGCGCGCTTAATGGAACTTGGGCAGCCAGTCGCCATGCGCTTCGATCAGATCGTCGCACAGCGAAATAATATCGTCAATCGACAGCTCCGCTGCCGTATGCGGGTCCAGCAACGCGGCGTGGTAAATATGCTCTTTGCGCTTCGTAACGGCCGCCTCCAGCGTCAGCAGTTGGGTATTGATATTCGTCCGGTTAAGCGCCGCCAGCTGCGGCGGCAAATCGCCGACATACGTCGGGGTGACGCCGCTGCGGTCGACGAGACAAGGCACTTCGACGCACGCTTCCTTCGGCAAATTCGTAATGAGGCCGGTATTCATGACGTTGCCGCCGATTTTGAACGGCACATTCGTCTCCATCGCCTCGAGCATGTACGAGGCGTATTCGTGCGAGCGGGTATGAGTCAAATCCTTGTTGTCCACCAATTGACTGCGCATTTTCTTCCAGCCCTCGATCTGGTTGATGCAGCGGCGCGGATATTCGTCGAGCGGAATATTGAATCGGTCGATCAGTTCCGGATAGTTCTTCTTGATAAAATACGGATGGTACTCGGCGTTATGCTCGGACGATTCGGTGACATAATAACCGAATTTGAGCATCAGCTCGAAACGGACCATATCATGGTGCTTCTCTTTCTGCTTTTCGGCGGCCCGGCGCTTGATCTCCGGATACAGATCCTCGCCGTCCTTCGTCACTTCGAGCAGCCATGCCATATGGTTGATGCCGGCGATCTTCGTCTTGACGCCTTTGTCGTCCATCCCGAGACTGCGGAACAGCCCCGGCACGCAGGCTTGCACGCTGTGGCAAAGACCGACCGTTTTGATGCCGCCGTATGTATTCATATAGTTGGTCAGCACGGCCATCGGATTGGTGTAGTTCAGGAACCACGCGTCCGGACATACTTCATGCATATCGCGGGCGAATTCCTCGAGCACCGGAATCGTGCGCAGATTGCGGAAAATGCCGCCGATCCCGACCGTATCCGCAATCGTTTGCCGGAGGCCGTATTTTTTCGGCACTTCAAAGTCGGTAATCGTGCACGGATCGTAGCCGCCGACCTGGATGGCATTGATGACGTAGGACGCGCCGCGAAGCGCTTCCTTGCGGTCGCTGTAGGCGCGGATCCGGCAGCCGCTGCCCGTCGTATGCTTCAGATTGTTCAGCATGTTTTCGGAATCGCGCAGCCGCTCGGCGTCGATATCGTACAACGCCAGTTCAAAATCTTGCAGCGCCGGCGTCAGCATGCAGTCGCCAAGCACGTTTTTCGCGAAGACGGTGCTGCCTGCGCCAAGGAATGTAATTTTCGGCATGTTCCGAGACCTCCTGAAAATGTAAATATCCGTTCTTCTCGAATATAGCCGAGAGGCTGCCGAAACGATATGGACGTTTATCGCTTTTATATGGACATTTGTAGTTTTTCGGGTTACGCTAGCGGTAAGAAAGGAAACGGAAAGGTCGGATTGCCCGATGAATCATTATATGATCTCGGTAGGCATCAACCCCTCCCAGGCGGACAAGGAATTGACCGTTATGTTCTGCGGCCAGGGGCAGCCGCTTCCCTCCCACAAAATCGGTCCCACCTTGCACGGTTATTATTTGGTCCATACCGTTACCGCGGGGCAAGGACACTTCGAAATGAAGGATAAAGCGTATACATGTAGGTCCGGGGACACGTTCTTCATTTATCCCGATGAGGTGGTCAGCTACCAGGCGGACGACCGCAATCCGTGGCAGTACCATTGGGTCGCGTTCAAAGGAGAAGGCGCGGAGCGGATTCTGTCCTCCATCGGCGTTACGCCCGATCATCCGATCATTCATTCCGCCAACTACAGCCGCCTAATCCGGATCTATCAGCGAATACGCCTTTATTTGCTGAAGGAGCGGCAGGAGGCGCTTGCCGATCTGGAAGCGGGCGGACTGTTTCGGCTGCTGCTCAAGCAGCTTGGCGAAGCCAATGCCGAACGGCTGCCCAATCCTTCCAAGCCGGCCTCCGATATGGAACGGCAAATCGGCCAGGCCGTCCGGTGGCTGACGGTGCAGTTCGCCGAACCGATATCGATCGATCAGATGTCCAAGGCGCTCGGCTATCACCGCACGCATCTGTCGAAAATGTTCAAACGGCATACCGGCATGTCACCGATGCAATATTTGCAGCATATCCGGATGGAACGGGCTAAGGAGCTCTTGGAGAGCCGGCTGACGATCGAACAAGTGGCCGCTTCCGTCGGCATCGGCGACGCGCTTTATTTTTCCAAAATGTTCCGCAAACGGTACGGCCTTTCCCCTACGGCTTACCGTTCCGCGCTTCGCCGGTAGCGGGCTGACCGGGTGCGCCGCAGCGCGCCGCCAAGAGGCGGGAGACGGTACCGGCAGTTCAAGGCGACAGCCGCATACCGCGCGGCTGCCGCCTCGTTCTTTGCCAATCAGCGGATCGTTTACAGCTCTTTATTTTGCTCCCGCTCGGCCTTATCCAACGTCTCCCGAAGCTCCTCTTCTGCCGGCACCGCCGTCAGTTCGTCGGACGCCTCTGTCAATTCGTCGGACGCCTCTGTCAGTTCGTCAGCCGTTTCCGTCAAAGCGGAAGCCGGAACGTTCGACGTAGAGACGACGCCTTCGCCACGCCAGCTTTTAACCTGCGAGATGACCTGGCTTGCCGTCTGCTTCGCCTTGTTGGTCAACTGCGCAGTCTGGCCGCTTACTTGACGGGAAATGCGCCCCGTCGTTTCGCACACCTGGCCGACGATGCGGGAAGAGGTTTCGCCCACCGCCCGCCCTCCTTCGGCTATATCTTTGCGCAGCTCCTTGCCGCTCTTCGGCGCCAGCAGCAGCGCCGTTACCGATCCGACCAGACTCCCTGCCAATGCGCCGATCCAGAAGCTTTTCGATTGATTTCGTTTTGCCATCGTTATACGCTCCTTTCGTTCTTATCGTGCCCTTCGCCCCGCCTTTGCGATACCCGGGAACGCATACCGGCCGACTCGCGCTGCGCTTGCAACAGCTGCCAGGCCGTCAAGCCGAGCTCCGCCCAATCCATCGCGTTTCCGATCGCTTCGCGGTATTGGCCGGCCGCCCGTTCCGCATGTCGGGCCGCAGAGTCCGCGAGCACGGATGATACGCGGTGGACGGCCCCCGCCACATGATTCGCCGAGTCGCCGAACCGTTCCACCGCCTCGAACAGCTTCGCCGTTCGTTCGATCTGCTGTTTCACTGCCGCGAACGTCTGGCCGGCCGGCACGACGGCTCCCCGGACGTCCGCCGCGAGCGCCTGAAGCTCGCGTTCCATCGTTTCCGCCGCCGCCTGCATTCTCGATATCCGATGCAGCATGGCGCGAAGAAAAATGAGACTGCCGACCGCCAAGGCGATGAAAGCGGCGGACGCGGCTGCGACGCTCCATGTGACAATCATGCCTGATTGCGCCTCCTTTCGCTCCGGCAAACCGGGCGAATGCCCAATTCGTATTGCCATTATAAGCAGATTGGGCTCGTCTTGACACAATGTCGAGGCGTCAAACGGCAAAAAAAAGAGACCGCTTGGCTCTTTGCTTTGAGCAATGCGGTCTCTTTTTCATAAATCAAATCGCGATAAATCCGGGGGAAATCCGCTTCTGGCGCGTCGGCAGGACGGCCAGACTACATGCCGCCAAGTTCGCTGCGCAAGTAGTCTTGCACCGCCGCCGCAAAATCGCGCATCAGCTGCGCCAGCCGAGGCGTCAGCGGGTGAAGCTCGACGCGCGGCCATTCATAATATTGCTGCACGAGCGGCCGGCGCAGCCGGACAAGCTCCACAAGCGGCTCATGCAGCGACGGCGGTATGACGCCCTCGCCGCCGATTATTTCAACGATATCCTCGTAACTGCTCGCGTCGCGCATCAAAATCCGTCGATCAGGAAGCTTCCGACGTCGGTTACCGTTTCGATTGCCAGGTGCAGCGCGCGCTCCTGGGCCAGTCCTTCCAGCAAGCTCCCCTGCCAGCCGGCCTGCAGCTGCTCGACGGCCCGGGCAAGCTCGGGAATCGCTTGCAGCCGTTTCTCGATTTGTTCCCGGTTCACATAGTACATATCGTTATTGCCCGCCTTTATTTTGCTTCTTCCTTGCTTTGCGCTTCAGCGCATAGACCATAATGATGCTGCTCAATATGATAACGAGCAGATAAGTCAGCATCTCATACACATCTCGCATGAAAGAACGCTCCTAAATGATGTAGTCGACGCTGACGGATGCTTCGCGCACCCGGGACATATGCTCGATCACCTTCTGATGCACGGGATGCACCTGGTACGCCTGAAGCGCCTCCAGCGAATCGAACGTCGTCGTCAGCGCGATATGGTACGACCTGTCGCTGTGCAGCACGTCGATGCCCACTTCGATCGATTTCAGTTCCGGTATCCGGCCTTCCATATCCCTCAGCACCTGGGCCGTCCGCTCGACATTTTCCGGACTGCCGTCTTTCAATTTGAACAGCACGATATGCTTAACCATCTGTTGTTACCTCTCCTTTTATCTGTCGCATGACAAGCATCCTTTTGTCACATAATAACTCATGCGGATGGCTTTCGGCAACCGGCCTGCGGCCGAATTGCCGCCCCGTGATCATCGGCACTGGACCAGAAGGGGACTTGATCGAATGCGGTATCCGGTTACCATTGCCGCGTCGCTGTTCGGCGTGGCGTTATGCCTGTTCAACGCGACAGGCTACGATCCACACAACTTTATTTTTTCATGTTCAGCATTCCGGCGTGGCTTGTCGACCTGTTCGTCGACGTGCACCGGGTCAGCGTCGTGCTTATGTATATCCTTACCGTGCTAAGCTGGGCTTTGATCGGATATATTGCGGACGTTCTCATTAATCGCGAACGGCACAGAAGACGGAGCGAGAGCTGACAGCAGACAGCCGGCCGCTCCGCATCATGAAGAAAGGAGCCCCGGGCGGGCTCCTTCGCATTTATTCGACAACAAGAACGGATTTCATCGTATCATGTCCTATGCCGCATGCGACGCTGCATTTGATTTCGTAAGTGCCGGGCTTGTCGAACGTGACGTCCTGCTGCAACTTGTCTCCTTGCAAATTGATGCCGAACTCGGCGATTTCAATGCCGTGAATGCCGCTCTTGTTCTGCAGTACAAGCCGTACCGTTTCGCCTGCTTTGACGCGGTACTCCGGCTTGTCGAACACGAAGTCGTTGGAAGCGACCACTTTCATCAGCGTAACGCCTTCCGGCAGCCCTTCGGTCTCATCCTTCGGCTTCTCCGGAAGAGAGAAGATGATGAGATAAACACTGAGCAGCGAGGCAAATATGAATACGACAAACATGATCCATTTTTGCATAACAACGTAATCCCCTTTGTCATCGAAATGTCTAACTCTTATAATACCCAACTTCCTCAAGCGTTCTCAACCATAAACAGGGGAAAAGAGGAAAGTTTTTTTGTCTTTTTGACAAATCGATGAACTTTTTCAATGCGCCAAATAGCTCCGCAGCAGCCGCTCGGACTCCGCTTTTACGAACGTCCAAAGCATGAAAAACGGTGGTGATAGCCTCGGCATATATACTGCGCGGACAAACCGTCCGACTCCCGGCGCTCCTCGTAAATCTTGATCCCCCGGCTGCGAAATTGCCGGCGGATCGCAGCCATCTCCAGCAGCACCCGGTCCTGCACGCCCCGCAGCATCGACTCGTACAAGCGCGGCAGCTTCATGCCGGAGGCGGCGACGGCGCGAATATCGTGATCCAGTATGCGCAGCGTAACGCCGAGCAGCACGTACCGTTTGACCTGATCCATCTCTTCCTCGGTATGGAGCGGCACGCGGGGATTCGGCTGCGCTGCGGCAGCGGACGG
Organism: Paenibacillus cisolokensis; assembly: GCF_018403665.1. GTDB lineage: Bacteria > Bacillota > Bacilli > Paenibacillales > Paenibacillaceae > Paenibacillus_AH > Paenibacillus_AH cisolokensis. Next base: position 6,863 of record NZ_BOVJ01000089.1, read on the forward strand.
ACGGGTATCGTTGATCACGGCCATGATTGCCACCCCTTCAAACAAATCGAACATTTGTTCTTATTATATCGGAAAACAGCTCGTTTATGCAAGCGGCGGATTACGGCCGCCGATCTGTCGAGGGGGTGTCGTCGTCATCGTCCGTGCGGTCCTTCAGCAGCGCAATCGACCTGCGCAGCGAATCGGGCAGCGGAAGGCCGAGCCGACCGTAATTTTCCACAATCGAGATCAATTCGTTCACAATATAGAAGTAGATGGCGGCGCCCATCGTCATCCCTTCGGTTCCCAGCAGCACATCGATGCGATGGGTGAGCATGATCACCAGCAATGTCAGCCCTTTGCGGGCCAGTCCCCACGCTCCCGTCAAGCTGCTGAGACCTTTCTTTTCCTTGAGAGAGGCGGCGATTCCCGTCACGTAATCGACCCCCATCGCCACCAGCAAAAATGTAAGCGTCTCCGGCCATACGCCGAATGAAAACGTAATGATCGAGCCAACCAACGCGCAAATCCCGCTGACCGTAAGCTGCTGCATTCCCCATCTCTCCTTATTTCCGAAGCATACAATATGATATGCAGCACGGGAGAAGGTTGTCCGTACTTTCATGCAGCGAACGACAGCGTCGTTGAACGACGGCCGCCGGTCCCAGGGTTCGGCTTATGAGCCCCGGTCCGGCGGTCGATCGGCATTTATTCACTTCGTTGTTACCTTGGCCATAGTCCATAGCGCCGGCTTCGTCCAGACGGCTCCCAAATATGGCTGCAGAAACGTTCCCGTCAGCCTTAACCGCTCCGCCGAAGCGAATGCCTCGCCGCTCTTGTCCGAAAGCATGCCGCTCTCTCCCTCCCCATGATCATCGTTGTTCCGGCCGCTCCTTTCTCACAGCTCCAGCTTCATCCCGTCGTAGGCGACGATGATGCCCTCGGGCTCGAAGATAGCCGTCAAATCGTCATGCATGAGTCCGATGTTATGGGAAAATGGGTGACGACGACGCGCGCGGCCGGAGCGAGCATCCCTTCGGCTCTCATCCGGTCCCGGATACCGATGGCCGCCTCGACGTTCAGATGGCTGCCGGTAAACGGCAAATTGCCGTTCGTGCAATCCAATATGACGAGATCGGCTCTCCGCCCCGCCATCCATGCCCACGTCTCCGCCGGCAGCAAGCCGGTGTCATGGCCGTAGAAGACGGTGCGCCCGCCTTTCTCGATCCAGAACAGCAGGCACGTTTCATCGGGATCGTGATTGGCCGGCAGCGCCGTCACTCGCGCATCGCCCGTATCCGCCGTCTCGAACAGCGCGATGCGGCGAAGCTGCAGACGCTCGCTGTCCGGCCGTCCGAGCGCGCCGCGGCAGACACGGACGGCCGCATCATGGCCGTAGACGCGCAGCGGTCCGTCCAGGCCGCGGGCGAAGACGGGAAGGCGCATCGCCAGCTCCGATGCCAGCAGATGGTCGGCATGCGTATGCGTAATGAACAGGTCGCGCACAAGGCCGAGATCGAGACCGTCACGCAATACGTGCATATACGTATCCGGGGGAAAATCGATTTTGAGCGTTCCGTCGATGATGGCCGAGCTGCGCGTCCGGATGTTCCGCCCTCCGAGCGTGCGGGCTTTGCCGCAGTGCTCGCAGCGGCAAAATACGCCGGGAAACCCTTCCGCAGCCGCGGTGCCGAGAAAATGGACGATCATGCTATCGCCTCCGATCGATTGCCAATCCGCTTATTCCCTCACTTATCCGGTCATTCCGCCGCTTCCGAGTTCCGCCGCTTCCGGGTCCGACACGCCGATGCAGGTGCCAGGAGCGACTTCGAGCGCCTTGTCCGGCGGGTACAGCATCAGCTCCGGCGTATCCGCCACTCCGCCGATTTCCAGCACGAACGGCTCCTCCGGCAGCGAATCGGCCCATAGCTTCACCCGGTTGCCGTCGACCGAAGCCCGCGTCCATTTCGCTTCCACGGGGCGAAGGCCGTCCGCCGTCCGCAGCTTGTAGCGCCGTATATCGCTTCCGGTCGCCGCGTCTATCCGCTTGCTGAAGCTGACGGTCACCGTGCCGTCGGACTTCCGCACCGCCCGCAGCGGCACCGGCGGACGTTCGTACATATAGCCGCCGATATGGTACTCGTACGCGGTCCAGGAGGCGAATCCGCAGGCGCGGACCGTCCGGCGGAAGGCGTCGAGCCATTCCCCGCCCTTCACCATGCCGCGCGCCGAACCGATGTCGGCCTGCACGGCGAGCGGGATGCGGGGATGGAAGTAGCGGATGCGGTCGACGAAATTTTTGTACCGGGTCACATAGTCCGGCGGCAGATCACCGCGTATCCAGTCCGGCCAATGCGTCTGCAAGTAATGGATGTCCGGCCGCACGCGGCCGATCATCGCCGCCGCGTCCAGCCCCTGCATCTCCCGCAGACGGTCGGCCGCATCCGCTCCGGCGTCGACGGCGAGCGACCAGGTCGCCACCAGAATGTCCGGCCTCGCGGCCCGGACGCCGCCGGCGCCGTTGATCAGCTCGTCAAGGAAGCCGTTCACCGCCTCGACGCGAAACTCGACCCATGCCCGGTACGTGTCGGGGTCGTTCAAATAATAGTCCGGCCGGGCGGGATCGCGGAAATCCGGCATCTCCCGCCCGTACCGTTCCCGGAACGCCCGCCTTGCCAGCGGACCGACGTCTCCGTATACGCCGCGCCGGATGCCGTCCCACTCGGGAAAGTACGGCTCGGCGATCTCGATGCCGTCGAACGGATAGTCGCGAACGAGGCGGGCAAGCGCCTCCTTCTTCCATGTCACGTACCCGTCGCTGAACGGCGACAGCCGGACATAGCCGTCCTCCGGCTCCTTCAGCAGCTCCATCCGCCAACTCGGCCATTCCGCCGGGAAGCGTTCCGTCGAATACGTGCCGTTGCCGAGCGTCATCGCCCATACGGCCATCCCCCGCCGGCGAAACGCGTCGATCAGTTCGCCGTCCACCCGGTTCTCGTTGACGACAAAATAATGGACGATCCGGTAGCCGGCCAGCCCGATCTCCTCGGCAATGCTGTCGGCCGTCCGGTTCAAATAATAGGGAAAGGCCGGATCGACCTGGATGCTCGGGCCGTAAATCGCTTCCGCCTTGGCCATTGCTTCTTCGCACCCTCCTTCCGTCAGCCGACGACGCCCGTCCGTTCGACGCTTTCCACAAAATATTTTGCGCGAACAGATACAGAACGAAAATCGGCAGTATCGCCATCAGCGTGCCGGTGTTCAAGTAAAGCGACGTATGCGCGACTCCCCCGACGTATTCGGGCCGTACGATGCCCGGCAGCAGGGCGAGCGTGCGGGACAGCAGCGTCGCATGCGGCGTGAACAGGTTGACGAAATAGCTGTCGTTCCACTGCCAGATGAACGAGAACAGCAGCACCGTCACGATCGACGGCGTCGCATTCGGCAGCATGACGCGGACGAACGTCTTGAGCACGCCCGCCCCGTCCACATAAGCGGCTTCCTCCAGCTCCTTCGGCAACGCCCGGAAAAACTGCCGGAAAATAAAGATGTACAAGCCGTTTTCAACCCCATGGCCAGCGCCGACGAAATAAAGAACGGCCAGTACGATTCCAGCAGATTGACGCCTTTCGAACCGGTGAACAGCCCGTAAATGCCGAACACATCGAAAAAGCGGTAATGCAGGTACGTCGGCACCATAATCGTCTGCGGCGGAATGACGATCGTAAAAACGACGAGCGCGAACAGGACGCCGCTGCCCCAAAATTTCAATCGCGCGAATCCGTAGCCGGCGAGCGCGCATGACACAAGCTGGAGAACCGCGACGCTGACGCTGAGCAGCAGCGTATTGGTGACGGCTGTGTAGTAATCCAGATATTCCATGACCCGCTTCACATTATCCAGCGTAAAGTTTCTCGGAATCCAGACGACGGTCGAGTCGAACAAATCTTCGCTGCTTTTGAAGGCGATCGAGATTTTGGTCATAATCGGGTACAAAATGATGAAGCTGATGCCGAAAAGCAGGACGGACCGGACCATGATCCACAGCCAGGTCTTCGTTTTTCCACCGGGTTGTAATGGCGGTTCCAGGCGGCAAGAGCGGCCGCCGCGCGACTTATTTCGGCTTTCAAAGGCCACCCCTCCCCTAATCGTTGTAATGAACGCGTCTGGTAATCAAGTAGGCCGAGACCGACAATATAATGGAAATGGTGATGAAATAGGCCCAGGACATCGCCGAGCTGACCCCGAAATTCAGCTGCACGAAAGCCGCGTCCTGGATCATGCCGGTCACGCCGTTGTTATAGAACGAATCGATAATGGTATAAATGGTGTTCGTCAAAATGAGCGGCGTAATCATCGGAAACGTAATTTTCCAGAACGCTTCGTAGCCTGTCGCCCCCTCGATTTTGGCCGCTTCGTACAAGGAAGGCGAAATCGACTGCAGTCCGGCCAGGAAGATCAGAATTTGCACGCCCGAAAGCGTAATGATCTGGTAAATGCGATCGACCGCGCCGCTCAAATAATCGACCGCATCCCGGCTCATCCCCGCTTCCAGCAGAAGCGGCCTCAGCTCGATGCTGCGCAGGCCCGAGTAGTTGCTTTCCATGTCCTGGCCGACCTGACCGATAATTTGGGCCAAATAATTTCCGCTGTCCAGCTGCGCGATAATGCCCGACGCCAGCACGACCGGCAGGAAGATGATCGCGCGGGCCAGCATTCGTCCCCTGAATTTCTGCGACAGCAGCGTTGCCGTGAACAGACTGAAAAAATAATGAGCGGAAGATTGGTCGCCATCGTGACGACGGCATCCGTCAGCACCCGGACAAACCAGGCATCCTGCATAAAAATATACCGGTAGTTCCGAAGCCCGACCCACTCCAGCGAATAGCCGTCGCTATCGATGGTCAGCTTGCTCAGGCTGAAGCGGAGCGAGCGGTAGAACGGAACGGCCATCAGCAGCAGAAAACCGATCAGCCAGGGGGCGACGAACAGGAAACCGAACAGCGCTTTTTTACGTTCAAGGGTCAACGGCTTCGGTTTGATCAAGACGCCTCACTCCTCCACCACGTAATCGCGCGGCCCGATGACGGCGCCGTCCGCGTTGGCCGATTTGCCGTTGTAGTTGACCGTTACTTTCAACCCGCCGCCGTATGTCGTGCGAAATACGCCTTCCGCCAGCTTCTCGTGCCGGACGATCGGCTTGCCCCGCACCTTCTTCAGCACGCCGTTTACCTCCCTGTACGCTTCTACCGCCTCGTCCAGCCACATTTCGCCGTTATGGGCGTACAAATCGTTGTACCGCGTATTTTTCAGAATGGCCGGATCCTCCAGGATCCAGCTGTAATAAACGGACGATCCGGTTTCCAGCGACTTCAGCACATTGATGCGCGTATCCTGGTCTTCCGCCAAATTGTACGGCTTGCCCGCGTAATCGATATACCCGTGCAGCACCATCTGGTAGAACGGCACCGATTCCATGGCGAGCTTGTAGCCGCTGCCCGTTAACGGAACGTCAAGCACGTGCCGGACGTACGGGAGCAGATAAGCGTTGCCTCCGCTGATCATCAGATCGGGCGCCGCCTCGCGAATACGGGCCGCCTCGCGGACGACGATCCGTTTGGCCTCCTCGCGCAGCACTTCGCCTCTCAGGCGGAAATCGGAATACAGCTCGCCGCCCAAATCGCGGAGCGACAGCGTTCCCGGGTTGTACTTGCCGTAATCGCCCAAAAACCGGGCGACGGTATCTCCCAAAGCGGAAGGGGAGAGCAAATAATGGGAGAATCGCCTGTAATCTTTCTGATAGGTCGCTTCCAAAAACTCATAAACTTTCACGAATCTTCGGGAAATGAGCTGCGCCGCGTCGGCCGACGGCCTGAAGCCGTTGCCGGAACGGTACACCCGCATAAACGCGACGTCCGGATACAGCGCTCCTCCGCCTTCCTTGAGCCGGTTCGCCAGCGCCTCCCACTCTTGCTGCGAACCTAGCTTTCCGTCGCGCTTGATATCGTCCGGAAATTGATGCCGCACCCCGTTGTTGAACCATCCCGAATATTTCAGGCGCACATTGTCGACGTTCCCGGCATTCAGCTTCTCGACCAGTTCAACAGCCTGACGGTATGTGCTGAGCGGAACGAGCGTTTCGTACGGTACGCCCAGAAACGACCGCTGCTTCGGGACACCGCCTGCCAGCTCGACGTAGAACGGCGAATCCCCTTCCGGCGAAAGCGGAACGAAGCCGTGCTTCTTTTCCAGATAACCGCGATAATAGGAAGCCATTCCGGAATAATCGGCGTTTTCGCCTTCGAGAAAGGCGTACCGGATGCTCAGCAGCCCCTTGTAGCCGTTCTTCGGCGTTTTGATCATCGCTTCGTTCTGGCTCAGCCGCACCGTATCGCGCGGCAGCAGCGTAAATTGCGCGCCGACGGTATTGTAATCGTGAAGGCGTCCGGCTATATCGGCGGTAAGCCGGGCCATCGCGTCTCCCTCCTCGATCACGGCCAGAAACGCGCTGCCGTTCTTCCGCATACCGAATACCGGCATCCGGCTCGTCTCGAATTGGCTGATCTTCTCGTCAACGGCTATCGCCCCGTCGTCGCCGTATATCGGAATGACGATCGGCTGCGCCCAATTTTTCCCGCTGTTGAGTTCCATCAGCGCCCCGGAACCGTCCGGCAGAAAAATATAGCCGCTATCGGCTTTCCCCGCCGCTCCGAAGTTGTTCAGCAAGCCGAGCGAATACAGGCGGAACGGCGGCGTCCCTTCTACGATGGCCGAAGCGTCGACCGTTGCGACGAGTTCCCCGCCGTCCAGCCTGTATGTCAACGGCACCGTAAATTTCGGATTGGCCGCAGCGCCCTCGCCGCCGGCGGCATCCGCATTATCGATCGCCAAATCCTCCGCCGTATAACCGGCCTTCTCGAACAGCTCGACAAGCCGCTTGACCGCCGAATTCGGGATTTCACGGCGCACGTAAACGCCTGCCTTGTCGTCGAGCTTGAAACGGGAAATGACCGCGTCCTTGTCCTTCTGATCGGCGAGCGCGCTGAGCAGCTTGTCTTCGAAGCGTTCTTTCGACATTTGCGTCGGAATCGATTCCAGCCCTTTCTCCGGGCTGCCGAATTGGAAGGTGACCGTCACTTCCTGCTCGCTGCGCTTGATCTCAAACTGGTTGTATCGGACGCTGTCATTGAAGCTGTCGTATTCCTTCGTTTGACCGTTGTGCGTCAAATAAGTCAGCGCGAGCTGCGCGCCGAGCCGCCCCTTCAAATTCGGCGTCGCGAGCGAATCGCTCTCCCGGTCTTCCGGATTGGAACGCCAGATCGTGCCGCTTGCTTTGTGCAGGACGGCGATTTCGGCCGTTGTGCGGCTGATATAAAGACGAAGCTGCTTGCTTTCCAGCACCGCTTCCATGCCGGGGATCGGCTCCGCATCGGGCGATACCGGCATGGCGTCCCGAGATTCCTCGGCCGCCGCCTGCCTCCCGTCGAGAGGCACCGCGGACGCGGGATCGGCCGGCTCGGGCGAGCAGCCCGCGGCGAGCGCGGCCAGGACGATGACCGGCAGCATCAGAAGAGGGCGGATAGCCGGCAGATGCCGTTTCATACGTCATCACTCCCCGATCCTGAATGAAATTTCCTTGTAGATCGTCATGCCGAACGACAGCATTTGCTGGGCCAGACTGAACACGAGCAGCCCGAGAAAGACGAAGATGCCGATTACGACAAGCGTCAGCAGCATCGTCACGATCGTCTTCCCGACCGTGTACTGATGCACGGTCATCATCCCGACGAACAGCAGGCCGATGAACCAGCCGTAAGCGACCGATTCGATAAAATAATAGAAGGAGCCTTCCTGCACCGTCATCACGTTGGACAGGACGATAAGCAGCGGCTGCGCGAGCACGATCGGCACGAGCGCATAACCGGTCGCCACGACGATCTCGCCGAACTTGCCTTCCCCGTCCATCAGCGTCGTGAGCGACCAGTTGGCGATGCACCAGAGGAAGAACGGCAGCACGATAAATTTCAGCTCATCGATAATGCTCGCTTCGAAGGTGACATCCGGGTTGAAAATAAATCCGCTCAGCTGCTGCTTCAGAAGAAACAATACGGACAGCAGGACAAGCAGCGCCAGCGTGAACCAGATTTTCCCCTTTCGCTCGTATTTCAGATCCCAGAACCCTTTGAACGGATGGAAGATGGTATACCACGCCATACCGACCGTTCCCGGCTCCCCCGCGCGGTGGCGGACAAGCCGCCTTCCGACAAGCAGCAGCGCCGCGATTACGAGCAAAGCGGTCGCGATGAAGCTGAAGTTCTGCCACATCCAGTCTTTGCGGTAGCGCTCGAACGCGCGGGAGTAATATTCGCGGTGCATTCCGTTGAAGAAGCTGTCCATCGCCTCTCGATTGCTGCCCTGACGCAGCTCCGCCTTGCCGATTCCGAGATAAGCGATTTCGAGATTGCTGTTCAGCTTCTGCGCTTCCTTCCAGGCAGCGACCGCTTTCTCTTCCTCGCCGTTGTCGGTGTAGATGACGGCATTGCGGATCATTCTGCCGTACCGCGTCGGCTCGAAGATAACGAGACTTCCGATCCCTTTGTCCAGCACGACGACCTTCTCGCCCAGCATCGCGAGATCGGACGGGGTGCGGAAGCCGCCAAGCTGTTCCCCCAGCTGGCCGAACGCATACATCAGCTTGCCGTCCCGGTCGTAGGTGAAGACGCGTCCCCGCTTGCCGTCCAATATGCTGTAGATGCCGTTTCGATCGACGGCAACCGCGATCATCGAGGACGGCCCGATGCGCGTGCCGTTGAACGTAATCCAGATGTCGCCCTTCGGCGGGAAGTAGCCGTCCCGCTTCAGCACATCGACCCCCGACGGGTTGAGACGCTTGACCGGCTCGTCGGTGAAGCCTTCGGCCGTCGTGGTATAAATAAATCCTTCCGCATCGATATCCACATTGTTGAACTCTTCCGGAATATTAAGCGCCATCTTGCTCCGCTGCTCTTCTGTCATCAGCCGGCGCCAGAACATGTCGATCGGATTGAAGGTCACTTTGTTCGTTCCGATGAAGCCGGTAAATTTGCCGCCGGAATCAAACTGCATAATGCCGTCGAATACGCCTTTGCTGACGACGTACATGCGGTTCGCGGAATCGACGACCAGCTTCACCGGCACATATCGGAGGCTGCTGCGCAGCACATCCGAATCGGGCGCGCCGATTTCCCGGACGAACGCCCCTTCGGTCGTCAGCTCCACGATGCGCGCATTGCCCGTGTCGGCGACGAACAGCCGGGAATCGTCCTTGACGAATACGCCATGCGGCTCGGCCAGCGCATCCTCTTTGCCGTTATGGTCGAATTTGTCGATGACGCGAACGAGGTTGAACTCGTCGTTCAACACGACGATCCGGTTGTTGCGCGTGTCCGCGATGTAGATCATGCCGGCCGGCGTAATGAACAGATCTTCCGGCGACTGCAGAGGGCCGGCGCCAAGCCGGTCGCCGTCGAGCTGGAAGGACGGCAAGTAAGCGTTCGGCGCGGGCGTGACGTCTCCCCAGAACGAGTAATTGTATCCCCGATAGGGAGCGGCAGCCGCCGACGGCGCCGTTTCGGCCATCGCCGCCAAAGACAGGAGGAGCAGCAGCAGCCATCGCATTCGTTTCACGGTTACGCTTCTCCTTTCCTGTTCAATCTTTCATGCCGGAAGTGGACATCGTCTGAATGACGCTGCTCTGCGACAACGTAAAGATGGTGATCGGTACGAGCAGAAGCAGCAGCTGCGCCGCCATCGACGGGCCGATCCGGACGATGCCTCCGGCCAATATTTGGCCGAGCGCGTAATCGATCGTCTTCAGCTGCTCGCTGTAAATGTACATGGAACCGGCCGCGCCGCCCGCGCCCCATAATCCCTGAAACGAAAATATGATGAGCGTCAGCCAGGCCGGCTTGACGACCGGCATGATGATGTTCCAGAAAATGCGGAATTCGCTGCAGCCGTCGATCTCCGCCGCCTCGATCAGCGCATCCGGCACCTGCTCCATAAATTGCTTCATTAAATAGAGGCCGAGCGACGAGCCGATGGCCGGAACGATAACGGCCCAATGGGTGTCCAGCATGCCGAGCCACGACATCGTCATATAGTTGGTAATCTGGGTAACCGTGGCGGAAAACATCAAGGAGAGCACCACGACGGTGAACAGAAAGCCTCTCCCCGGAAACTTCCGCTTGGCCAGCGGATAAGCCGCCAGCGAGGCGATGACGACGTGTCCCGCCGTGCCGAGGACGGCGATAAACATCGTATTAAACAAATACCGCGTGGCCGGAACCCATGATCCTTGAAGCAAATAATAAAGATCGGTGAAATTGTCGAGCGTCGGGTTGCGGACGAAAAACTTCGGCGGAAACTGCAAAATCTCGTTAATCGGTTTGAACGCGTTGCTGATGACAAACAGAAGCGGCATCGCCATGAAGCATCCGACAAGGGCCAGCAGCACGAACAGCGAGATGTCGCCGTAGAGCGACCGGCTCACTTTTTGCGGCGAAGTCTGAAACGGAATGTCATCGTCAATCACCAACCTTTGACAGCAGCCTGCGGACGATCAGGTTCGAACCGAGCATAAGCGCGAACAGGACGGTCGCAATCGCGGAAGCATACCCCATCTCGTAACGTATGGAACCGTAGTCCATCAGATGCGTCACAATCGTATGGCCGGCGTACTGGACGCTCGGGAACCCGGCCAGCTGCGTCGCCACCTCCGCCACGGCAAAGGAAGACGTGATTTGAATAACCGCTCCGAACAAAAGCATCGGCCGCATCGACGGAAGCGTAATATACCATAGCTCCTGCCAGCGGTTGCGAATGCCGTCGATCGCGCCCGCCTCGAACAACGTCTTGTCCATCGTCTGCAGGCCGGCGATGAACGCCAGGAAGCTTGTTCCGAGACTGAGCCACAGCTGCACGATAATAATGATCGTCATAATGTATTTCGGGTCTTTCAGCCATAGAATCGGCTCGAGAATGATTCTCCACTTGATCAGAAACGCGTTGATGTAGCCGTAAGAATCGCTGCTGAACAGCAGCGTCCATACGATGAATGCATTGCCGGACAGTGCCGGCGCATAGAACACAAGCGTTGCAATGGCGCGAATTTTCGGAGACAGCTCGTTAATAATCCAGGCCAGCACGAAACAGGCGATGTAGCTGATCGGGCCGGTAATGGCGGCAAACAGCAAGGTGTTTTTCAGCGCGATCAAAAACACGTCGTCGCGGACGAACAGGCGGGCGTAATTGCTCCAGCCGACGCCTTCCGGCCATTGCAGCATGTTGAAATTCGTAAAGCTGACCAGAAGCGACAGTACGACGGGAAGAACGGTAAATGTGAAAAATATAAGGAAATACGGCGCCAGCATCAAATAAATCGACCGGTTCCGCACAACCTCCTTCCAGACCGTTCGCAGCCGCACCGGCAGCAAGCGGACGGCATCCGCCCCCTTCGTCCTTCGTTCCAGCACGGGCATAAGGGCCTCTCCCTTCTACTTGGTCGGCAGATTGAATTCCTTGCGTTTGATGGTGATCTCTTCGTTGATCGTCCGGACGTAATTTTCCAGCGTTTCCCTGGGCTCGCTGCCGTCATTGTAAACTTCATAGAACGCGTTGTTCAGATGCCGGTCAAGCGAATAACCACCCGGTACGGCCGGTCTGCCCCGAATCCATTCGAACTGGTCCATCAGGCTCCGGTATTCGCGAGAAGACCACGGCAGCATCCGGATCGCTTCCAGGTTGGCCGCCGCGTAGCGGGCCGATTCGCCCAGAATCGCTTCCATCTCCCGCCCGAATGTCGCCTGAGCCTCCGCGCCGGTCCACCATTTCAGAAACGTCCAAGCCGCTTCCTTCCGGTCCGAATTGTTAAAGATGACGGTGCCCGTAGCGGTCGTCAGCGCATCCCGGCGAATCGTTCCGTCCGCCTGTTTCGTGCCCGGAAGCGGCGTGAAATCCCATTGCCCGCGAATTTCAGGCGCAAAAATTTTAAGGAAGTTGTATGTCGTGTAATCCGCAATGCCGATCGGCATTTCCCCGGTCCGAAAACGGTTGATAAAATCGAATTCAAGCGGCAGCTTGTAGTTGGTGTAAAGCTCCGTCCATTTGCGGAACGTCTCGATCCCTGCCGGTGAATCCAGATCGGTGGCGATGCCGTCGCCCTGGTAGTAAGCGCCTCCCGCCTGATAAAGCATCGTTTCGAATACGATGGTGAAAGGAAGCGCCAGCTCCATGTTGTTTTTCTGCAGCTCGGGAATGATCCGGTACATGTCCTCCCAGGTGTCCGGAACTTCTAGCCCGAGATTGTCCAGAATGTCTTTGCGGTAAAAGAGCATCGGAAACGACTGCGTCTCCGGCAAGGCATAGATGCCGTTCCGGTACGTAAATCCGGTGAAGGCGCTGTCCATGAACTGGCTCCGCACTTCTCCGAAATCCGGGAATGCCGTCAAATCCTGCACCGCGCCCCGCATCGCGAAGTTGATAATGTCCGGCATCGAGAGCGCGACGTCGGGTCCCTTCCCGGCAAGCGTAGCCGGCATGACGACAGCCGGATTGACCAGCTGCAAGTCGATCTCGATTCCCGTCTCGGGCGTAAACATGCTGTCGATCATCGAGCGGAGCAGCTGCGCCTGATCGCGCCCCGAGCCGATCCAGACCGTTACGGCCTGACCGCCGCCCTCGCCGCTGTCGACCGCGTTGTAATCTTCGGTAAAAGATTTCAGAAAGGCCATCGCCTCATGCCACATTTCCCCGAGGAAACCGGCATTCGCCCGCGGCATCGCCACGTCGGGCGATTTGAAAAGAGGTAGTCGATCGTCAGCGGCTGTTCGTTGACGCTGAGCAGCCACGTTCCGAGCGAGCTGACGTTGTCCTTGAACTGTTTGAGCCGGGAGGCGATCGTCTCCGACCGGTCGCCGAGATCGGCAAGCTGATAGGCGGTCGTCCTTAATATGGTCGTGCTGCTGCTCGTGCCGCCGACCATCTCGTCCATCCGGTCGGCCGCGCGGTTCAGCGCTTCGCTCTCCTCGCGAAAAATTCGCTCCATGTCCGGAATTTGCGAATCCAGCTGATAATCGCGGTACGGGTCCGGCACGGAACCGGTAATCATCACAATTTTCAAATAAAGTTCGTTTAACCGCCGAATGCTCGAGCGGACCATCCGGATCGTATCGGACAGTTCGCCCATCGTCAGCTCGAGACGCACCGTATGCTTGCCTTCGGTCAGCGCAAAAAGGTAAGGCTCGCCGCCGCTCCCGGGCATGCCGAGCTGCCATTCCCCGCCGTAGCGGAACGGCACCGCTTCCGCTTCCTTGAACGGCACTTTGCCGTCGATATACATTTTCCGGACGACGTTGACGCCGCGAACCGTGTTTTGCATATACCGCACGCCGAACTGATACAACCCGTCCTCGGGAATGTCGAACTCCCATTCCAGCCACTGCCCCGGCGTTTTCCAGTTGACGCCTCCGATCGCGTTCATCCGGATTTTCGACACATGATACGGCTCCGTCGCCGGACTGGTCCGGTCGTTAATCGGATACAGGGAAGGGTTCGATTTGAGCGCCGCATCTTCGCCCTGCACTTTGACCATAACGCCGCTTGTCGTTTCGAACCCTGCCTCGGCATAGGCGGCGCTGATCTCGGCATAGGCAGGCACGGCATCCTCCTGGTACAAGAGGAGATAGTCGACCGTCAACGGTTCGCGAAGCGATTGCAGCGTGATGCGATGGCTGCCTTTCGTCAAATAGAACAAAAACGGTTCGTCGTAATAGCCGTCCGCATCGCGCAGTACCGCATCCTGCCATTGCGGCTGCTCGACCTGCGCGGGCCGCCGTTCGTTCCCCCGCGCATCCCGCTCGATCGTATCCGCTTCATTGCGCCAGACGCGGCTGAAGACAAGCCGTCCCGCCTCCTCGAACGGAAGCTGTCCGTCGATCGTCAGCTCCCGTTCGATCGGAGAGCTGCTCCCGGGCTCGGGGTAATAGCGAAGGCCGATATTGTACAGCCCGTCCTCCGGCACATCGATATCCCAATGGATCGCGCCGCTTTCGGCCGTACGGACGACAGGACCCGTCGCGCCCTCGAACTGCTGCAGCACTTCGGCTTCCATCCCGTCTGTCGCGGCGAACGTCTCCGCTTCGATGACGATGCGGATCGAGGGACGGGCCTGCTGAGCATGGCGGGTCATATAGGCTTCGTACCGGTCCTGCTCCGCCTCGGCGGACAGCCCGGTTGCGGCGTCCGTCCGGGGAGATGCCGGCTCCAGTATATGTCCGTTCCCCGAAGCGGAATTTCCGGGCAGCAGAGAGGCGATTGCAGCCCATGCGATCAGGACGACCGCAGCCGCGGCGATCAATTGATTTCTCGTCCTCTTGTGCACGCGCACCCCTCATTCCTACATCTTTCGTTCGGACAAGCATCTTGACGCTGGCGAGGGAACCCCGGCCGGCGGCGGTTCCCTCTCGTTCGTTTACGGCTTCGTGTTCAAATTCTGGTCGAGCGAATCTTGCGCCACCTGTTTGACCCGTTCCAGCGCCGCTTCCGGCGTTTCGCCGTTGTTGACGATTCCCCACGCGGCATCGCCAACAGCGCCGCCGGTCGCATTAAAGAACGGTGTCACGATATCCGTAATTTTCACCATCAGCTCGACGTCCTTCTCGTCGGCCAGCCGCTGCTTCTCGGCGTCCTCGCGTTTCGCGTTCTCGACCCGGTCCCACAGCACGAGATCCTGCCAGATCTGGGCCGTTTCTTTCGGATGCTTCGCATTCGCGGGCATGTACCAGAGCACGAAGTTTTCGATCGTATTGGAATATTCCGTCGCTTTCGGCCCTTTCGGAAAATAAACGAAGCCCTGCTCGTCGGTCATATCTTTGCGTTCCGCGCCTTCCCACAGCTCGCCGTTAATCATGGCCGCTTTGCCGCTGCTGAATACGGTTTGCGATTCGGTGTAGTCGTCGAACGAATTGTGCGTGTTCGGCAGCACGACCTTGTGAACATTGAACAGATCGCCCAGGAAGCGGAGCGCTTCCAGCGTGTTCGGATTGTCGTGCGAGAAGACGTATTTGCCGTCCTTGAGCTCGTAGTAATTGCCGTTATTGGAATAGACCAGCAGCCTTGTCAGGTTGCCGAGATAGGTCGTCATCCCCCATTGGTCGACAACGCCGTCGCCGTCCGTATCTTTGGTCGCCCGCTTGGCAATGTCAAGAAACGAATCCCAGTTCCACTTGTCCTGCTCGATCAGATCGTGCGGATCGGGCAAGCCTTCGCGCTCGAACAGTGTCTTGTTGTAATACAGTCCGGTACTGCCCGTAATCTTGTCGGTAAAGCCGTATTGCTTGCCCTCGAACGAACCGTTCTCTTTCATGTTCACCGGCCATTTCGGATCGTTCATGTCGAACAGATCGTCGACCGGAAGGAGCAGCCCCTGCCGAATCAGCGGAATGGCGTGATACAGATCAAGCGCCACCAGATCCGCGACCGGCTCGCCGGCAAGCGCGGCGTTCGTAATCATCGTCGGCGGCTCGCCCCACGGTACTTTTACCCATTCGATGTTGACATTGTACTTCTCTTCGATTTCTTTCTCTCTCGCCACCGCAAGATCGCCTTCCTGCGTTCCTTCCTGCGGGCCGTCGATCCAGTGAACCATCTTGATGGTATAGCCGTTCATGTCGATGGCTGGCACTTCGGGCGCCGGCGGCTCTTCCTCTTCAGGCGTCTGCGATTCGGCCTCGGTCTGTTCGCCTGTCTGTTCCGCAGCGGGAGGCGTCTCCGACTCTTCGGTTTTGCTGCAGGCAGGCGCAGCGATCAAAACAAGCGCCAACAGAAACAACATCACGACCTTCATTTGCTTCATGGTTCGTTTTCCCCTCCGATTTGTAGAAGATAAATCCTTTTCACCGTGAAAGTGACGATGAATCACCCCCTATCAGAGTTGAACCTTACAAAATAACGTCGAATTACCGTTCTATATCAGAATTAAAAACACGAAATTAGGCGTAATTAATTTACATAATAAATATTTAATAGAATAATTTAACTTTCAATGAACAAATATATGCGCGAAATGATGCAACGAAAAAGATCGGATTTCACATCTTTTGCCGCTTCACACGCGCCTTTATTTATCCCGCAGCCTTCTAAAACGGAAAACGGATACATTATAAATAAAACAGACAGAAATCAAGCATAAGCAAGTATCGCGAGAAGAAACCGGTTGGTAATTCTGGAGGTTAAAAGTTAAATGGCAAGGATGTCTGAAGTCGTTGCAAGCTCTTGTTATCATGGAGGCAGTATGTAAACCGATTAACAATCGCCTGCTGAGGTTCTGAAGCTATCTTAACACAGTATAAATAAATATTCCACTAAAAATGAAAATAAAATCAATCCAGCCACGTACGTC
>NZ_BOVJ01000090.1 GCF_018403665.1 Paenibacillus cisolokensis
TTTTGGCTCAAAAGAACGCAAAGAACATAAATTCCTGTAAAAGTGCAGTAATTTTTAGAATTTTTCACCTATTTAGCTTTTGGATGTCCAAAATCCTGTATAATTGCAGGAATTTGGACGTTTTAGGTAAAAATAGCATGAAAAAGATGCACTTTTGCAGGAATTCTCAGCTTCGTCGTTCGATCGGCAAGGGGGCTCCGGCAGATCCGGAGCCTGTCAAGGCGGTTTGCAACCCGACTTGCGAAGCTTTCCTTTCCGCTGCAGCGGAAACGCGCCGCGCGTGCCGTCGCCGCAGCAGCGGACGCTCGACGTCGCCGCAGCAGCGGAAACGCGCCGCGCGTGCCGTCGCCGCAGCAGCGGACGCTCGACGCCGCCGCAGCAGCGGACGCTTGACGCCGCCGCAGCAGCGGAAATGCGCCGCGCGTACCGCGCCGCTGTTGCTTTCAATCTGTGCGCCATAGGCGCACCATTACTGTCCGGGTATGTTGACCCGGGCTCCCACATCGCAATTTCTGCCTGCCCGCTAACCCGAACCCGAACACGTTGCGTCCGCCATCCGTTTTTTCTAGTCCGTCAACCTCTCGAGCTGGACGAAAAGCCGCCTCGTCGCCGCGGGATCCTCCTCATTGTAAAAATATAGCCGTCGTCCAGTTTCATCCGGATATAGGGAGGATTGTTTTTGAAAATATACAATCTCGCCTTCCCGAGCTCCCGCAGCCGAAAATGGCCGCGGGCATACCGGTTCGTCGATTCGCCGTTCATTTTGAAACCGGAAGGGACGCTTTCCACAAGCGTTATTTCCCTGATCTCGCCGATATCGAAGCTGTAGGAATACATCGGATAGCGAATTTGGATTTGTCGGCCGGACTCGACGGTCAGTAGAGGCGAAGTCAGTTCGGAGCGGATAAGCATGAACGAGACCCCCGCAATCACGACCGCCAAAAGGGCGACAGAACCCCAAACGATCAGCTTTCCGGTTAGCGTTCCGGTATTCACCGTCTCCCCGATGCCGACTCGCTTCGGTACGAAAACGCTTTTGTCCATAGGGTTATGGTAAGTGAAGCCGTTGGCCCAATATTCGTCGTCGTCGGTGCGGATCGCCTTGCCGTCATTCTCGATAATTTCCCGCTCTTGTATCCGGATTCTCCGGTAAACGTAAATGACCAGCCCGACCGGAATGGCCGGGAACAGCAAAACGACGGCAAGCCATACGCCGTTCATGGCCTCGTTGTCGTTGGCCAGCAGCAGGTAAAGGAACAGGAAATGCGCATTTTCGAGCATGGCAACCGTCAGCAGCAAATAGGACACCGCCCTTCGCCTTGCCTGATTCAGGACGAGATTGGTCTCGGAGTTCGCGCTGAATACGGTCCCCTTCGTCCGTCTCATCAACAAGGCAACCACGAACAGCAGCGCGGTCAGAGCCAGCCCGCCAAATGCGGCCCCGTAAAACGGAAAATCCATGGAACCGGCCCACAGCACCAAAGCCCCGGACATCGCAAACGGAATCGCAAACAGCCACAACGATGCCGCGCGCTTGTTTTCAGGTGCGCTACGCGGAGATCGCCCGCGATTATCCGATTCGAACCGACAAACCATTCGTGCTCGCGCTTCAGGGCCAACGTTTCGCGAAACGCCCGCCGGAACGGAACGACCAGGGCGACCGAAAATACCGGAAGCCAGACCAAAAAATAAATGATCTGATAAACAGGCCAAAAATGAAGAACCGCAAACGGAACGGAAGCGGCGAGCGTTACGAGAATCGTCCGGTTCATTCTCCGGACAAAACCGGCCTGAATGTCGCGGATGCCGGGGTGATCCACGGCATGGGCGGGCAAGGCGACGGCGAACAGCATGCCGTTTCTGTATTTGGCCTGCGGCTTGTAGGTCGCGATGATGGCGGCAAAGTTGATTATTGCCGTAATCGATAAAATGACGGTTAACAAATCATTTCCCCCTCTTTAAGGATGGCGATAGCTCATTTTGGCGAAGATCCGCGCGCACAGCTCTTGAAAACGGGAGGAGTCCATGCCTTGGACGACCGCCTCCGCGATCATCAGCTCGAGCCGATCCTCCAGCCGCTGGATCGAATCCGGCCTCCCGCGCCCCGGCGCGTTCACTTTCGCCCCATGACGCCGGTCGATTGCAATATAGCCTTCCTGCTTTAAGAGCGAATAAGCCTTGTTGACCGTCATCATGTTGATGCCGAGCTCTTCGGCCAACTGGCGGACGGTGGGCAGCTTTTCCTGAGGCGCCAGTTCACCCGTCGCAATTCCGATGACGATCTGATTGCGCAATTGCTCGTAAAGCGGGGTATCGCTATCCGGTTGCAACGTTATCAACATATCGTTCCCTCCCGTTATTTAAGTATTACTTATAGTAATACAAATAATACTTAAATGTCAAATCATACCGCCCGAAATCGACAACAAGAGTCCGCCTAAGGCATACTTCCGGCTCGCGAGAAAACATTTGCTCATCAAATTACCACTTTTCGTCATGATCGTCGTCTACTCCCATCCTCCCCTCCGTCTTACAATTCCTTATATACCGCAACGGCATCGACCGGCGCCCGTTCTCGGCCTGGCGTCACCAGACGCCTTTTCCATCAGAGTAAGTCAACTTGGAAGGGGGATACGATGAAACGATCGACAACGCTCGCCGCGCAAACCGCTCCGCCCCGCCG
Organism: Paenibacillus cisolokensis; assembly: GCF_018403665.1. GTDB lineage: Bacteria > Bacillota > Bacilli > Paenibacillales > Paenibacillaceae > Paenibacillus_AH > Paenibacillus_AH cisolokensis. Next base: position 2,684 of record NZ_BOVJ01000090.1, read on the forward strand.
CCCCGCCGGCTATTTCCGCAAATTGCGGTCCGACGTGTTCAAGGAGTGGGATTTGTACCTGCTGCTCGTTCCCGGCATTCTGTTTATTCTGCTCTTCAAATATACGCCGATGTACGGCATTATCATCGCCTTCAAGGACTTCAACATTTTCGACGGCTACGCCGGAAGCCCCTGGGTCGGGTGGAAGCATTTCGAGAAGCTGTTCCATTCGGCGGATTTTGTCCGGGTTTTCCGCAACACCGTTATAATCAGCCTGCTGAAGCTGGTGTTCTTGTTTCCGTTGCCGATTATCGTGGCGCTTCTGCTCAACGAGCTGAAAAACGTCATCTTCAAACGTTCCGTCCAAACGATCATTTACTTGCCGCATTTTCTGTCCTGGGTCATCGTCAGCGGCCTGTTCATCGACCTGCTGTCCACGAACGGCGGGCTCGTCAATAAAGCGCTGGTCGCCTTCGGCATGGAGCCGGTCGCCTTTTTCCTCGATTCGAGCGTCTTCCGCAGCGTGCTGGTCACTTCGGCCGGATGGAAAGAAACCGGCTGGTCGACAATCGTCTATTTGGCCGCCTTCTCCACCATCGACCCGCAGCTGTACGAAGCGGCGAAGATCGACGGCGCGGGACGGCTCAAGCAGGTATGGCATATTACGCTGCCGGGCATCGCTCCAATCATCGTGCTGATGCTCATCCTCCGGCTCGGCAACCTGCTGGAGGCGGGCACCGAGCAGATTCTGGTCATGTACAACCCGACCGTCTACAACGTGTCCGACGTCATCGGCTCGTACGTGTACCGGATGGGTCTCGGCAATCAGGACTACAGCTTTACGACGGCCGTCGGGCTGTTCGAGGCGGTCATTTCGTTCGCGCTTATTCTTTCGGGCAATGCGCTCAGCCGCAAATATTTGCAGCGCGGCATTTGGTAAGAGGGGGCTTGTACAGATGTCGAAACCGTCCAATGCGATCCGCAGCTCGGTCCCGGAAAAGCTGTTCAACGCGTTCAACCATCTGTTTTTTATCCTGGCGGGCATTACGACGCTGCTTCCGTTCGTCAACCTGCTGGCCAAGTCGCTGAGCAGCGAGTCGGCCGTTATATCCGGCACCGTCGGCTTGTGGCCGGTCGGCTGGCAGACGGGCACTTATCGGTATGTGCTGCAAAACGCGATGTTCCTCAACGCGTTCCAGGTGTCCGTGCTCGTCACCGTCGTCGGCACCGCGCTCAGTCTGGCGATGACGACGATTACCGCCTATCCGCTGTCCAAGCCGAGGCTCAGGGGGCGAAAATGGTTCCTGCTTCTGTTCATTTTCACGATGCTGTTCAGCGGCGGGCTTATCCCGACTTATTTGCTGATGCACAATTTGGGTCTCGTCAACTCGCTGCCTGTCCTGTTTCTGCCGGCGATGGTGAACGTTTTCAACATGCTCATCATCAAAAACTATTTCGAAGGGCTCCCCGACAGTCTGGAGGAGTCGGCCAAGCTCGACGGCGCGGGCAACATCCGCATTTTGCTTTACGTCGTGCTGCCGCTGTCGCTGCCGGTGCTGGCCACGATCGCGCTGTTTTTCGCCGTCGCGTTCTGGAACGATTACTTCGCCCCGATGATTTATATCACCAATCCGTCGCTCAAGCCGCTGCAGCTTTACTTGAAGGAACTGCTCGTCGCATCCGGAGGCGAATTTTTGAAGGATAACGTCGACGCGGCGCTGAACACGACGCCTCAATCGATTCAGGCCGCATCGATTTTGCTGGCGACGGTGCCGATTCTGCTCGTCTATCCGTTTCTGCAAAAATATTTCGTCAAAGGCGTGCTGATCGGCTCGGTGAAAGGGTAAGGCGGCAGCCAAATCCCCTGAAAGGCGGTGATGGATGAACAGAGCGGCACGGGGTGCGAAGGTTTGCGAGTTTCGAGATTCGATGGACAGGAGGTCTTGAGAGCATGAAACGAAAATATTCATGGCTGGCGCTGATGATTGTCTTCGCCCTTGCGCTTTCCGCCTGCGGCGGAGGAGGGGGAGGAGGAAGCGAAGAGCAGCCTCCCGCGACAGGGGGCACGGAAACGCCTTCGAACGAGCAGGGGGGCCAGACGGAAGAGACCGGGGGTGAAAAGCCGGAGCTGCGGATGCTGATGCAGTACGGCATGTTCGATCCCGCCACGGAGTATACGGCCAAATTCATTACCGAAGCGACCGGCTACAAGGTCAACTACGAAATGCTGCCGGCGGAAAACGCCGACGAGAAGCTGAACTTGCTTGTCGCCAACAAGGAAGAGTTCGATATTATGAAGCTGAACGCGGCGCAATTTTACAAGCTGGCGACATCGGGCGCGCTCGAGCCGATCGACGAGCTGCTGGCGGCGCACGGCAATCACATCAACAACGCGATCAAGCCGGAATCGTGGGAAAGCGCGACGATCGACGGCACGCGGTACGCCATTCCCGAAACCGGGTCGGGCATCGCGATCGGCGAGGAGCTGGTCGTCCGGCAGGACTGGATGGATGAGCTCGGCCTCAAGACGCCGACGAATACCGACGAGCTGTACGAGGTGCTGAAGACGTTCAAAGAAAAGAAGAACGTCATTCCGCTCACCGGCAGCAAAGATACGATCATGGGCGACATCGCGGCGGCGTTCGGCGTCGTGAACGAATGGAACGAAGTGGACGGCAAGCTCGTGCATATGGCGGAAATGCCGGAATTGCGAGAATTTCTCGCTTATATGCGCAAACTGTACGAGGAAGGATTGATCGATCCGGAGCTGCCGATCAACACGGCGGCGAAAGCGATCGAAAAGTTTTCCGGCGGCAAGGCGGCGATGTACAAACTGGCGTGGTGGAATGCGGGCAATACGATATCGGCGCTGAACAAAAACTTCCCCGAAGCCAAAGCAGCCGTCATCCCGTTCCTGAAAAACAAGGACGGAGTGGCGCAAATCGGAGCGAATGCCGGCACGACCTGGTTTATCGCCATCCCGAAAGTGTCGAAGCACAAGGAAGACGCCATGAAGCTGCTGAACGCGAAGCTCGAACCGGAGACGTTCAAGGAGATGGCGATCGGCAAGGAAGGGGTTCACCACGAGGTGAAGGACGGCAAGTATTACCCAATATTGCCGAAGTTCAACGACGATCTGAACAACGGCAGCAACTTCTTGACGGGCGTGGACGAAACGAACTACCCGATCTATTGGCAGGCGCGCGTGCGCAAAGATCCGATTTTGCAATCTTACTATGAAGAGTTTCAGAAAAACGCGGAAGGCATCACGGTCGTCAACCCGATGTCGTTCGCGCCGCCGCTGGACGCGATTTCCAAGAACAAGCTGAAGCTCGGCCAAATGCTGAACGACCATATGCTGGCGATCATTTCCGGCGCGGAGTCGCTGGACAATTACGACAAATTTCTCGAAACGTGGAGAGCGGAAGGAGGAGCGGATTCGGTCGCCCAGGCGAACGAATGGTACCAATCGACCAAGTGAGGACCGGGGGGAAAAGCGGCAACTGCAAGCGGCAGCTGCTTTTCCCCTCCATATTCGAAAATGGAGTTTTCGGAAAGGTGGTCTTATATTATGTACGGATGGAACAGAGCGGCGTTGCCGAAATGGTCGTCTTTGCTCGTGTTCGTGCTGGTGCTGTCACTGCTCGCGCCGGCCTGGCCGGCCGCGGCGGCTACGGAGGAAGGCGGGGTCCTGGCGCCGCCGGACGTCACCGACAGCGTCTACGTCGTGTCGCAAGACGAAAGCGTGAAGCTCAGGCTCGACTATATCAACGACAAGCTCGCCGACCCGCCGCCGGACGGGTATATCGCCCTGTTCACGAGCGGGGCGAATGTGACGAATACGCCGGAGCCCGACCGGGTGCTGGTCAAGGAGGGGGATGTGGCGATCCGGGTCGATGCGTCCGGCAAGGTGCTGAAAGTGAACGGACCGGATGCCGATCCGCCGACAGCCTGGGATCCCGATGAGATCGCAGACATTCCCGCCGGCGGTTATGTCGTGCTGGCGCATGATCCGGATTGGACAAGCTCGACCCGCGCCAAACCGTTGTTTCTCGGCTTTCGCGAAGGCGACACGATCACATTGACGAGAGGAGGGGTTCCGGTGACGGCCGGCGACTTTTTGCCGAAAGGTCCGGGCATTACGCTGGAGACCCCCTCGGGGACAACCGTCGTCTCCCCGGTGTTCGACGTGAGGGGGAACGTGGCGAACGCTTCGACCGGCATGCGGCTGACCGTGAACGAGGAAGACGCGGTTATCGCGGCGGACGGCAGCTTCGTCTCCAGCGTCTTTCTGCAGCCCGGAGAAAATACGGTTACGGTCCGTCTATGGGACGGAGAGACCGCGGTCGCCTCGGCGTCGCTGACGGTGACGTACGACAATTCCGCCGTACCGGGCGATTATATCGAAGTCGAGGCGGCTCCGATCGACATTACGATCGGCGTGAACGGTCCGCGCAAGCAAATCAACATCATCGACCAGGACGTCTCCGGCATCGATAATATATTGGCGCTGTTCACGCGGGACTTCGGCGCTTCCATTACGGTTCCGCAGTTTAATGTCGCCGTCCAGGTGGATGCCGATAGCCGGGTGCTGCGCGTCGTCAATCCGTCCGTGAACGGCAATCCGCCGGTATGGACAGGGCCGACGGAGCTGGACATTCCCGAAGGCGGCTACGTGCTGTTCGGCCAGGATAACAGCTACAACAATGTCGGCATTAAAAAATATTTGGCCGTCCATTTCAAGCCCGGCGATATCATCAAGCTGCGCAAAAACGGCGAAGTCGTGTCCGTCCGGGATTTGATGAGCGGCACCGGACCGAAGGCGCGGCTTACGGTCGACAACCGCCCGATGTATACGGTAACCGATAGCGCGACGAACGTTACCGGTTCGGTGACGAATGTTGAAAACATGGCGGAAATCGAGGTGACGGTAAACGGCGCGGCGGCGGCCGTTGCGGCCGACGGCACGTTTTCCCATGTACAGCCGCTCTCTCCGGGCACCAACTATATCGACGTGGTGGTGACCAGAAACGGCGACGAGCAGGACCGGACCTCGCTGGTCGTATTCAGCCGCCCCGATTTTGCGCCGGACAAAGACGTCATCCTGTGGGTCGACCAGGCATCCAACGCGCGCAAATTTCAAACGAGCCAGCAGGTGTACGATTTTCTGGTGCGAGCCAAGGAAACCGGCATCACCGACATCGCCTTTGACGTCAAGGGCGTGGAAGGATTCGCCTCCTACAAGAAGAACGACCTGACCGGGCGTCCGTACGTCAGCGAGATCAAGGCGCCGGAGAAGGCCGGCTCCAATCCGGACCTGGATTTGCTGGAGGAATTCCTTACGCACGGCCATGCGCTCGGCCTGAAGGTGCACGCGGCGATCAACGTCTTCGCCGAAGGATCGATCGCGAGCAACGAATTCGCCGTGCTTGATCAACACCCGGACTGGGAGGAGCGCGTCTATATGCCGGAGAACAACGGCGAGATCAAGCGCCTTCGGGAAAGCGCCAGGATGGGGCTGGTCGCTTTCGTCAATCCGGCGAACGACGAAGTGCGGGATTACGAGCTCAAGACGTTCGAGGAAGTCATTAAAAATTACGACGTGGACGGCGTCATTCACGACCGCGGCCGCTACGACAACGAAACGGCCGATTTCAGCGACGAGACGCGGGCGAAGTTCGAAGCGTTCCTGCAGGCAAGAGGAAAGCAGCTCACGAACTGGCCGACCGACATTTTCAGATACGAGAACGGGACGCGGGTGGATGGGCCGCTCATTCAGGACTGGTGGGAATTTCGTTCCGCCACGATCAAGAGCTTCTTCGGCGAAGTGAAGGCGCTGGTCGACCGGTACGAGCAGCAGAAGGGAAAGACGATTCAGGTGTCGTCCTACGTCGGCTCCTGGTACGAGACGTATTATTTGAACGGCGTCAACTGGGCAAGTCCGAATTTCCGCTACGATCCCCGGCTGGGACTGGGCAGCGAAACGGTTTATACGCCGTCTTATTATGAAACCGGGTATATTGAGCATCTCGATTTTCTGATGATCGGCGCTTATCAGCGGACCGGTCCGGAAGTGGAAAAATATATTACGCTCGGCAATATCGTGACGAACGGGGAAATTCCGCTTTACGCCGGCATTGCGCTGACGAACATTCAGGCGCCGGAGCTGCAGCGGGAAGTGTTCCAGTCGGGCTTGCGCACGACGAACGGCCTGATGCTGTTCGACGCGAGCCAGATCAACTGGGCCGTTGCCGCGGCCGCGCTGCGGGACGAGGAGTATGTGAAGGATTACCAGCTCGGCATGAGCCTGCCGGACAGACCGGACGATTTTCTGGAAGGCAACTACTACAACGTCAACCTGGTGGTCGACAACATCAACGTCATGACCGACGCGTTCGGCCCGACGACGGGAACGAACCGCTTCGGCGTCGAGGTCGTCGTCGACGCGACGGGGGCGGTAACCCGGGTCGCGAACCGCCGGCAGGCGATCGATTGGAGCTGGGGGAATCCGGAAGAGAACAACAGCCCGATACCGCTTGGCGGATTCGTCATTTCGACGCTGGATACTTCGGGTACGCGGACGCTCCGGCAGCTTGTCGCGCAATCGTATGAGATCGGCGATCAGGTGCGGTCCGCGGCGCTGAGAGGCTTCCTCGACTACGACGGCAAGCAGACGGCCGCGAGCGAACTGACGCTGAAAGGCCAGGTTGAGGTGCTCGGACCGGGCGAAGCGGCGGTGACGGTCAACGGCCAGCCGGCCGAAGTGGCGGACAACGGGCAATTTACAGCAGCCGTGCCGCTCGAGCTGGGAAGCAACGCCATCACGATCGAGGTCCGCGTCGACCAGTTCAAGACGAACAGCAAGACGATCACCGTCATCCGCACCGAATCTGGCGGCGGCGATGATGGCGGCGGCGATGATGGCGGCGGCGATGATGGCGGCGGTGATGACGGCGGAGAAGGCGGAGGTGGCGGCTATATCCCGACGATTCCGATTCTGCCGGATGATATGACGATTCGTCACGAAACGGGAGCAGACGGCCGCTATGCGGCGATTGCCGACATCGATGCCGATTATATGATGAAGGAGATCGACCGTCTGGCGCAGCTTGATCCGTCCGAGCAAAAACTGGAATACGAGATTGACAGCGACGCGCTGACGATCAAGGCGAATTTGCCGGCAAGCGGACTCCGGCAGGCGATTGCCGATATTCCGGAAGGCATAATCGTCCTGAAGACGCCGCTCGGCCGCTACGAATTGCCGGTAGCCGCCCTTAAAGATGCGCTGGCGGCAAACGAACAGGCCGATGCGCTGCAATGGTCGATCGCCAGCGTGAAAGGATGGCTGGCCGAAGATATCGCAGAGCGGATCGCTGCAGATGGCGGAACGGCGGCCGGCGCGGCAGTAGACGTCGGGCTCAAGCTTCTGACCGGAAAAAAGAAGAAGCGATTCCGCGCTTCAACGGTCATTACGCGGTATTGGTGCAGCCGCTGACCGAAACGGTCGATCCGGCCGCCGCGACGGCCGTCTCGTACGGTGCGGACGGCGGACTGGCGTTCGTGCCGTCGACCTTCGGGACGGACGGTGACGGAAGCGCGGTGAGGATGCTGCTGTCCGGCGGCGGAATCTATACGGTTGCCGCTTTTAACAAGTCGTTTGCCGATTTGCGTGGCCATTGGGTGGAAGAAGCCGCATCCGCACTCGCTTCGAGACTGATCGTGGAAGGAGTGGGCGAATCCCGGTTCGCCCCGGACGAACCGCTGACGCGCGCGCAATTCGCGGCTTTGCTCGTCCGGGCGCTCGGATTGCCGGGGCAAGCGGCGGACGCGGCCTTCCGCGACGTGCAGCCCGGCGACTGGTACGCCGAAGCTGCGGGCGCCGCCGTGCAAGCGGGGCTGGTCGAAGGCGACGCGAGCGGGAACTTCCGGCCGAACGACAGGCTGACGCGCGAGCAGATGAGCGTCATGCTCGTCCGGGCGCTGGCGTACGCCAACGCTTCGCCGTCCGGCGGCTCAACGGCAGCGGTGCTGCAGCGTTTTGCCGACCGCGATGCGCTTTCGTCCTGGTCGCGCGACGCTGCGGCGGCCGTCGTGGAGGCCGGGCTTATGGAAGGCAAGCCGAACGGCCGCTTCGCGCCGCAAGGAACCGCGACGCGGGCGGAAGGAACGGCTGTGCTGATGCGGTTGCTGCAGCACCTGCATTTTATTGGCGGTTGAAGCAAATATCCCGTTGACTTCCAGCTTCATCCTGTGATACAGTAAGGACAACTTCATAATAAAACGACGGAAGCACCGTGAATGACGCAGCTTGTCTGCGCAGTTCGCGGTGCTTTTTTGTCGTTGGCGGAAGGGGGAACACGATGAAACGTCAACTGATCGTTGCGGTCCGGGAGCCGGAATATATCCGCCGTTTAAGCGATTATTTGCGCGATTCCCCGTTCGGCAGGCAGTGGCAGCTGACGGCGTTTACCGGCGACGATACGCTGCGCACGTTTTGCAGGGAGGCTACCCGATCGATCTGCTTGTCGTGCAGCCGTCCTTTCTGCGGGAGGAGGAGCCGTCTCCGAATCTTCCGGCCGCCGTGCTCGTGAAGCGCAAAGGGGAATGTCCGCGGCTGAGGGAGATCGAGCAGTATCAGCCGCTTCCGCAGCTGATGCAGGCGATTTCGTCGGCGTATGCCGCAATTTGGGGGGCGGACTTGCCTGCCGGAACGGCGGGCGGAGCGGCCGTCATCGGGATTTGTTCCGCTTCGGGAGGCGCCGGCAAGACGGTTTTGGCGCTTCATGCCGCGAGACAAGCGGCCGCAACGGGCAAGCGGGTGTTCTATCTGAATCTGGAATTGTGGAACGCTTCCGGCGAGTGGATCGGCAGGCGGCGTTCGTCTGCTGCGCCGAGACCGGAGGACGGGGAAGACGCCTTCTCCCGTCTGCTGTATACGATCAAGAGCAGCCCCGCTTCCGCGGCAGCCAGGCTGGCCGAAGCGCGGGAGCGGGACACCCGGCTGCTGATCGACTATTTGCCGCCGTGTCCGTATCCGGAGGAGCGGCTCTCGATGACGGCCGACGATGCCGTGAAGCTGATCGATTGCGTCTCCGCATCGAAAGAGTACGATCTCGTCGTCGCCGATCTCGACAGCGGTCTGGACGAGCTGAACCGCGCCGTGCTGGAACGGTGCGACCGCATCTGGTGGCTCGTTCCCGACCAGGCCGCCGCGCGCCGCAAGTTTGCGCTTGCGTCGCAGTATTGGAAGCGCAGATGGCCGGATTCGTTCGGCCGGTCGGAGCGGAAGATCGTATGCGTCGGAATCGGGACATCGGATAGTCCGGACAAGCGGCCCGGGATCGACGGATGGCGGGCCGGAAGCTGCGGCTGGCTCCCGGAGATCCCGCTCTGGCGCGCGGGCAGCGGGCCGGACGGATTCGGCGGCATCGGCTCGCTGCCGCCCGCCCCCGCTTACCAGGCGGCTGTCGTCCGGCTGCTGGAGATGAGCGGACTGCGCGGGGAAGGGGGGAGCGGCTATGCCGCAGAAGCCGATCGTGGCGGAACTGCGCGAGACGGTCAGATCGCGGATCGACCTGAACGGTACGGTATCGGATGAGCTTCTGCTCGAGACGGTCGAACGGGCGGTATTCGAATGGTCCGGCCGCCACCCGCTGACCGCGCCCGAGAAGGTTGCGCTTGTAAAGCGGCTTTATCATTCGTTCCGGGGGCTCGACATCTTGCAGCCGCTGATGGAGGACCCGGCGGTGACGGAAATTATGATCAATCACCACGGCGAAATTTTTATCGAAAAGGCGGGCCGGATGAGCTTGCTGCCGTTCGGCTTCGAAAGCGCGGAACGGCTGGAGGATCTGATACAGGCGATCGTGTCCGGTGTCAATCGCGTCGTCAACGAATCGTCGCCGATCGTCGACGCAAGGTTGAAGGACGGGTCGCGCGTCCATGTCGTCCTGCCGCCCGTCGCGCTTCGCGGTCCGGCCGTCACAATCCGCAAGTTTCCCGGCAAGCCGCTTACGATGGACGATTTGGTCCGGTTCGGTTCGCTGACCGGGGAAGCGGCCGCGCTGCTCCGGCAGCTGATTGCCGCCAAATACAATATTTTCGTCAGCGGAGGCACGGGGACGGGCAAGACGACGTTCCTGAACGCGTTGTCGGCGTACATTCCTTCGGACGAACGGATCGTGACGATCGAGGATTCCGCCGAGCTGCGGATTTCCACCGTGCCCAATCTCGTGTCGCTGGAGACGCGGAATGCCAATACGGAAGGCAAAGGCGAAATTTCGATTCGCGATCTGATCCGGGCCTCGCTGCGGATGCGGCCAAACCGCATCATTGTGGGAGAGGTGCGGGGAGCCGAAGCGCTCGACATGCTGCAGGCGATGAATACGGGCCATGACGGAAGGCTGTATAGTATAAAGT
>NZ_BOVJ01000091.1 GCF_018403665.1 Paenibacillus cisolokensis
CGGCAAGGCAATAGGCGGAAGGGCCGGCCCCTTCCGCCGAATTTTTTTCCGGGAAAGCATTGAATTTTGCGAAAGATACGTTATAATGATGATAATGATTTTCATTCTATGACCGTTCCGGAGGGATTATGGAATCATGAGTGTGCTGTTTCCGCTGTTAACTGTTGCGCTGTTCGTCATTGCCGGCGCCAGTCTGTTTGTGGCGATGGAGAATGACCGGCGTACCCGCCAATGGATGCGCGGGGGCGGCGCCCGTACGATTCGCACTTCGTTCCGAACGGCGCAGCCCGAAGCTGCCCATACGCTGCGGGCGGCCGTCAAAAACGCAGAATAACGATCGGAATGTACGAGACACGCCTTGGCCGGCGTGTTTTTTTATTTCAAGCGCACTCCGTCCTGCTTGTATCCTGCCGGGCCGAACGGGCGGTTATGGCCGTCTTGCTTACCGGTCCCGCAGGAATTTGCTCCGAAATCTTCATATTCGGCCTCCTTTTGCCGTTAATACCCATAGAACCGTGTAACGGGACTACAGGAAAACGCGAAACTGTTTGCTCAGGAGGTAATCATGCTTGAAAGTTTGAAAAAAAGGCTGACCGGCCGCAAAGCGAAGCTCGGGATCCCGTTCCTGCTGGCGCTGGCGCTGCTCGTACAGCCTTTCGCCGGCATGGCGTCGGCCCAGGAAACCGTGCAGTCGATTTATTTCCAGTCCGTACCGAACCCGCTGCAACTGGAGGTGGATGACGCCCCTTATGCGTTGAGAGTGTGGGCCAACATCACAGGAGGCACCGTCTCGACGAAAGAAGTGACGAACGAGGCGAGCTGGACATCGTCCAACAGTAAAGTCGTCAAGGTCGACAAAGGCGTGCTCACCGCGCTGACCGAAGGTTATGCCGACATTACCGCAACCTACAAAACGGCTGCGCCGATTACGCTGCGCGTCAACGTCAGCTTCGCTTACGACAAAGTGGAAATCGGCAGGCCGGGCGACGCGGCGCCCGCTCCTTCCGCACTTGACGTCGAGCTCGGGGAGACGCCCTCGTTTACGCTTGTCGCCCATAAAGGAACGACTGTCACCGATGTGACCGACGATGCGGTCTGGACGACATCGAACAGCTCGGTCGCGACGGTCTCCAAAGGGAAAGTGACCCTTGTGGCGTCCGGAACGGCGACGATTACCGCCAAATATAAAGGCAGAAGCGATACGATCAAGCTGGATGTGACCTCTCCGTACAAGTCGATGACGCTGACCCCCGACGGCATGCTCGAATTCAGGACGGGGGATGCGGATCGGCAGTTGACGGCCACTGCGCTGCGCAAGACCGGGGAAAATGAAGACGTGACGGACGAAGCGGCCTGGACGAGTGGCAATCCGTCCGTCGCTACGGTGAAAGACGGCAAGGTGACGCCGGTCGGTCCCGGCACAACGACCGTACAAGCCTCGTATCTCGGCGTATCCAAGTCTGTCACCGTCATCGTCCGTCTTGCTCACGAGGCGATGAATCTGTCGGTCGACAAGCCGCTGCACCTGCTCGTGTCCGAGGAGCCGCAGCAGCTTCGCGTCACGGTGGCCGACGACCCGGATATGGAGCCGATTGACGTAACGGACGCCGCGAAATGGGAATCGTCCAATCTATATGTCGCTACGGTTGAAGGCGGTTTGCTGAAGCCGATGGCGCCGGGCACGGCCAAAATTACGGCGTCGTACAAAGGTTTGAGCCGTTCCGTTCAGGTCACCGTATATCCGTCGATCGGCAAAGTGGTCATCGTGCCGGAGAAGGTGGACGGGTTCGTCGGCGGCGAAGGCGATCTGCCGAAAGCGGAAGGCACCGATCTTTCCGGCGCCAAGGTCGACGTGACGAATCTGGCCGAATGGACGTCCAGCAATCCCGACGTCGTGACGGTCGAGAACGGCAAGTGGGTTGCCCGTAAAACCGGGACGGCCACGCTGACGGCGGCTGTCAAGAACCGTTCGGATTCGGTGACGATCGTCATTCATGAGAAGCCGCTTCTTCTGCTGAGCGATATGACAGACGTGAGCGTCATCAAGGGCAAGGAAGCGAGCCTGCCGAAACTGACGATGGTTTATGAAAACGGGGAAGAAGCCGACGACATCGGCGATCTCGCGGAATGGAAATCGTCGACGCCGAACGTGCTGATCAAGGACGGGAAAATCAAAGGACTCGTTCCTTCGAAAGCGACGCTGACCGCTACCTATCTCGGGAAAAAGGCGACCGTTCGCGTAACCGTCGAAGAAGAAATCGTGCGCATGGTCGTCGAACCCGAATCGCTCGAGCTGTTTTTGAACCGTTCCAAGTCGATCCGCGTCACCGGTTATTACAAAAACGGCCAGAAAGTTTCGATCGGCTCGAAAATGAACTGGTCCGTCAGCTCGCCCGAGCTGGCATCGGTCAAAGGCTCGACCGTCAAGGCGCTTGCCGAAGGCACCGGCATCCTGACCGGAACGTATCAGGGCAAAACGGTTAAAGTGCCGCTCGTCGTGAAGCCGAAGCTGAAAAAATCGTTCCCTCGGTTCCGTCGCTGCAATTGAAGGTTGGCGATCAGGAAAGCGTCACGTTGAGAGCGGAGTACGAGGGCGGCAAAACGGTTGACGTGACAAGCGGCGCGGTATGGACGAGCTCGAACAGCAAAGTCGCGACGGTGACGGCCGGCCGCATCGTCGTTACCGGCAAAGGAAAGGCGACCGTCAAAGCGATATTCGATGGCAAAACGGCCACGGTGCGCATTACGGTAAAATAAGGGCGCGGCAATCGGACCGCCGAACCTTTTCCTGATCAGGGAAAAGTGTTCGGCGGTTTTGCTTAACCTTAACGTTAAACCGTTCCGCCGCCCGGCGGCTTCAGCCGTTCCCGTCCTTGCATGTACGGCCGCAGCGCCTTCGGAATGCGGATCGAACCGTCCGGCTGCTGGTGGTTTTCCAGCAGCGGAATAAGGATGCGCGGCGTCGCGACCGCCGTATTGTTCAACGTGTAGGCGAATCGCGCGATCCCGTCCGCATCCCGGTACCGGATATTGGCCCGCCGCGCCTGGAAGTCGAGCAGACACGACGACGAATGGGTTTCCCCGTACGCCCCTCTGCTTGGCATCCATGTCTCGATATCGAATTGCTTGTATGTTTTCTGCGCCATGTCGCCGATGCAGACGGCGACGACGCGATACGGCAGCTCCAGCATTTGCAGAATTTCCTCCGCGTTCGCGGTGATGTCCTGCAGCAGTTTTTCCGCAAGTTCCGGGTCCGCCCGGCACAGCACGACCTGTTCCACCTTGGCGAATTGATGGACCCGGTACAGTCCGTGCACGTCGCGGCCGGCCGATCCGACTTCGCTGCGGAAGCAGGCCGATGCGGCGGCAAGCCGCATCGGCTCCGCGAGATCGATCGTTTCGCCGCTATAGAGCGAGACGAGCGGAACCTCGGCAGTGCCGGCGAGCCATAGATTTTCGCCTGCGATCCCGTATACCTGATCCTTGCCGAGCGGGAAAAAACCGGCAGCCTCGAAGGCTTCTCCGCGGACGGCGACGGGTACTTCCAGCAGCGTGAAGCCTTTGGCCGCCAGATGATCGAGCGCCAGTTGCTGCACCGCGCGATGCAACCATGCGGCGGCCCCTTTCAACACATAGCTGCGGGTGCCGGCCATCTTGACTCCGCGGGGCATATCGATCATGTCATGCAATACGCCCAGTTCGACATGATCGAGCGGCTTGTAATCGAATACGGGAGGTTCGCCTACCCGACGGATTTCGACGTTGTCCGCGTCCGATGCGCCGTCCGGCGTGTCTGGCGAGACGATGTTCGGCACGAGCAGCATCAGTTCATGAACCTGGCGCTTCGCCTCGGCCTCTTGTGCCTCCAGCGCCGCCAGTCTTTCGTTGATGCCGCGCGCGCGGCGCTTCGCCTCTTCGGCCCGTTCGTCATCTCCCGCGCGCATGGCGATTCCCGCTTCGCGCGACAACTCGTTGCGCGCGTGCCGCAATTGTTCCGCTTCCTTCAACAGCCGCCGGCGACGTTCGTCCGCGGCGAGCAGTTCGCCGACCGACAGTCGAATTCCTTTGCCGTCGGCCGCCCGCTGCACTTCTTCCCGATGTTCCCGAATCCAGTTCATGTCAAGCATATAACCGCCTCCTTGAAAAAATAAAAAGCGCCCTCATCCGTTTGGGACGAGGAGCGCTTGACTCGCGGTGCCACCCAACTTGACCGAACCGCAATCGGTTCGATCCGCTTTGGTACCGCGATAACGGACGGCAGCCGGTAAACTTAGGGGGACGCAATCATCCCCTTGACGAGAACGCCTCCGAGTTGGATTCTCTTCATCGGCATAATGGTCGGTATCGTATTGGCAGCAGTATACCGTAAATGTTCACGTTCTGCAAGGGGCGACGGCTAATGGAAATGTCAGGAAACATTTTTTTGTCGTTTATTGCTAAAACCGCAACCTTCCGCCGATTCGTTCGTTTAATCAAAGGGGATATTTACCACTATGCGCAGAACGATCTGCAGATACGAGGAGTAGGAGCATGAAACTTGTAAGATGGATGACGGTTGTAACGCTGCTCGCCGCACCGCTTGGCGCAGCGACGGGCGCGGCCGCCGCGAATGAATCGCCTGCGCGCGGTTCGGCGTATGCCGTTCAGTCGAACGGCTCCGTTGCGGCGCAAGATTGGCAGGGAAACACGGACACGGAAGGAGAGAACGAAGGGGGAAGCGGCGGAGAGACGGTGACGGACGGATCGGGTGCTGACGGCGGCGGCTCGGCTTTGGACGGGACGAATCCGGACGATGTGAATCCGGATACCTTTACGACGGACGAACTGCTGATGCGTACGGATAGCGCCGAAATGGTTCTGAACGGTCTGGCGTTCCAATCCGTTCAGCCGCTCGTCGACAAAGACGGCGTATTGTACGCGCCGCTCAAAACGTTGGCCGCCAGTTACGGCTACAAGATCGGCTACAACAAAACGACGAAGGAATCGACCGCCGTGCTTGGAAACAAAGAACTTCGCTTCAAATCGGGAAGCGCTGTTGCCGTTTCCAACGGAGAGAAGGTGATGGGAGCGGCGCCGGCCTATACGTTGAAAGGCTCTTTGATGGTGCCGGTGGCGACTTGGGCGATGCTGACCGGAAGCGTGCTTCATGACGCCGACGGTGAAGTGCGGTTGCAATGGACGACCCGCCCGATCGCGGCATTCACCGTATCTCCGAAGGAAATATTCGCCGGTCAGACGATGGTCGATTATCGCGACCGTGCCTCGCATCCTCGCGGTTTGCCGATCATCAACGAGGAGTGGACGGGACGCGAAAGCATATTCTTGTTTCCGGGCGAGTATACCATTACCCGCCGGGTGCAGGACGTATACGGTATATGGAGCGAGCCGTACTCGGTCACGATCAAGGTGCTGCAGCCGAATATGCCGCCGGTTGCCGACTTTACGACCGACAAGTCGGTGTACCGGATCGGCGAGCCGATCGTCTATACGGATCGAAGCACCGATGACGGCAACGATATCCGCAAGCGGACATGGAAGGGCAAGGAACCGGCTTTCTTCGTGCCGGGCGAGAAGACGATTACGCTTCAGGTGGAGGATGGCGGCGGGCTGAAGAGCGAGAAGAGCGTCACGGTATACATCACGGACGAAGTGATGTATACCCGTGAAGAGTTCGGTCTGCGGTTCACGCCGGTCGGAGAGAAATATGCGATCAGCGGAGGGGCGGTGCTCGATATTCCGACCGTGCCTTACACCTTCCGTTCGCAGAAGGCGCAGATGGTACGCAGCAACAGCCCCGAAACGTGGGTGGAGGAAGGCATAGCCTACGAAGACCGGCTGAAGGGCGAAGTCCGCTTCCTGTTCCACAACTTGAACCAGATCGGACGTCCCGTCAAGATGTATCTCATCGCCACCAACCCGAATCGCACGTCGGCCAAAGTCGGCATCAAGGCATTCGGCATGGGCGGTCCGATCAAATATGTTTCGACGAGCGGCCGGCTGTCCACGGCCCGTTACCTGGAATCGCTCGCGGCGGACGCAGAGCCGGTATGGACGTCGCTTAAGCCGGGCGAATCGAAAGTCATCATGAACGATCTGAATAAGGTGCCGATCAAGCCGGGCCAAGTATTCTCGGCATACGGGGATGTCGTGACCGACAAGGAGATCCAATTCCGCATTGTCGTGCTCGATCCGTCCAAAGATCCGCTAACGGAAATGGATACGCTCAAAATTATGCCGCGCGACGGCTTGCATGTGCGGGGAACGTTCTACGATGCCGACCGCGAACTGGTCATTACGGAACCGCTCGGCTACGAGCCGAAACGGATCGTGCTCGGCGACCGGAAGATGGATACGTATTTATACGGACTTGACTCTACGACCGGCCGGCCGGAGCACAATCTCGGCAACTTCGGGGTATTGTACCGGATGAAGGTCGAAGTCGCCCCGAATACGGTCGTCGCCCTGAACGCACGGGGCGGGCATTACACCGGCGCGTTTCTGATCAACGGGCAAGTGGTTAAGGTGACGAACGACAGCATTTTGCGCAATGCGAACGAAGCAGCCGTGCTGTACCGTACCGGACCGTTCGCCGAAACGCTCGATATCGTATTTACGCTCGCTTCGGGAAGCAATTTGCCCGTTACGATGATGTTTTTGCCCATTTCCTGAAACGTTGAGAGGAGCAGCGGGTTACGGTTTGATATTCCGGCTGGGTAACTTGTTTACTGGGATCGGCATGAAGGACTGTCGTGAGCGTTATCCGCGCGGCAGCATGCCGACCAGTTTTCTGGCCGCCGCCGACAACGGCACGCTGCGGAGCGTTACGATACCGATGCCGCGGGACGGCAGAGGCTCGTTCAACCGGATTTCGAACAATTCCCCCGATTTGAGCTGACGTTCGACGAATTGCCGGATGACGCAAGCCATGCCGAATCCGCGCTTGGCGAATTCAATAAGCAGATCGACGCTGCCAAGCTCGATGTCCGGCTGAAGGCGGCAGCCCCGGGCGGAAGCGAATCCATCGACGAATTCCCTGGACCGGCTGCCGCGTTCGAGCATCATAAGCGGGTATTCGGACAGGCGCTCCCACGGGAGCGCCTGTTCGGCTATATGCGCATAAGCCGGACCGGCTACGAAGCAGTCCTGCAGCCTGCCGCCTTCTTCTACATGCAGCAGCCGGTCTTCGACGGGCAGGTTGACGATGCCGACATCGATGGTCCCGTCCTTCAGCATTTCGATCGTCTCCGGCGTCGTCCGGTTGACGACCTGGATGCGGATACCGGGATAATCGGCATGGAAAGCTTGAAGAGCCGGCAGCAAATAATGTTTGCAGAGCGTATCGCCGGCCCCGATCCGAATCGTGCCGGTCAGCAAATCGTGCATGTCGGAGATTTTGCGTTCGCCGGCGGCGATAAGATGATACGCCTGCTCGACATAAGCGAGCAGCGCCTCTCCTTCGGCGGTCAGCGTCACGCCTTTCGGCGTGCGGTGAAAAAGCTGGCCGCCGAGCCGGGTTTCCAGCTGCTTGATGGAATGCGTGACAGCCGGCTGCGTAATATGCAGCATTTCCCCCGCTTTGGAGAAGCTCCCCGCCCTGGCCGTAAAGTAGAACGTCCGGTACCACTCCAAATTTTCGACCATCGTCATTAACCCGCCTTATATAGATTATTCAAACTATTCATGATATTTATTTCATTATACCGAAATCTGTTAACCTTACAATATCAAAACCGATTGGAAACGGCATGGCCGTTAGGCATCAACAAATATTCGGACCGCGACGAAACAAAAAGGCAGGTACGAGCGTCTAATCGTCTGAAACGGTTGCAATCGACCACCACACGATCGGGAGGTCTCTTTCATTGATGAAATTCCGCGCGCGGTTCGTAAAATGGCTGACGCTCACGTTATTCTTCTCGTTTGTCGCGCCTGCGGCTTATGCCGGCGCTTCTTCGCCCGACATTGCCATTTTTTGGACGGTCAAAATCGACAGCGACGTATCGCCCTATGTCGTGCCGAAGCTGAACGTTACGATGGTGCCGCTGCGCGTCATCAGCGAGAATATCGGCGCAGCTGTCGGCTGGAATCAGCGGACGAAGACGGTAACCATTCGCAAGGCGAATGCGGTCATTATGCTGACGAACGGCCAAACGTATGCGCTCGTGAACGGAAGCCGTCTGCCGCTCCCCGCTTCGGTGCAGGACCGAAACGGCAGAATTATGGTGCCGCTTCGTTTTGTCGGCGAGCAGCTCGGACTGGACGTCGTGTGGAATCAGAAGGCGAAGACGATTACCCTTCGTTCCGGCGGAGCGTCGCCGTCCGTACCCGGCGGCGGAGGCGGGGACAAGGGCCTGAAAGGCGCCTGGATATCTACGGTATTCAATCTCGATTGGCCGTCGGCCGGCTCATACGGCAATACGGAGCGGCAGAAAGCGGAGTTCGCCGCGCTGCTGGACGAACTGCAGGAGATGGGCCTCAACGCCGTCTTCGTACAGGTGCGGCCTGCGGGCGACGCGTTGTATCCGTCGGCGCTCGTGCCATGGTCCAAATTTCTGACCGGCACGCAAGGGAAGGCGCCGGACTACGATCCGCTGGCGTTCATGATCGGGGAAGCGCACAAGCGGGGGATGGAATTTCACGCCTGGTTCAATCCGTTTCGGGCAAGTACGGACGCGAATATCGGCGCATTGGCTCCCAATCATGCCGCCAGGCTGCATCCGGACTGGATCGTCGAATCGGGCGGAAAGCTGTATCTGAACCCCGGCATTCCCGAAGTAAGGCGGCATATTGTCGACGCGATTATGGAAGTCGTGAACGGATATGAAATCGACGGCGTCCATCTGGACGATTATTTCTATCCGTCGAGCGGCGACTTTCCGGACGAGGCCGCTTTCAAGGCTTACAACCCGGAAGGACTCGAACCCGGTGACTGGCGCCGCAGCAATATCAATGCGTTCGTCAAGCAACTTGGCGAGTCCATTCATGCCGCTAAGCCCGATGTCGAATTCGGGATCAGTCCGTTCGGCGTATGGCGCAACCGCTCCGTCGACCCGACAGGGTCGGATACGAAAGCGAGCGTCACCGCTTACGACAATATGTATGCGGATGTCCGGACCTGGATCCGGAACGAATGGATCGACTATGTCGCGCCGCAAATTTATTGGAGCCTCTCGTTTGCGAACGCCCGCTACGACAAACTGGTCGATTGGTGGGCGCAGGAAGTCCGCGGAACGGACGTCAAGCTGTACATCGGACATTCGCCTTACAAGCTGGGGACGAATGAAGCGGGCTGGCAGTCGGCGCAGGAAATCGTCAGACAGCTGGAGTATAATAAGCGTTATTCCGAAGTGAAAGGCGATCTGTTCTTCAGCGCGAAAGATTTGCGCAGCAATCCGCTCGGCGTTGCGGACGCGCTCCGTGAATATTACTTGGGCGACGAATAAGCGGTTACGGTGTCCGCGGATGGCGGATTCCCGCCCGGGTACGGTGTCCGCGGACGGCATATTCCCGGCTAGGCTAGGGGATACGTCGATTGCGGATGCTGCGCGATGCGCGATACGATATACGGGGAGGGAACCGAATGAACAGTTGGACGAAAGCGGGTTTCGTATACGCGCATCCGGACGATGAATCGTTTTTGAGCGCGGCCTTGATACGGCAAATCGCCGATTGCGGCGGACGTCCCGTCCTGCTCGTCGCCACGCGCGGGGATGCGGGACAGAAGAACGGCGATTACGGCCATGTGTCGAAAGCCGAGCTTGCGGCTATCCGCGACCGGGAGATGGCGGAGGCGGCGGAGCTGCTAGGATTGGAGAACGTCGTGCAGCTCGGCTACCCCGACGGACGATTGAACGAGGCGGGCGACGAGCTTGTCGCTGCGGTCGAGCGGTTTTTGCGCGAGCACAAGGTCGAAGCCGTCTTTACGTTTCCGCCGGACGGAGGCAACGGACATCCCGACCATATCGCGATCTCGCGGGCAGCCACTGCTGCCGCAACAGGCGGAAGATGCCCGAATGTCCGGTTTCTCTATTACTCCTGGTTCCCGGCGATGGATTCGGACGGGAAGAAGCCGGATCTCGCGGTGGAAACGGAACCGTACTGGGCGGTCAAGGCTGCGGCATTGCGCGCCCATGATTCCCAGAAATATGCGATAGAACGTTATTTCGGTTCATTGGACCGGATCAGGGAAGACCGGCGGCATGAAAAATTCGTGCTGGGCTGGCAAGCGGCTGAAAGCGAAAAGGAGAAGAGAAAAGCCTAATGGAAGCCCAGGTATTGGAGAAAAGGGGGGCGGGCATTGGAACTTATACGGGAGCTGCTAGACAGGAGCGGTTACGAATACGAATGGATTCGCCATGAACGGCCGATCCGATCCGCACGGGAAGGAGCCGATTATTTCGGCATCGATGCCGGCCAGACGGCGCCGACGCTTATTTTGTCCACTGACCGAGGCTATGTGGCGCTGACTGTGGCGGGCGACCGTGGACCGGTCGATTTTGCGGAACTTGCTGAACGCCTGGAATCGAGCAGCGTCTGTCTCGCACCGCCGAAAGAGGTGAAGCGGGCGACCGGGTTCGAAGCCGGCAGCGTGCCGATGATCGGCCATTCGCTTCCCGCTGTCGTGGACAGACGGCTGCTGCATTATTCAGCCGTATACGGCGGAACCGGAGATCCGCTCGCAACGCTCAAGATCGATCCCCGCGCATTGCTTTCGCTGAACGAAGTGCTGCTGGTTATAGATTGAAGAACGCCGTTTGCATCGGAGTGTATCTAGTAAACTTCGCTTCCGTAAGTAACTTTGAATTCCGTTCTTATCAGGAAAATTAAGGTTCGCTATAATAGAGTTGTACCATCCAACCTAACCGAACGAGAAGAGAAGGAGGTTGCGAAACATGGAGTACACAACGCTAGGCAAATCGGGCATGAAAGTGAGCAGACTTTGTCTTGGCACGATGAATTTCGGTCCGAACACGGAGGAGAAGGAGGCATTCCGCATTATGGATGCCGCCGTCGACGCCGGCGTCAATTTCTTCGACACGGCCAATGTGTATGGCGGTACGGAGCACCGGGGCTGGACCGAGGAAATTATCGGCCGCTGGTTCGCCCAAGGAGGCGGCCGGAGGGAGAAAGTAATTCTGGCCACGAAAGTGTACGGCAGCATGCAGGAACCGGTCGTCGATCCGAACGAGTGCGCCGGGCTGTCGGCTTACAAAATCCGCCGCCATCTGGAAGATTCCTTGCGCAGATTGCAGACGGACCATATCGAGCTGTATCAAATGCACCACGTCGACCGCAACGTGTCGTGGGACGAACTGTGGAACGCGTTCGAAGTTCACCGCCTTCAAGGGAAAATCGGCTACGTCGGGGCCAGCAATTTTGCCGGCCGCGATCTGGTGAAGGCGCAATATGAAGCCGAGAAGCGCGGTTTGCTCGGCCTTGTATCCGAGCAACACAAGTACAGCCTGCTGTGCCGCTTGCCGGAACTGGAAGTGCTGCCGGCGGCCGAGGAGCATGGCATCGGCGTCATCCCCTGGAGTCCGCTGGACGGGGGCCTGCTTGGCGGCAACTTGCAGCCGCAGGAAGGCACGAGAACGGCCCGTCTCAAGGAGCGGCTCGAGAAGCTGCGTCCGCAGCTGGAGCGGTTCTCGAAGCTGTGCAAGGAGCTCGGCGAATCGGAGGCGACGGTTGCGCTCGCCTGGACGCTTGCGCATCCGGCGGTGACGGCGCCGATTATCGGCCCGCGGACGCTGGAGCAGTTCCAGCAGACGCTGCGCGCTGTGGAGCTGAAGCTGGACGACGAAACGTTGGCCAAGCTGGACGAAATATTCCCGGGACCCGGCGGAGAGGCTCCGCGAGCCTACGCCTGGTAACCGCCGACAAGGGGGCTATCCCGAAGGTCTGGAATGACCTGGGGATCGTCCCCTTGTTTTGTCTAAGGAAGTCTATGCCAGCGCACCGCTGCCGCCGGTCACCGCCCGAGCGGCACCTTCCAACGGGTCAGGGGCGGCCTAGTAACAGCTGAAGGCGGTGAATACTGC